>NZ_CM132929.1:1345000-1682382 GCF_054031195.1 Algorimicrobium bowmanii
CGGCGTGCCTTTTGCATAATGAGCCTACGAGTTACCGTTGCTAGCAAGGTTAAGGACTTCAGGTCCGGATCCGTAGCGAAAGCGAGTCTGAATAGGGCGCTTTAGTTAGTAGTGGTAGACGCGAAACCGTGTGATCTACCCATGGGCAGGTTGAAGCTGTAGTAACATACAGTGGAGGACCGAACCGGTTGACGTTGAAAAGTCTTCGGATGACCTGTGGGTAGGGGTGAAAGGCCAATCAAACTCGGAAATAGCTCGTACTCCCCGAAATGCATTTAGGTGCAGCGTTGATTTATAGTTTTATAGAGGTAGAGCTACTGATTGGATGCGGGGGCTTCACCGCCTACCAATTCCTGACAAACTCCGAATGCTATATAATGATAATCAGCAGTGAGGGCATGGGTGCTAAGGTCCATGTCCGAGAGGGAAAGAACCCAGACCATCAGCTAAGGTCCCCAAATATATGTTAAGTTGAAAAAACGAGGTTGAACTGCTTAGACAGCTAGGATGTTGGCTTGGAAGCAGCCATTCATTTAAAGAGTGCGTAACAGCTCACTAGTCGAGCGGTTCGGCATGGATAATAATCGGGCATAAACATATTACCGAAGCTATGGCATCGAAAGATGGGTAGGGGAGCATTGTAGTGTCGTCGAAGGTGAGTCGTGAGGCTTGCTGGAGAAGCTACAAAAGAAAATGTAGGCATAAGTAACGATAATGCGGGCGAGAAACCCGCACTCCGAAAGACTAAGGTTTCCTCAGCTATGCTAATCAGCTGAGGGTTAGTCGGGACCTAACGCGAACCCGAAAGGGGTAGTGGATGGCCAACAGGTTAATATTCCTGTACCTGCTCACACTAAAAGTGACGGAGGCGAAAAGTTGGTGCGTACTGACGGAATAGTACGTTGAAGGAAGTGGTAACACTCCGATAGTACACTAAAGCTACGGCTGCGGTGATAATCCAGCAAATCGACTTCCAAGAAAAGCGAGTGAAGCAGCCCGTACCCTAAACCGACACAGGTAGTTGGGATGAGAATTCTAAGGAGCTCGAGAGATTCATGGTTAAGGAACTAGGCAAAATGGACGCGTAACTTCGGGAGAAGCGTCGCCCATCTTCGGATGGGCCGCAGTGAAAGAGTCCAGGCGACTGTTTATCAAAAACACAGGGCTATGCTAAATTGAAAAATGACGTATATGGCCTGACACCTGCCCGGTGCTGGAAGGTTAAGTGGAGGGTTTAGCTTCGGCGAAGATCTGAAATGAAGCCCCAGTAAACGGCGGCCGTAACTATAACGGTCCTAAGGTAGCGAAATTCCTTGTCGGGTAAGTTCCGACCTGCACGAATGGTGCAACGATCTGGACACTGTCTCAACCATGAGCTCGGTGAAATTGTAGTATCGGTGAAGATGCCGATTACCCGCAGTGGGACGAAAAGACCCCGTGAACCTTTACTATAGCTTAGTATTGGCTTTGGATAAGTAATGTGTAGGATAGGTGGGAGACTTTGAAGCGGCGTCGCTAGGCGTTGTGGAGTCATTGTTGAAATACCACCCTTTGCTTATCTAGAGTCTAACCTTCATCTGAAGGGACAGTGCTTGGTGGGTAGTTTGACTGGGGTGGTCGCCTCCAAAAGAGTAACGGAGGCTTCTAAAGGTTCCCTCAGCACGCTTGGTAACCGTGCGTAGAGTGCAATGGCATAAGGGAGCTTGACTGAGAGACATACAGGTCGATCAGGTACGAAAGTAGAGCATAGTGATCCGGTGGTTCCGCATGGAAGGGCCATCGCTCAAAGGATAAAAGGTACTCCGGGGATAACAGGCTGATCTCCCCCAAGAGCTCACATCGACGGGGGGGTTTGGCACCTCGATGTCGGCTCGTCACATCCTGGGGCTGGAGAAGGTCCCAAGGGTTGGGCTGTTCGCCCATTAAAGTGGCACGCGAGCTGGGTTCAGAACGTCGTGAGACAGTTCGGTCTCTATCTACTGTGGGCGTTAGAAATTTGAGTGGATCTGACTCTAGTACGAGAGGACCGAGTTGGACAAACCTCTGGTGTATCTGTTGTTCCGCCAGGAGCATTGCAGAGTAGCTACGTTTGGAAGGGATAAGCGCTGAAAGCATATAAGCGCGAAACCCACCACAAGATGAGATTTCTTTAAAGGGTCGTGGGAGATGACCACGTTGATAGGCTATAGGTGTAAAGGCAGTAATGTCATAGCCGAGTAGTACTAATAACCCATAGGCTTATTGTACGCCTGTTTTTTTATAAACGTTTACAACACAATTCATGTAATTTTTTCAATATGTTAAAATATTTGTTCCATATATATGGGACGCTGAAGTAATATTATGTTACTGAAGCTATAACTTAAGGTGGTTATAGCGACGGGGCTCACCTCTTACCATTCCGAACAGAGTAGTTAAGCCCGTTAGCGCCGATGGTACTGCATCTCGTGGGAGAGTAGGTCGCCGCCTTTTTTAATCCTGATTCATTTATGAGTCAGGATTTTTTTTTGTCTTCTATTTAACAACCCCAATCCTTATAATAAGGACCAAAAAAAAGCGCATGATGCGCTTTTTACTTCTGGTTAATACAGTCTGTTAATCAAACATACTTTTCATTATTGTTTGCAGGCCTTTAAAAGCGAATACTATTGCTAATACTCCAATAACTAATCCTAGAATTAACAAGGCAAGGTATAAGGGTTTTTCTTGATTTGTAAAAGCAACATGTAATAAACTAGGACCTATAAACATACAAAGTAAGGAAATCCCCATTTTTTTTAAGCCTTTATATAGTATGTCTTTATTTGTTCGTTTTGTTTCTGGTTCCATCGGTATAATTTTCTATTGCTGTTCTAACATTTTTATGAGTAGTTAATAAAGCTTCTGCTTTAGCATACGTAAGATCTAAACTGGTCATGATCATTTTTATTCCGCGATCCTGTAATTTTGCATTGCTTAATTGCATGTCAACCATTTTATTGCCTTTAATATGACCAAGTTGTATCATGGTAGTAGTGGTAATCATATTTAAAACTAATTTTTGTGCAGTACCTGCTTTCATTCGTGAGCTTCCTGTAACAAATTCTGGACCTACAATAACTTCAATAGGATAGTTAGACACTTCTGATAATGGGCTATTTTTATTACAAGTAATACAACCAGTAATAATGTTATTTTCTTGACATTGTTTCAGTGCAGCAATAACATATGGTGTTGTTCCAGAAGCAGCAATACCAATAACGATATCTTTAGATGATATATTGAATGCTTCTAGATCTTTCCAACCTTGACTTAAAGAATCTTCTGCATTTTCAACAGCTTTTCTAATAGCAAGATCACCTCCAGCAATTAAACCTATAACTAAATCTTCAGGAACACCAAAAGTAGGTGGACATTCTGAGGCATCTAATATTCCTAATCGACCACTTGTACCTGCTCCCATATAGAATAGTCTACCGCCATCTTTAAGTTTTGATATAATTTGAGTTATTAATAGTTCTATTTGGTATTTAGCTTTAGATACGGCTATCGGTACGCTTTGATCTTCAGTATTAATATGGTTTAATACTTCTGATATAGACATCTGTTCTAGATGATTGTATTTGGAATCTTGTTCCGTAGTTTTTTCAAATTTCATAGTCTCAAAATTACGAAATATTATTTTTTTAAATTGAAAATGATTATTTCTGTTATGATAGCCCCCCAAAAAAAAACTCCTTATAATTAAGGAGCTTTTTTAAAGTTTGTTATTTAATATTATAAAGTATTTAAAATATTATTTAGCGTTTCACTTGGACGCATAACCGTACTTGTTAAATTATCATTTGGTTCATAGTAACCACCAATATTTACTTGTTTACCTTGAACACCATTTAATTCTTGAATAATGTTTTCTTCTTCTGCATTAAATAATAACGCTATTTTTTCAAATGCATTTTTCATATCGTTATCTTTTGTTTGCTTAGAAATTGCTTCTGCCCAATATTTTGCTAGATAAAAATGACTACCTCTGTTGTCTAATTCACCAACTTTTCTTGACGGAGATTGGTTATTGTCTAGTAACTTCTCAGTAGCTTCATCTAATGCTTCTGCTAATATTTTAGCTTTAGGGTTATTACTAACTTCTGATAAATGTTCTAAAGAAACAGCTAGTGCTAAAAATTCTCCTAGTGAATCCCAACGTAGGTGATTTTCTGTAATTAATTGTTCTACATGTTTTGGTGCAGAACCACCAGCTCCAGTTTCAAAAAGACCACCACCATTCATTAATGGAACAATGGATAACATTTTTGCAGATGTACCTAATTCTAAAATTGGAAATAAATCAGTTAAATAATCTCTTAATACGTTACCTGTAACTGATATTGTATCATTTCCTGCTTTAACACGTTCTAATGTAAAAAGCGTTGCTTTTATTGGAGATAAAATTCTAATATCAAGACCGTTTGTATCATGGTCTTTTAAGTATGTGTTAACTTTTTTGATTAATTCGTTATCATGTGCTCTTTCTTCATCTAGCCAAAAAACAGCTGGCGTTTGAGATGCTTTTGCACGATTTACAGCTAATTTAACCCAGTCTTGAATAGGAGCATCTTTAACTTGACACATTCTCCAAATATCTCCAGCTTCTACAGTATGTTCAATTAATGTGTTTCCTTCAGAATCTACAACTGAAACAGTACCATTAGTTTCAATTTCAAATGTTTTATCATGAGATCCGTATTCTTCAGCTTTTTGAGCCATTAAACCAACATTAGGAACAGTTCCCATAGTTGTTGGATCGAAAGCACCGTGTTCTTTACAGAAATCGATAGTTGCTGAATAAATACCTGCATAACTACTATCTGGTATAACAGCTTTTGTATCTTGTAGTTTCCCTTCTTCATTCCACATCTGACCAGAAGTACGAATCATTGCTGGCATAGAAGCATCAATAATAACATCACTAGGTACATGTAGGTTTGTAATACCTTTATCGCTATTTACCATAGCTAAATCTGGGCGGCTATTAAAAGTTGCCTCGATATCAGCTTCAATAGCTTGACGTTTGTCTTCCGGTAATTCAGAAAGATTTTTAATTAGATTACCGAAACCATTGTTAACATCAACACCTATTTTATTAAAGTCATCTTGATATTTTTCAAATACATCTTTAAAGAATACGCGAACAGCATGACCAAATATAATTGGATCACTTACTTTCATCATGGTTGCTTTCATATGTAATGAAAATAACACATTGTTAGCTTTAGCATCTTCAATTTCTGCTTCTAAAAAGCTTAAAAGAGCTTTTTTACTAAGTACGGTACCATCAATGATTTCACCTGTTAAAAGTGGAAAATCATTTTTTAAGATATTTGTATTTCCATTAGTATCAGTATGTATTATTTTGATACTTGTCGCTTTGTCTATAGTTACAGACTTTTCATTATGAGCAAAGTCTCCTGCACTCATGGTTGCAACGTTTGTTTTTGAATCTTTAGACCAAGCTCCCATAGAATGAGGGTGCTTTTTAGCAAAGTTTTTAACGGCTTTTGGTGCACGACGATCTGAATTACCTTCACGTAATACCGGGTTTACTGCACTTCCTTTAATTTTATCGTAACGATTTTTTATGTCTTTATCTTCATCCGTATTAACTTCTTCAGGATAGTTAGGTAATTTATAACCTTTATCTTGAAGCTCTTTAATAGCAGCATTTAATTGAGGTACAGATGCACTGATATTAGGTAATTTTATAATATTAGCTTCAGGTTGTTTTACTAAGTCACCTAAAATAGCTAATGCATCTTCGACACGTTGTTCTTCTGTTAAGAATTCTGGAAAAGCGGCTAATATTCTAGCTGCTAAAGAGATATCCTTTGTTTCTATAGTTACTCCAGATGGTTTTGCAAATGCTTTAACTATTGGTAAAAAAGATGCCGTTGCTAAAGCTGGTGCTTCGTCTGTTTTAGTATAAATTATTGTAGAAGAGTCTGTCATTTGAATATGATTTTAGTTGATATTATTGCAATTATTTAAGCATTGCAAATATAAGAAATTCTTATAGGAATATAGGTAGCTTATGCATATAGCTATTAAATAATACAGGAAACATTTCATAAATGTATAATTCGTAATTTTTAATGTAATTTTTTTAGAAATTTACATTTGTCAGGAAAGTTTCCTTCTTAAAATATGCATTAATTAGGTTGAAATTTACTGTTTTAGGTATTTGTTATTTAATTATCAGGTTATAACTTTTTAATAAGCCCAAAACATTTTCCTTAGAAAACATAGCTGATTTTAAATTTACTGTCTCTGGTTGAATACTAATGTTCTTAGCACTTGTGAAATCTGTATGAGAGAGATTTGAATTCGTAAATACAGCATCTTTTAAATTGCAATTTATAAATTTACTATGTGATAGATTTGCATTTGAAAAATCAGTTTGTTTACAGTTACAATCTTTAAATAGCGTGTTTTTTAATTTTAAGTTATTAAAATTGGATAAATCTAAAGAACAGTTATTAAAATCAAATGCTAGTAGAAATGGATTACAATTACCGAACTGTACCCCTAAAATTTTACAGTTTGTAAACACGACATCTTTAAATGTGGTATTTTTAGCTACAACAGCTGTTAAATTACATTCTATAAATTCACAGTCAATGAATGTTATGTTTGATATATTTGCATTTAAAAAATTACAATGACTAAAGGTACAACTGTCATATTCTGCCTGTTGCAGATATTCGTCTTCAAAATCTGTTTTACTGTATTGTTTGTCTAATATAAGAGGTAAGTTCATAACTCGCGTATATATAGTCGTGTAAATTTAAACATTTAAATTTGTTTAAAACAAAAGCCATATCATATTAGGTTTAAACCTAGTTTGACATGGCTTTCTTTTTGAAATAGTTTTTAAGAATTACAGTAACCCTTGGTTGTATGTTGTAGTAAATAATCTACAAACTGTAATTAAGTTAGACTACTTCAAAAAATATGAAACATAAATAAGCAATTTTTAAATAAAATACGCATTGCTTAAATGTTTCAATTTATTGTTTTTCTGGAACAATGTTTTAGGATCAATTGTTATTTAAATCCATTGTTACTTGTAAAGCGTTTATCTTAAAATATACAATTCGCTCTAGACTTTAACTTACGCATCACTGTTTACTTGTGCCGTAATAATTATTAAAGCCATTTAGTTTAAAAGCTATTTTTAATTAGGTAATGAACTTTAAACTTAGAAAAACAATAACTAAATAATGAACGTTTTTTAATTATATAGCTAATATACGTATGTTTTTAGATATTTTAACTATATGTAACTATTTAGTTTTAAACATGTTATAAACTTTTGTTGTTAACAATTGTTCATAAAAAAAGCCCTGTAAAAACAGGGCTTTTGAACGTTATTAACAAGTATTAACGTTTCATGCTTTCTTTAATTCTAGCTTTCTTACCAGTTAAGCCTCTAAAGTAGTAGATACGTGCACGACGTACTTTACCACGCTTATTAACTTCAACTTTCTGTAAAGCTGGCATATTAATTGGGAAAATACGTTCTACACCAACTGTTCCTGACATTTTTCTAATAGTAAATGTTTCAGAAGTACCTGTTCCTCTTTTTTGAATAACAACACCTCTAAAGAACTGTGTACGAACTTTTTCACCTTCTCTAATTTCGTAATAAACTGTAATTGTGTCTCCAGCGCTAAACTCTGGAAAATCCTTTTTTGTTACAAACTCTTCTTGTACAAACTTGATTAAAGATTCCATATCTTTTAATTTTTTCATAATTAATTCAAAACAACATACACGATTTTCGCCAGAGGTTAACTCGAAATTGGCTGCAAATATAACTAAATAAAAAGACTCTGCAATTAATAGATTGACTTTTTAAATTGTATTGTTATAAAAATTAGTCATCTAATAAATCGGGCCTACGGGTCTTGGTACGTTCTAAAGCTTGATCTTCTCGCCATTTTTCAATTTTCGGGAAATTACCACTAAATAATAGCTCAGGCACTTTCCAACCTTTATACTCCCTTGGTCTTGTATAGATAGGAGGAGCAAGTAGATTATCTTGAAAAGAATCTGTTAATGCTGAAGTTTCATTACCTAATACACCAGGTATTAATCGAATGATAGTATCACATAAAACGGCTGCACCAAGTTCACCTCCAGAGAGCACATAGTCTCCAATAGATATTTCTCGTGTTATAAAATGATCACGAACACGTTGATCAACACCCTTATAATGTCCACATAAAATGATAATATTTCCTTTTAAAGATAAGTGATTTGCTATGCCTTGGTTTAAAGTCTCTCCATCTGGAGTCATATATATAACTTCGTCATAGGTACGCTCAGCCTGTAGTTTGCTAATACATTTATCGATAGGTTCTATCATCATTACCATACCTGCACCACCACCAAATTGATAATCATCTATAGTTTTATAGTTGTCTGTGGTATAGTCGCGTAAATTATGAAAATGGACTTCTACCAAATTGGCATCAATAGCCCGTTTTAAAATAGACGCTTCAAAAGGACTTTTTAATAATTCGGGTAAGACCGTAATAATATCAATACGCATAATTTGATTTTTGAACTGCAAATATAACTGAAAATCTTACTCGGAATTTAATTTTCCTTGATAAGTTAAATATGTAATTACTTCGTTAATGGCAAAAAAAAATCTACAAGACCATTAGGTTTGTAGATTTTTAAACTTGTTCGGGAAAACATTTAATTAATTCCTTTTTGTTTATTGAGTTCGTCTTGTAGTTGGCGTCTTACTTTCTGTTCACGCTCTAAAGCTGTTCTGCGGTGTTCTTCAAATTCGTTTTCGGTTTCCGATAATGTTTTTCTAGCTTCTTTAGTAATAGCATTACTCGTTTTATATTTATAAATAAACAAAATTAATAAGGCTAGTAGTAAAGCTACAATAGACCACATTAATACATTATAATTTGGTTTCGTCATTTGTAAACCAAATAACTCCATGTTATTTTTCTCTTCTGTTGTTTGGTCTAGAGTTTTTTGTGTGGTTTCTAATTTGTTTTTTAAGCTTGTAATTTCATTGTTTTGATTAGATATAGTGCCATTGGCTGTTGCTATTTTTGTGTGAACAGCCTGAAGCGAATCTAACGTATGAGATTTAAGTGTATTCAACCAATTCTTTTTAACAACTTTATAATCCTGGTAATTGTTAGAACGTTTAATTACATAATCAAATTGATTGTCTATAGTACCCGAATCTAAGGATAAATTATCGGTATTATCAGGTGTGTTTTGTGCCGTTAAAGTAGCTGAAATCGCTAGTAATAAAAGCAGTACAAGTTTTTTTAGGCTATTCATTTATAAGGTGTAATAATTATAGTTTTTTGCGAAAATAAGAAAATATGTTTAGTATAAATCACAATAATTTAAAAGCTGTTTTTTACAGAAGCTCTTTTATATACGGACCGTATTCTTATTTAGATGTTTTTCATTTCTACATTTAAAAAAAAATCTCGTTTTATAGAAAACGAGATTTTTTATGTAAAAATATGTAACTACTAATAATACGTATAACGTCTTACTTTAGCGATATATTTTGCTAATCGGATTACCTGATGGCTGTATCCGTATTCATTGTCATACCATATATATATAATGGCATTTTTACCATCTTGACGAACAATAGTAGCTTTACTATCAAATATTGATGGAGCAGAGCTTCCTACAATATCACTTGAAACTAATTCGTCACTTAATTCATATTTAATTTGCTCTACTAAATTACCTTCTAAAGCATATTTTTTAAGTGTTGCATTTAGCGCTTCAATAGATGTTTCTTTTTCTAAATCTAAATTTAAGATTGCTAAGGATCCGTTTGGTACTGGTACACGAATAGCGTTAGAAGTTAATTTACCTTCTAAGCTAGGTAACGCTTTAGATACGGCACTACCTGCACCTGTTTCCGTAATAACCATATTTAATGCTGCAGCACGGCCACGACGGTATTTTTTATGGAAATTATCTACTAAATTTTGATCGTTTGTATAAGCATGTATTGTTTCTAAATGTCCGCTTTTTACACCTAAAGTGTCTTCAATAGCTTTTAGAACAGGAGTAATTGCATTTGTTGTACAAGAAGCAGCTGAAAAGATATCAACTTGGTCAGGATTATGCTCTGTATGGTTAACACCGTGAACAATATTAGGAACACCTTTACCTGGAGCTGTAAGTAGAACTTTAGAAGCACCTTTTGAAACTAAGTGTCTTTTTAAGGCTTCATCATCTCTAAAAGCACCGGTGTTATCAATAATTAAGGCGTCGTTGATACTATATTTCGTGTAATCAATATCTTCAGGGGCATTTGCAGAAATAATATTAACCGTTGTACCATTAATTATTAATGCGCTATTTTCTACATCTGTAACTACAGTTCCTGAAAAATCACCATGAACAGAATCATTACGTAATAAAGAGGCTCTTTTTTCTAAAACAGTTTCGTTTATGGCGCCACGAGTTACAATAGCTCTTAAACGTAATTGGCTACCTTTTCCTGTTTTAGTCATTAATTCACGAGCTACTAAACGACCAATACGACCAAATCCGTATAAAACAACATCTTTAGGTTTGATGTTATTTTCTTTTTTGGCATCCTGAAGTTTGTGAGCTACAAAAGCTAATGCGTTACTGAAGTTTTTCTCTTCTAAGTGGTACTCAAAAGTTAGTTTTCCTATATCTAATTTTGCTGGCGGTAAGTCTAACGTTTTAATTGCTTGTGCAATTTCAACTGAATCAAAAATAGAGATAGGTTTTTGCACAAATTCGCCGGCATATTCGTGTAAATTTAAAATTTCACTGACGTTGCGGTCAATTAACTGATTTCTAAATAACACAAGCTCGATAGATTTATCGTACCATAGATCGCTAATAATTTTAATAAATTCTACCGTAGCTCTACGTCTATCGGCTTGAAAAGCTAATTCGCTTTCATAAGTTTCGTTAAAACTCATTTGTAATAATTTTAGTGTGTTGTTAATTTTTGTTTATCCAAGCTTTGTTGGAGCTTAAATCTGAGTGCAAAAGTAGTATATTTCAAACGTTTTCGTAATGTTTTTTTAAATAAAAAAGTCCCTTTTATAATTTATTAGTAAAAGGGACTTTTTTGGTTTGCAGTTGGTTACCTAAAAATAAAACTTTGCTTTTGCCCACGACGGTTTATGACACTTATTTTTTCAATTTTATTTTTAAAATCTTCACCATATTTATTTTTTAATTTTGAAATATCTTCGATAGTGGTAATCGGAACATCATTAATATCGGTTATTATGTAACCTTTATTAAGTCCAATTTTTTGATATAACCAATAGTTATCACTTTTTGTAACTAGAACACCGTGTTCAATATCGTATTCATCTTTAATGTTGTCTGATATATTTTTTACTTGAATATCTAAGAATTCAGTAGTTAAAATTTCCGGTTTTGATAACGTTACAGCTATGGTTTGTTCAGAATTATTTCTTGATAAAGTAACATTTACAACATCATTAGGGCGTTTGGTGTTTAAGTACCCTGTTAAGTCGGCAAATTTTGAAATTTTCACATTATCTATTTGAGTGATAATATCGCCTTTTTCAATCCCTGCTTTTTCAGCTCCAGATTTTGCTTCAACAGAACCTACGTAAAAACCTTCTGTAAACGGAATTTCTAATTCTTGAGAAGTTAATCCATTTAAGCTAATTCCGCTGACACCTAAAATACCGTTTTGAACATTTCCAAACTCCATAATGTCTTCAACAACTTTCCGCGCTATATTACTAGGTACAGCAAAAGAGTATCCAATATAAGAACCTGTTTGAGAGCTAATGGCAGTATTTATTCCAATTAAATCGCCATTTTTATCTACCAAGGCACCACCTGAGTTTCCTGGGTTTACGGCAGCATCTGTTTGAATAAAGGATTGGTAATTCTGACCCGAAAGGTCACGAGATTTTGCGGAAATAATACCAGCAGTAACTGTTGAAGTTAAATTAAACGGATTACCAACTGCTAAAACCCATTCACCAATTTTTGCCGTATCGGAATCTCCAAAAGTCATAAATGGTAAATCTTCATCGGCATCTATTTTAAGTAGCGCAATATCTGTTTTTGGATCTGTTCCGATTAATTGGGCTTCATAAATTTTATTATCATTAGTTGTAATTGAAATTTCATTGGCATTAGATATAACGTGGTTATTAGTAATTATATAACCATCTTTATTAATAATTACACCACTACCTGTTCCTACTTGTGCTTGCTGTGAACGGCGGCCATAAAAGAAATCTTCTAAGGTACTTGGAGTACTTACAACAGCTGTGTTTTTTACATGAACCACCGCATGAACACTTTTATCTGCAGCCTCCACAAAACTTGGAATTTCATTAGAACCAGTAAGGTTTGTGGTTTTTATGCTCGTTGGAAAATATGATGACTGACTAACGGGCCTTTCGGTAGTAATAGCCATTTCTGGTTCTAAATATAGTTTGTAGGCAGACAATGTTAAAACACCACCTAATACGGAAACAAATACGAGACTTAAAATTCTTTTCATAATCTATGTTTGTTTTAATTAAAATTTAATAACGATTAAAATTAAATCATTATTGAATTTCAAAAGAAAGTTTAACTTTTTTTAACGCATATTTTAACGCCTAATTAACATAGAAAAATACCATCTATTATTGCTATATTTGCGCAGCTATGACATGTACATTTTATAAATATCAAGGAACTGGAAACGATTTTGTTATGATTGACAATCGCCAGCAAATTTTTAATAAAAAGAATACGAAACTTATTAAAAGGCTTTGCGATAGGCGTTTTGGTATAGGCGCAGATGGATTAATCCTCCTAGAAAACCATGAATCGTTAGATTTTAGAATGGTTTATTATAACGCTGACGGGAACGAAAGTACCATGTGTGGTAATGGCGGTCGTTGTTTAGTTGCTTTTGCTAATTTTTTAGGAATTGTTGATACTAGCGCTGAATTTATGGCGGTAGATGGTAAACATCGTGCGATAATTACACCGGATTATATTAAGTTAGAAATGCAAGAGGTTTCTGAATTAGAAATTTTAGACACACATACTTTTTTAAATACAGGATCACCACATCATGTGCAAATAGAAACGAATTTGAAAACCATGGATGTAAAAGGATTGGGGACTAAAATTCGTTACGGTTCGCCCTATAATCAGGCTGGTACCAATGTTAATTTTGTTACTAAAAATTCAGATAGTAATTTTTCTGTTCGCACCTATGAACGCGGTGTGGAAGATGAAACATTATCTTGCGGAACAGGAGTAACTGCTGTAGCTATAGCTATGTATGCTACTGGTAAAACCGATAAAAATTTAATAGCGCTTCAAACGGAAGGTGGTGAATTACAGGTTTCTTTTGATGTTAATGCAGATACTTATACAAATATCTGGCTTATTGGTCCTGCTAAACAGGTTTTTAAAGGTGAAGTTTTATGCTAACATTACAGGGTAAGCAGTGTTATTTAAGAGCTTTAGAACCTGAGGATCTAGACTTTATTTATACCATTGAAAATGACGAATCTATTTGGGAGTTAAGTAGCACACAAACTCCTTATTCTAGATATTTAATTAAACAATATTTAGAAAATGCTCACAAAGATATATATGAGGTTAAGCAATTGCGTTTAATGATTGTTAATACAGATCATGAATGTATAGGGCTTATAGATATTTTTGATTGTGATTTTAAAAATAAACGTGCCGGTGTTGGTATTTTGATATATAACAAATCTGATAGATCACAAGGTTATGGGCGTGAGGCTTTGCAGTTACTTATAACATATACTCAAAGCTATTTAAATCTTCATCAGTTATATTGTAATATTTCAGAAGAAAATAATGCTAGCTTAAAATTATTTGAAGGTGAAGGCTTTACTAACATTGGATTAAAAAAAGATTGGAACTATGTAAACGGTTCTTTTAAAAATGAATATTTATTACAACGAATTTTAAATTAAATGTATATAAAAAAAATACTTTGGGCAGTTGCCTTAATCGGTTTATTAGTAGCAGGATACTTAGCATATTTTGTGTATAATGCTATGTTTTCTAGTAACACAGCTTTTAATAATGAAGAAGCCTATATTTATGTGTCTTCGGATGCAAATTATAATGATGTTCGAGAACAATTGGAGCCTTTGTTAAAAGATATGTCAACTTTTGATGCGTTGGCAACACAAAAAAAATATACAACCAATATTAAAGCTGGTAGATTTGCTATTAAGAAAGGAATGAATAATAACGATATTATCAATTCTATTCGCAGTAAGAATTTGCCTTTTAATTTATCGTTTAATAATCAACAATCTTTAGAAGATTTGGCGGGACGTGTTAGTAGCCAAATTGAAGCGGATAGTTTGTCTTTAATTACAGCTATGCGTGATGCTGATTTTTTGAATAAAAACAATTTTACTGATGCTACAGCTTTGGGTATGTATTTACCAAATAGCTATGAGTTTTTCTGGAACACATCGGCAACACAATTTCGTGATCGTATGCTAAAAGAATACAACCGATTTTGGACTGCTACTAGATTAGAGAAAGCTAAAGCTTTAAATTTAACTGAAAATGACGTTATGACTTTAGCGTCTATAGTTTATGAAGAATCCAAGCAAGCAGATGAGCAACCTCGAGTAGCAGGGGTTTATATTAATAGATTACGTATAAAGATGCCTTTACAAGCAGATCCAACTTTAAAATTTGCTGCTTATCAATTACCGGAATATCAAAACACAGTTATTAAACGGGTGTTAAATAAGCATAAAACAATTGATTCGCCTTACAATACTTATATGTATGCTGGTTTACCACCAGGTTTGGTTGCAATGCCAGATATATCAGCTATTGATGCCGTTTTAAACTATGAACAGCATAGTTATCTATATTTTGCTGCTGATGCTAAACGTTTAGGCTATCATAAGTTTGCTAAAACACTTAGACAGCATAATGCCAACGCTCGTGAATACCACGCTTATTTATCTAAACAAGGTATTTATAAATAAAATTTGAAACAGTTTTATATTCATATTGTTTTAGGGATTGTATGTTTTACGAGTTGGGGACAATCAAGTATTAATAGATTTCTTGAACCCAGTGATACCTTAAATATATCACGACGTAATACGGTAATTGGCTCAGAAACAATTATAGGTTCCGCTTCATTATTAGCATTAAATCAGTTATGGTATGCTGATTATCCTCGATCTGATTTTCATACATTAGATGATACGAGTCAGTGGTTGCAAATGGATAAATTAGGACATGTTTACTCGGCGTACCAATTAGGTAGGCAAGGGGCAAATGTTCTAAAATGGAGTGGTGTTAGCGAGAAAAATCAATTGTTATATGGAGGAACATTAGGTTTTACATTCTTAACAGCTGTAGAAATTTTTGATGGTTTTTCAGAAGAGTGGGGGTTTTCATGGGGTGATATGGGTGCAAATGCTACTGGAACAGCACTTTTTATAGGTCAAGAATTACTTTGGAAAGAGCAACGGATAACTCTAAAATATTCATTTCATAGAACACAATATGCATCCCAACGTCCAGAAGTTTTAGGAAATGGATTCTCAGAGGAATTTTTAAAAGATTATAACGGACAAACATATTGGCTTAGTTTAAACCTACATGCTTTTTTTGATGAAAGTAAATTACCTACTTGGTTAAACTTAGCTTTAGGCTATGGTGCTGATGGAATGCTATCTGGTTCTAATGAAACAACAGATTTGTCAATAAGTAATCAAAACCGGGTAAGACAGTTTTATTTGAGTTTAGATGTTGATCTTTCTCGTATAAAAACAAAGTCACATGTATTGAAAACTGTTTTTGAAATTTTCAATACTATTAAGGTGCCATTTCCTGCTGTAGAGTTTAATACTGACACCGGTTTTAAACTTCATGGTATTTACTTCTAAATTAACACTTAATCTATTAATTTTCAGATATTAAAAAAAAGTTGTATATTTGCACGCTGAAATTTTACACCCATAACCTTAAGGTGAAAAGTGTATGAAATTCAAAAATTATGAGAAAGAGTATCTTAAATTATCTAGTGCTAGTACTTATAATATGTGTTTTAGTGTTTAGTTCTTTTATTTCAAATAAGACTATAACTGAAACTGATTATTCGAAGAATGATTTAGCAGTTAATACTGTAGAAACTACAGATGCTAAATTAGATCATTTTTTACCATTGCAGAAAACGTATAAGCCGTATTCTCCAAAATTGGGTAAATCCTTTGTAGGATTTAAAGAAGCTTTAGGTTTTAAAGAATCAAGAGGAGATTATTTTACAGTGAATACTTTTGGCTATTTAGGTAAATACCAGTTTGGTAAAGAAACCTTAAAGTTAATTGGTATTCATAACCCTGTTTACTTTCTTAATAATCCGGAGCTACAAGAAAAGGCCTTTTTAGCTAATGCAGAGCGTAATAAATGGATTTTAAGAAAAGATATCAAGCGTTTTGATGGTAAAACTATTAATGGAATCCGTATTACGGAATCTGGAATTTTGGCTGCAGCACACTTAGCAGGCCCTGGAAACGTAAAAAAATACCTAAGGAGTTATGGTGAACAAGGTTTTACAGATGCTTATGGTACATCTATACAGTATTATATAAAGAAATTTTCAGGCTATGATACATCAGATGTCGAGCCTAATAGAAAAGCAAAAGTGAAGCTTACAGCTTAAATTCTAGCTTTTATGAATAATAAATATTGCAGGTCTTTTATGAAGGTCTGCATTATTTTTTTGCCATTCTTTTGCTGTACGTGTTTTTATAAACTCGGTAGGTAAGGTGATATCACAAGCAACACATACATCTGTTTCTGGGTGTAATACTTTGCATATATCTGCAAGCATTGCATTGTTTCTATACGGTGTTTCTATAAATAATTGCGATTGGTTTTGTTGGTAAGATAAACGTTCTAAGCGTTGTAATTCTGCTTTTCGTTCCTGCTTATCAATGGGAAGGTAGCCATTAAAAGCAAAACTTTGCCCATTCATTCCTGACCCCATGACAGCCATAATAATTGATGATGGTCCAACTAGAGGAACAACTTGAATGTTTTTTTGATGAGCAATTTTAACAACATCTGCTCCCGGATCCGCCACAGCAGGACATCCTGCTTCCGATAATAAACCTATATTTTTTCCTTCCAAACAAGGGGTTAAAAAATCGGGTAACTCGGTGTAATCGGTAAACTTATTTAATAAAAACAACTTTAAACTTGGCTGTTTTTTTTCAGGGGATATTTGTTTTATAAACCGTCTTGCTGTTTTTTCATTCTCAACAATAAAAATATCTATACTGTCTATAGTGTTCTTAACGGTTATAGGTAAAACATTTAAGGGATTGGTATCTCCTAATGTTGTTGGTATTAAATATAATTTTCCTTTGGACGTTTGCATGAGTTTGAAAAGCGTTTATTTATAAGAATCGGAATATAGCCTTTAATTTTAATTGCTAATATTGAGCGTCGTTTTTTTGTGTATAAACGAAATGATACAGTAAATTAAAGTTGTTTCTTTAATTTACTAGCCAATATAGAGCAGGCTTCATCTAGCATTTTATATGTATTATCAAAGCCTTGAATCCCTCCGGTATAAGGATCTGGAACACTGTGGTTTTGATTGGGGTAAATTTCGTTTAAAATATAATGTACTTTAGCAATATCAGTTGCATTTCTGGCTAATTTGATGACGTTTTCAAAATTGGAATTATCCATGACATAGATGGCATCAAATGTATCAAAATCGGAAACCTTAAACTGTCTGCCACGCTGTGAAGTTATATCTAGCCCATATTTATTGGCAATTTTTATTGAGCGAGGATCTGGTTTATCACCTACATGATAATTACCCGTTCCTGCAGAATCCACAAAAAATCTAGAATCTGGTAATTTGGATTTTAAGAGACCTTCCGCAAGTGGCGATCGACATATATTACCCAAACATACCATGAGGATTTTAGTTACTTGTGTATCCTGCATAGGGTGTAATTTATAAGTTTAAACAGATAGTTTTTTAGTTAAGTCCTCTACATATTTTTTAAACTGTTTGTCTGTAGAAGATAGGTTGTCAACGGTTTTACAAGCATGAAGTACCGTTGCATGATCACGTTTACCTATTTGTGAACCAATACTTGCTAAAGACGCTTTGGTATATTTTTTAGCAAAAAACATAGCTAATTGTCTGGCTTGAACGATATGTCGTTTACGTGTTTTAGACTGAAGTGTATCTATATCCATTTGGAAATAATCAGATACAATTTTCTGTATATAATCTATAGAAACTTCACGCTTCGTATTTTTAACAAACTTCTCAACAACTTGTTTTGCTAAATCGGCTGTGATTTCCTTTTTATTGAATGATGATTGTGCTATTAATGAAATGATAGCACCTTCCAACTCTCTAATGTTAGATTTGATATGCTTAGCAACATACTCAATTATTTCCTCAGGCATATCAACACCATCACGATATAATTTGTTGCGTAGTATAGAAACACGAGTTTCAAAATCAGGACTTTGTAATTCTGCTGATAATCCCCATTTAAAACGAGATAACAAACGTTGTTCAATATCTTGCATGTCCACCGGAGCTTTGTCACTAGTTAAAATAACTTGCTTACCGTTTTGGTGTAGGTGATTAAAAATATGGAAGAATACATCCTGAGTTCCAGACTTTCCTGATAAGAACTGAACATCATCAATGATTAACACATCTATAATTTGATAGAAATGAATAAAATCTATACGATTATTCTTCTTTACAGCATCAATATATTGTTGGGTGAATTTTTCAGCTGAAATATATAAAACTGTTTTTTCAGGATATTTGTCTTTAATATCAACTCCAATAGCGTGGGCTAAGTGTGTTTTACCTAAACCAACACCTCCAAAAATTAATAATGGATTAAAAGATGTGCCTCCTGGTTTGGCAGCTACAGCTAAACCGGCACTTCTAGCCAAACGGTTTGAGTCTCCTTCTAAGAAATTTTCGAAACTATAATTTGGGTTTAATTGCGATTCTATCTTAACATTTCTAATACCCGGAATAACAAAAGGGTTGCGTAATTCGCGATTTTTGTTGTTTAATGGAATGTCAACATCTTGAGCTTTTACAGCAGACCTATTAGCACTTGGAATACGTTCTGTAAATGGTTGTTTATTACCGTAAGTGTTTTCCATTTTAATAATGTACACTAATTTGGCATTTTCACCCAATTGTTTGGTTAATGCTACTTTTAAAATTTTAACATAGTGTTCCTCTAGCCATTCGTAAAAAAACTTACTTGGTACTTGAATACTAAGTGCGTTATCAGTGAATTTTACTGCGACTATAGGTTCAAACCATGTTTTATATGCTTGCGGTTGTATATTATCTTTTATGAATTCTAGACAATTTCCCCATACCGTTTGCGCAGTTACACTCATTATAAAAATTAAAATTTACTTGTTAGTAGTTGAAAAGGAAATGGAATTCCCTTATTGATCTTTAGCTTGGCAAATATGTGAACAAAAATCTTAAAAAAAAAATGTATCTCTATTGAATATTAAGATATTTTTTCGCATGTTTATTACATTGTCTAAACTACAAAAAAATAATCAGATATGGCGTTCTTTTTTGATGAAATACCTATAAGAGTTCGGTATGGTGAAACCGACCAAATGGGAGTGGTACACCATGGTAATTACGCATTATACTTGGAAATGGGGCGTACAGAGTGGTTGCGTAAAATGGGAATGTCCTATAATGAAATGGAAAAAAGTGGTGTTATGCTGCCTGTAATCTCATTAAGCTTAAAATTTAAGAAGTCAGCACTTTATGACGAGGTTATAAAAGTGAAAACGCAACTTAAAAAAGAACCGGCTGTTAAAATTGAATTTGATTATGAAATAACCAATTCTAAAGGTGATATTTTAGTAACCGCTAATACAGTTTTAGCTTTTATTGATATGAATACTAAGCGGCCTATGAAATGCCCGGACTATATATTAAAGAAAATCATGTCGTTTAATCAAGTTCCTTAATATTTACTTCATAAATAGAATTGAATTTTTGCATGATTTGTTCGCTTTCTTTAAGGCGAACAGAAATTGTAATTTTGCAATCTAATTCTAATGTTTGATTAACGATATTTAAGTTATTCTCTTTAATAACGCGCATGACTTTGTTCATGTTTTTATAATCAAACTGAATTAAGTATTGCTTGTTAATGGTTTTAGTTACAATATGAGATGCTTCTAAGGCTAATTGGGCAGATGCCTTATAAGCACTAATTAAACCGCCAACACCTAACTTAACTCCTCCAAAGTAACGAACTACAATAATCAGCACATTGGTAACGTCAAAGGATTGTATTTGTCCGTATATGGGCATTCCTGCCGAATTGTTAGGTTCACCATCATCATTTGCTCTAAATTGAATATGTGGCTCTTTAGTTCCTATTTGATAAGCATAGCACCAATGTCTGGCAGAATGATGTTGCTTTTTAATGGAATCTAGGTGAGATTTCACATCATCTTCATCTTTTATAGGAAACGCATAGCCAAAAAATTTGCTATTTTTTTCTTTTAAAAGCGTTTCTTCCGATGCTGCTGTAATAGTTTTATAGGTGTCTTTAAGAGTCATTATGGATGTAAAATACCAATGATATAAAAAAACGCCCAATCATTAAAATTATGATGGACGTTTTTTACTAAACTTAAAAGGTTGCTTATTTTATAATCACCTTTTTAAAGCTTGTTGTGTTTGTATTTGTGTTTATAAGTTTTACTATGTAGATACCAGAAGATAGACTACGACTATCAATTGATGCATTAGTTACTTGTAATGTGGATATAAACTTGCCTGTTAAGGTGTAAAATTGCGCTGTATTAAACGTGGTGTTCGATTTAATATTTATCACGTCGGATGCAGGAATAGGGTATAAACTAACTTCCTGTTTTTTTTGCTGCACTGTATCTGTATGAAGGGTTTCATTTATTATTTCATACGTAATATGTAAAACAGGAGGGTTTCCTTCATCAGCGGAATCTGCACGACGTCTTTCATTATCTAGGTCTAAATATTCATCCGTAGCTTCAATTTTTACAACTATTGCATTGTTAACTTCCCATTGGTCATGAGAAATAACCGTGTTTATATCTGTAGATAAATCTAAAGAACGTTCCTCTTCACCATTTGAATTATTGTCCCAACGGTCTGGTGTCCATAGTTGTGGTGTAAGGTAAGTTCTAGAAGTTACGTTGTTTAAATTATCGTTTATCGTTTCTGGATTTGGATTGTTTTCAACAGCTATTAATAAATCAAGTGGTTCGCTATCTGTTGCATCGGCGGTAAATTGAATATATGCACTGGTTATTGTAGCGCCTTTAGGTATAATAACGTTTCCAAACTCAATACCTATTACTTGGTTTCCGGCTACATAACTAGCATCGTACACAAATTCTAAATCTGAACTTGATAATTCCATACTACCATCACTTTGTTGTTCAGCATCAACAGAGGCGTTTATAGCTAGGCTAGTGGTATACTCGCCTATGAAAAGTGTTATTGTTTTCGTGTTTTTTCCTCCTTGATCATCTTGAGTGGTAACTTTTAATTCATGTACACCGTTGCTAAGTGTTTCAGATATAGCGTAAGGTGCTGTTGTAATTAGACCAATAGAAATATCATCTACAAAAAATTCTACATGTTCTATGCTACCATCTGTATCTGTAGCATTGGCAGTAAATGAAATGTTATTTCCGTTTTCAATATAAGCAAAGTCTTCATGAGAAGAAATTTCAACTACAGGATATTCGTTCGGTGATTCGGTGTACTCTACACGTAGCACCGCAGCGTTACCTTCTTCTACTGAATCTGCACGTCTATTTTCATTAAGTAGGTTTAAATATTCTGCTGTGGCTTCAATTTTTACAACAATACTATTGCCATTTGACCAAGAGGATTTCGCTACCACTGTTTGTATAGCATTTGTAATGTCAGATGTGCGTTCTGCTTCACCACTAGCATCGTTGCTCCACGCATCTGGTGACCATAAAACACTATTTAAATAGGATCTTGATGTAACATCATGAGATGAGTTTGTTAAAGGCAATGCATTTCCGGTGTCTTCTACAGAAACTAATAAATCTATGTCGTCGCTATCAGAAGCGTCTGCTGTAAACTGAATATAAGCATTGGTAATGGTTGCACCTTCCGGGATTGTTACATTACTAAATTCAATACCTATTGCTTGGTTTGATCCGCCGTCATATACAAATTCTAAATCGGAACTTGTTAGGTCTATACTTCCGTCTGCAGCTTCTTCAGAATCTTGACTTGCAGAAATAGCCGCAATATGCGTAACAATATTATTTGTAATAACTACAGTATCTCCATTTGCAGGATTCCATACGGCTGTGTTTTCAGGAAGGACACCAGCTATTTCGTTATTAGAATTTTCACCAACAGATTCTGCATTATCTACCATAATGGTTTTTACAGTAATTTCAGTTGTTGTTACGGTAATCCATTTAAACTGATTAAATGAACCAGAATCCCTTGTCCAAGCTTTATTGTCGTCAGCTGTTCTTAATGGAGCGCCCCAACAGCCTTCGCCTACATAAACAGTTCCGTTTTCATTATCTATTTCAAAACCTTCATCGCAATTAGCGCTGCCATCACAAGGTTTTACTGGGTAAGTAGTTTTTACATCATGAGAATCAGATTCATAAACCAGATCTACACCAAAATCATAAAATAATTGTGACCAGTTATTGTATTCATCATTTCCTTCGGATTTAGAACCCACGTGTGGACGCATTGGCTTATGGTATTGTGCAGACTTCCAAATAGCATTTTCAGTATTCAATTTGTCTTGTAGCCATAGTGATTGATTTCCTCCGGCTGTTATTTCAGAATTTAAGGTATATATGGTGTAAAGGTTATTCCCGAAAGTAATGTCGTAATAGACATCTTCCGATGGTGTGTCAAATAAATTATAGATACTTTGGTTGGAATCCTCATGGTTTCCACGAGCAGGAATTACAGGAATCATCCTTCCGTCAGAAGAGGTAGTTAATTGCCAGTGGTTTAACCATTCAATCCATTCGGAGCCGCTATCTCCACTAGTCATATCACCACCAAAAAAGACAGCAGTCGGTTTTAATTTAGAAACTAATAGGTTAGCATTTTGGCGTGGCACAATATTATTTCTTGAATCGCCCCCAGCAATAAATGACATTGGTATATTGGTGTCAGGAGCTGTTTTAAACCAAAAACGATTACTTGTACCTTCGGAATCGTTAATTACAAAATAGTATGCAGTATTAGGTGTTAGTCCGGTTAATTTTACAAAGTTGTTGTTCATAGATTTATAATCTACAACGCGTTCTACAGCTTTGTTAAATGGATAGTTATTAAAGTTTACGCCAAAATCGGTAGTACCATAATATACAACTGGATTTGAGCCAGAAGTTTGATCCCATCCAATGGTAATTGTTGTTGCGGGATTGTCCGTGATTACCAGACGATAACGATCATTGTTAGCGTGTGATAGTATTGATGTTACGCATAGTAAAATCAATAATGTAATTTTTTTCATTGCTATTAATTTTTAGAATTTGAGCCGAAAATAGAATGGTTTTTATAAATAACTACTAGGCTTTTTTATTGATAACTTTAACTTAAAAGGCATAACTTTTAAGTAGGATTTCGGTAATGAATAGTTAATGATTAAGTAATATGTCTTGGGGTGTTCTTAAAGTATATTTGAGGTCTTACTTTTGTATTATGATGACTAAAAAGAATATTCTGTTTTTATTGAAATTAACCTGTTTTTGTGTGTTTATAGGTCGTGCTTATGAACATATATTTTGGGACGCACCATTCAGATCCTTGCTTTGGGATCAAAAACTATTAAGTCCTATTGTAGAAGGTGTTTTTAATACCAGTTGGAAGGATTATGTTACCAGTTCATTTGCTGATAGTACGATTCAGAATATTATGAAAATAAATGGAGTGTTTTATGCTATTTGTGCAATAGTGAGTTTATTGATACAAGAGCATTCCAAAAAAGTGTTTAAAATTATCTTATTTATTGGAGGTGTATTTTTGTTTCTTTTAGCATTGCTACTTACCAAGAGTAAATTTTATCATATAAGTATGTTTTTTGAGCATAGCATACAATTTGGGGCACCATTTGTATTATTGTATTTATTAAAAGTTAAGTTGGATATTTCCAAAATAATCATGCCGTTAAAAATAATCACAGCTTTAGCTTTTGTAAGTCATGGTGTGTATGCAATAGGAGCCGTATATCCTTTACCTGGTAATTTTGTAACAATGACATTGAATATTTTACCAGTCACTGAAGACCTAGCTAAAACACTTCTTTTTGTAGCGGGTATATTAGATTTTATAGCTGCTATTTTAATTTTTGTACCAAAAGTGTCACGTGTAGCTTTGTTGTATGCGGCCTTTTGGGGTTTAGTAACAGCTTTCGCGAGAATTTTAAGTGGATTTACTTATGATGTTTCGTTTTTAACCTTGCATCAGTATTTGTTTGCAACAGTGTATAGAATTCCTCATGGTTTAATCCCTTTTATATGTTTTGTGATTCTAGCAAGTAAAGGGAGTAAAAAAATAATTCAAACACCAAAGCCTATTGGAGATTACAAGTCGGCAGTAGTTTCTTAGTTTTTAATACGAAAGAATTTCTGTTAATTAGGCTAATGTAACAAGGGTTATAGCAATTACCGCTAAGCATATGCCTAACCAATTTTTTAAAGATAGTTTTTCTTTAAAAGCAAATAAACCGACTAAAGTAGAAAGCATCATAACACCTACATGGTTTATGGTGAAAAGTGTTGAACTCTCAAAAAGTTCGTTATCCAAAGCTTTTAATAAGAAATAAATAGATCCATAATTTACAATACCAAGAACACTTCCGCTTACTAAACTTTTTAAGTTGAAACCAAAATCTTTTTTGATAAATGTAGTTAAGGTTCCTAAAATAGCAGCAATTCCGAATATAGTAGCAGAGAAAATAGGGATGCCATTTTCAGGAACATGTGTTGTTTCGATGTATTTTATAGTTGTATCAATAGTTCCTGAACCTATAAAAAGTAGAATAGGGAGCAGGAGGTTTTTTTTTAAGTTTACCTGAGAATTTGATTTAACTGAAGCTAGGTATACTGCAATTAAAGCACAGCAAATTCCAATTATTTTTTGAAGACCTGTACTTTCGTCGTATACATAAATACCAAATATTATAGGAATAACCACACTCATTTTTGAGGCAACAGAGGCAACAGAAACACCATTTTTTTGAGCCGTAGTAGCCATAACAAAAAAGATGCTGATAAATAAAAAACCTAAAAACAAGGCGCCTAAAAACCAATCGCTGTATAATGTGTTTTGTATCGTGATAGTTTGGTTGTAAGACGAGATACCAATGCCAAAAGCAATAAAATAATTAACAGTAATGGTGTGTAGTGTGCTAACCTTATATTTGGAGATTAGTTTGAAAACTATAAATATAAGCGTAGAACTTAGTATACTTAGCAGCAGATACATTTAAAATGCGTGTTTGTTTATGCTGAAAAGATTTACGATATCTTCGGTTTCTGGGTTAATGTTC
Organism: Algorimicrobium bowmanii; assembly: GCF_054031195.1. The sequence goes on from NZ_CM132929.1 coordinate 1,370,701, forward strand.
CAAGTATGAATACCTAATTGTTTGGCAGCCTCGGTGTTTTCGGTTGTGTCATCAATGAAGAAACATTCGGTAGCCTCCAAGTTGTTTGAATTTAAGACAAAATTAAAAATATCAGCATTAGGTTTTCTTAGTCCAATTTCGTGCGATAAATAAAACACATCAAATTGTTTTTTAAATTCTTCATAAAAAGGCACCTCTGCTTTTATCCAATCAATATGTAACTCGTTTGTGTTACTTAATAAAATTAGTTGATACTTTTTGCTAGCTGCTAATTCCTTTAAAAAAGTTAAACGATGTGCAGGGAAATCCTTTAATAAGCAATTCCATAAGTCAATTAATTCGTCCTTAGTAATGTTGGGGAAATTCTCAAGGTAAAATTCTAAAAACTCGTTAGTATCTATTAAGCCTTGCTCATATAAGCAATTAATAGCTACAAATTCTTCATCTATGGTGTCTGTTCCAAATAGTGATAAAGCATTGGCTAATGCACCTACTTTATCTAGATTAATAAAAACATCTCCAAAGTCAAAAATTAGTGTTTTAATCATTTATATAAGTTTTTAAGGTATCGTTAAGAATGGTTGTTTCTGAAAGTAATGTACCTGAAAAAATAGGTGCTTTTACTCCTGTTTTAAAGTTTGTAGCACCAGTAAAAACGCGTGCTTCATCCCAAATTTTTTCATCAATAAATGTTTGTAAGGTTTTGCTGCCACCTTCAATTATAATGGATTGAATATCTTTTTTGTAAAGAATATTACAAATTTGGCTTGCAATATTACGATTAAAATCGATGCTATTTTCAGTTATCACAAGTGTTTCTGCATCGGTATTAAAAATTTGTAGCGATTTAGGTAATTTTTGACTTCGATCTAAAACAACACGTGTGGGGTTTTGTCCTATCCAATCTCTAGCGGTTAAACTAGGGTTGTCTGCCAAAGCTGTTTGTGTGCCTACTAAAATAGCTTGCTCTTCTGTACGCCATTTGTGTACTAACTGTCGCGAATAGGTATTTGTAATCCAAACAGGTTGTTGTTTATTTCTAGTTTCTGGAGCAATAAAACCATCGGCAGTTTCTGCCCATTTTAAAATAATATACGGACGTTTGTTATTGTGGATTGAAAAAAAACGTTTGTGGTGTCTTTTACAAGCGTCTTCTAAAATTCCTGTTATAACATGGCAACCTGCTTTTTTTAGTTTTTCAATTCCTTTTCCAGCTACTTTACTATGTGTGTCCACGGTACCAATAACCACTTGAGGGATTTGGTGTTTTATAATTAAATCGCTGCATGGAGGTGTTTTACCAAAATGGCTACACGGTTCTAGGGTGACATATATTGTGGCGTCTTTTAGTAGAGATTTATCGGTAACCGACTGTATTGCATTTACTTCAGCATGTGGACCGCCATACGGGCTTGTAAAGCCTTCTCCTATTATTTTGTTCTTGCAAACAATTACAGCACCCACCATAGGGTTTGGCGCTGTTGTACCTAATCCATTTTTAGCAATTTCAATGCAGCGGTTTATGTATTTTTCATGTATCTTCATCCCATAATTTCAGGATATAAAAATAAGATAATTAAGTGAGTCATAATAATATTGTTATTAGAGAAATTACTATAGCAGATAATGCCCAAATGGCAGCTGTGGTTAGGTCTGTTTTTATTGAGTTGAATGCGCCTAAAACAGGCACTGCTTATGAAGATCCTTGTTTAGATACTTTATCGGAAACTTATAACAAAACTGATAGTGTGTATTTTGTAGCAACAAAAAATAATCGTGTAATAGGAGGTTGTGGAATAGCAGCATTAGAAGATTCTGAAACGAATATTTGTGAGTTGCAAAAAATGTATTTCTTGCCTGAGGGTCGTGGCATTGGTTTGGGAGCTAAAATGATTAAAAAGTGTCTTAATAAAGCACGGGAATTAGGATTTGAATCCTGTTATTTAGAAACCTTACCATTTATGGTGGCTGCTCAAAAACTATACGCTAAAGTAGGTTTTGAACCGTTAGATGCTGCTATGGGAAAAACAGGACATTTTGCTTGTAATGTTTGGATGTTAAAGCAACTTTAAAAGAGTATAAAAAATAAAATTTTGATTTTAAACGATATAAAAAAACTGTTTCATAAAGATTTAGATGATATTTATGGAGCTGATGAGGTAGGGAGTTTTTTCTTTATCCTTATTGATTTCTATTTAAACTTAAATAGAATCACCTTGGTTTTAGAACCAGAATATACGCTAACTAAAAATGAAGAACAACCTTTGTTTGAGGCTTTAAGTCTTTTAAAAGATGAGGTGCCTATTCAGCATATAGTGGGTGAAACAGAGTTTTTCGGTTTGCCTTTTAAAGTTACAAGGGACACGTTAATACCGAGGCCCGAAACAGAAGAATTGGTGGCTTGGATATTAGAATCGGTAGCTTCAAAAAAAGAAACACCTTTAAAAATATTAGATATTGGTACGGGAACTGGCTGTATTGCTATTTGTTTGGCTAAAAATTTACCTCAAGCTCAAGTTTATGCTGTAGATATTAGTCATGAAGCTTTAAGTGTGGCTACCGAAAATGCTAAAAATAATAATGTGTCAGTACAGTTTATAAAGGACAGTGCTTTAAATCTAACTGATAATCGATTAACAGATAGCGATGTTTGTTTTGATGTTATTGTTTCTAATCCGCCCTATGTTCGAAATTTAGAAAAAGTAGAAATTAAAAAAAATGTTTTAGCATATGAGCCCCATTTAGCTCTGTTTGTCGCTGATGATAATCCGTTACAGTTTTATAAAGCGATAACAGAATTTGCTGCTCAGAAATTGACAGATGGAGGTTTTCTGTTTTTTGAAATTAATCAATACCTTGGCCCCGAAACAAAAAACTTACTACAGGCACATGCGTTAAAAAATGTTGTGCTTAAAAATGATATGTTTTCTAATCCCCGCATGTTAAAAGGAATGAAATAGATTTATGAGTGTAAAAGAACAAATTGAAGCATTACGAAATGAATTGCGTGTACATAATTATAATTATTATGTAGCAGATAACCCGACTATTACGGATTTCGATTTTGATATGAAACTTAAAACGCTTCAGGATTTAGAAGCTAAACATCCAGAGTTTTATGATGCAAGTTCGCCAACGCTTCGTGTGGGAGGTGCCATTACTAAAAATTTTGAAACGGTTGTTCATGAGTATCGGATGTACTCGTTAGATAACTCTTACTCAAAAGAAGATTTATTAGATTGGGAAACACGCATTAAAAAAATGGTAGATGGTGCTGTTAGTTATACCTGTGAGTTAAAATATGATGGTGCTTCAATAAGTTTGACTTACGAAAATGGACAATTAATAAAAGCGGTAACTAGAGGTGATGGTTTTCAAGGAGATGATGTTACAGCAAATATAAAAACCATTAAGTCGGTTCCTCTAAAATTAAAAGGTAATTATCCCGATAAATTTGATATTCGTGGAGAAATTGTATTGCCTTTTGAAGGTTTTATTAAAATGAACGAAGAGCGAATTGAAATAGGGGAAGAGCCTTATAGAAATCCAAGAAATACAGCTTCAGGGAGTTTAAAACTTCAAGATAGTTCTGAGGTCTCTAAACGACCATTAGAATGCTTGTTGTATAATATAACTGGGAGTAATTTAAATATTAGTTCGCAGTTTGAAAGCCTTGAAAAAGCGCGCGATTGGGGGTTTAAGGTGCCAAAAGCCGCAAAATTAGCTCATTCTATTGATGAGGTCTTCGAGTTTATTAATTACTGGGATGTACATCGTCATGATTTGCCTTATGAAACTGATGGTGTTGTTGTAAAGGTTAATAGTTTGTTTCAACAAGATGAATTAGGCTTTACTGCAAAAGCGCCACGTTGGGCTATGGCATACAAGTTTAAAGCAGAGCAAGTTTCTACACGATTAGATAAAATAACGTACCAAGTAGGTAGAACAGGAGCCATAACACCTGTTGCTAATTTAGAACCTGTAGAATTAGCAGGAACTACCGTAAAAAGAGCATCTTTACATAATGCAGACCAAATTGAAAAATTAGATGTGCGCGAAGGAGACATGGTATTTGTTGAAAAAGGTGGCGAAATTATTCCAAAAATTATAGCAGTCGATCTATCTCATAGAGATCCAAATTCACACCCTACACAATACATAACTCATTGTCCAGAATGTCAAACCCAATTGGTGAGACAAGAAGGGGAAGCACAACATTATTGTCCAAATTATAATGGTTGTTCACCACAAATTATAGGTCGTATCCAACATTTTATTAGTCGAAAAGCAATGGATATCGATGGGTTGGGAGGTGAAACCGTTGCATTGTTGGTGCAAGCAGGATTAATTACTAATTACTCTGATCTATATCATTTAAAAATAGCAGATGTATTGCCATTAGAACGTATGGCACAAAAAAGTGCTGAGAATTTAATTTCAGGAATTGAAGCTAGTAAGCAAGTGCCTTTTGAACGTGTTTTATATGCTTTAGGTATTCGGTATGTGGGTGAGACTGTTGCTAAAAAACTAGTGAAGCATTATAAAAATATAGATGCAATTAGTCAGGCAACTGTAGAGGCATTGGTAACTGTAGATGAAATAGGTGTTAGGATTGCTGAGAGTGTTACAGCGTTTTTTAATAATGAAGCCAATTCAGAAATTGTAAATCGGTTGCGATTATCTGGTGTTCAGATGGAGATTTCAGCAGAAAAATTGGCCAACCAGACTAACAAACTAGAAAGTCAGGCATTTGTTGTTTCAGGTGTATTTTATACGGTTTCTAGAAATGAACTAAAGAAGCTTATCGAAGATAACGGAGGTAAGGTTTCGTCTTCAATTTCATCTAAAACGTCATTTGTGGTTGCTGGAGATAAGATGGGACCAAGCAAAAAAGAGAAAGCAGAAAAGTTAGGTATACCAATATTATCGGAGCAAGAATTTTTAGATACAATTAAGTGATTTTTCAGTTATTAATAATCAGTCGATTAACGGCGTAGTTTTGGCGATTAATTACAATATTTAGTTATATTTGTAACCGAATTGCTATTATAATCAATGAAACACACTAATATTCTTATTTCTTTATCAGTCATGCTTTGCATAGCATTTGTTGTGTTTCAAATAAATGGACAAGAATTTTTGTCAACGATCTGTAAATCCTTAATTGTACCATTATTTACAGTTATTTACTTTCTAGATGTTTCTAAAAAATCTAAATATTTCACCCTTTTTTTAGTTTTATATTCGATATCGGAATTGTCAGTTTTCCTAGAGTATACGCTGTTTGAAGAAGATCAATTAGTGTTAGATGCGTATTATGTTATTGGTAACCTGATATACATAGCGGCTTACGTTTTTTTACTTTTAGAGGTTTTTAAAACGATTGATTTTAAAAATATTTTAAAAAACTATCTTGTACACGTAATTGTTCTTACAGGGTTGAATGTATACATAATTTATGTATTGATTAACATTGTAAGTCCACGATTTCAGTTTGAAATGTCTTCATTAATTATAGTTGAATTGTTATACAACATTGCAATGCTGTTGTTGTTAACATTTTCGTCTATTAGTTATTTTTATAACGATAGTAAAAAAACATTGTTAATGTTTTTTGGTTCTATTTGTATTGTGTTTTCAGAAGTTATTCAGATAGCTTACTACTATATTGCAGATCAAGATTTACTGAATATTGTGCATGTGTTACTATTTGTTATGGCGTTTTATTTCTTCTATTTCCAGTCTAGAATGGTTAATAAGAAGGTTCGATTCTTTGCTTAATAAGCCTGTTTTATACAATTATAGCAGCGCCATTACTTGATTTGTTTTTCTCTTTATCAAAATAAAAATCAACTTTACCTAGGTTGAGACCATAGCATCCCACTTGATTTACTAATACATTTTTTCCTTGTCTGTTTTTAACTATAGTGGGTTTGTCTAAAAACGTATGTGTATGACCACCAATAATCAAATCGATGTTACTTGTTTTTTTTGCTAGTATAAGATCGCTTATTTTGTCTGGGTTGTTTTTGTAATGATAACCTAAGTGTGATAGACAGATGATTAAATCGCATTTCTCATCTTCTTTTAATGTTCGAGTCATTTCTTGACTGATTTCTACCGGATCTAAATATTTCGTTTCTTTATACATGTTTTTGTCCACCAAACCTTCCAGTTCAACACCTAAACCAAATACACCAATTTTAATACCGTTTTTGTTAAAAATTTTATAAGGTTTAACAAGGCCGTCCATTATTGTATTAGAAAAATCATAATTGGCAGATATAAAGTCAAACTCAGCATGAGGTAGTTGTGCAAACAAACCATCTACACTATTATCAAAATCATGATTACCAATGGTAGCGGCGTCATATTTTAATTTACTCATTAATTTAAATTCTAATTCACCGCCATAATAATTAAAATAGGGCGTGCCTTGAAAGATATCACCAGCATCTAAAAGTAAGGTGTGTGGGTTTTCATTTCGGATACTATCAATTAAAGCCGCTCTTTTAGCAACACCACCTTGGTTGGGGTTTTTGCCATCTTCAGGTCCAAAAGGATCAATGTGACTATGAACATCGTTTGTATGAAGGATGGTTATTTTCCTTGTTTCTTCAAAAGTTGAAAAGGACGTTAAACTTAAACCGCCTACAGTAACTAAAGCGGCAGACGCAGATGTTTGTTGTAAAAATTGACGACGTTTCATGTGTTATTTTTTTAATTTAATAAAGCGATTGTCTATTTGGGGATTAATCGTGTCGGTTTTTTTAAAGTAATCAATTAATGCGTTTCTTATTTTATAGTCTAATACGTTTAACGATTCTTCAGGTTTAAAAAATGTCATATGATCACCACCACTATATAAATAGTCGTTTGTAGCTATATAATATGTTTTGGTAGTATCAATAGGTTTGTTAGCTATCTCAGCTTTAACAATGTTGTAATTACTGTCTAATACCAATTGAAGTTTGGAAATAGGATGCGCTCGTTTAGCTTTAGCTAGGTAGTTTAGCATATCGGTTATTTGCTGACCTTTTATACCAACTACAACAATGCTGTTTTCAAAAGGCATAATTTCATAAGCTGTACGCGCACTAACAGGCCCCTTTGAAATAATAGCTCGAATTCCGCCGTGGTTTAATAACACCATATCAATGTCTTTACCTGTTCGTGCTTTAAAAACAGGGTTTGACTGTTCGTAAATAACATCAGCAAATAAATTACCAATAGCTGTGTTTAGCTCACCGTCTTTTTTCGTGTATGTATTTACAGCGTAGCTAAGTGTACTGTCTAGGTTGTTGTTTACGTGTTCTCGGTAAGGCTTTATAAAGGCTTCTATGTCGGAGTCTCCTTTAAGTGTGTCTGATATTGAAATTTGCTGGCCTTCAATACGTTTTAACTGCCAAGTTTCTTCTTTGCAATTAAAAAAGGTTAAAGCTATAAATGCAATGATAAAATGCTGTGATTTCATAAGTATAAACAAATAAAATTAGTACGCTTTTGTAGGTACTTTTAGTATCTTTGTACAAAGCATAAAGATATAATGATTTTAAAGGGTTTTAAAGAAAAATCTATTAAAAAACAGCTACAGGTATTATTGAATAACCCCAAAGGTGTTACTGCTTTACAACCTATTGAAAGTGTTGGGGTTATTGTTGATGCTGATGAGGTTTCCGATTTGACTAATTTAGACTCTTTAAGTGCTAAATTTGGAGTTTTACCTAATAAAGTGAAAATTATTGCCTTTACTCATCAAAAAAATCAAGAATCCGAAGGTGTAAATAATTACTTTTGTCCTAAAGATATTGGATGGAAAGGTCGCATACTAAATAATGAACTAGAAACGTTTGTACAGACAAAGTTTAGCTTGTTGGTTAATTTTTATACAGCGGACTCTTTGTATTTGAAGTGGCTTACAGCTACATCTGAGGCTAGTTTCAAAGCTGGAATGTTTCAACATGATAATCGGTTAAACGATTTAATTATTAAAACACCATTAGCCGATATTAATGCTTTCAACAACGAACTAATAAAATATTTACAAGTTTTAAAAACACTTAAACATGACGCATAAATTAACGGGGACAGGTATTGCTATTGTAACCCCATTTAACACGGATCTGTCTGTAGATCATGACGCCTTAACACGTATTGTTAATTTTAACATCGAAAACGGTATAGATTATATCGTAATTTCTGGTACCACAGCAGAAAGCGTAACAATTACTGCTGAAGAGAAGAAAGAAATTACAAAAACTATAACAAAAGCGGCTAATAAACGTGTGCCATTAGTTTTAGGAATAGGTGGTAATAATACAGCGCAAGTTATAAGTGAAATTGCAGATACTGATTTAACTGAAATTGATGCTATATTATCGGTTTCTCCATATTATAGTAAACCAACACAAGCAGGTATTATAGCACATTTTGAAGCTATTTCAAAAGCGTCACCAGTACCTATAATTTTATATAATGTACCAGGTAGAACAGGTTCAAACATGCTACCAAAAACAATATTGACATTGGCAGAAACGTGTGATAATATTGTTGCGGTTAAAGAAGCAGCAGGAGATATGTCGCAATATTTAAGATTATTAAAGGATAAGCCAGAAGATTTTATGGTTATTTCTGGAGATGACGATTTGGCTTTAACAACAACTTTAGCTGGTGGATCAGGTGTGATATCTGTAATTGGTCAAGCGTTTCCTAAAGATTTTTCTGAAATGATTCGTTTAGGCTTAGCGGGCGATAATAAGGCAGCTTATAAGATTAATAATAAATTAATGGATGCTGTAAATTTAATTTTCTCTGAAAATAACCCAGCAGGAATTAAAGCAGTTTTAAATAAATTAGGACATTGTGAAACTGCAGTAAGATTACCACTTGTAGAAGCCTCCAATGCGTTAAAACAAGATATAGAAGTATTTGTTAATAATTATAACTAAGCGTTAAATTATACTTAATCCTAATGCTTACCTTATTTAAGCTTGTATTTTAGCAAAATAAATATTTTTAAAATCCATTTTAATAACTTAATTTTGCCAACTGTTTAAAAACTATGAAGAACTTTTTATACATAATTCTAACGTGCACACTTTTAGCTTCTTGTAGCGAATACCAAAAAGCTTTAAAGTCTGTAGATGTTGGCACCAAATATACCGTTGGTGAAAAGCTATATAACGAAGGGAAGTATGCCAAGGCTAATAAGCTTTTTGAAGCCATATTACCTGTTTATAGAGGGAAACCTCAAGCTGAAAAGTTATCTTATTTAAATTCAATGAGCTATTACAAGCTTAAAGATTGGTATTTATCTAGTTATCATTTTGAGCGTTTTGTAGATACTTATCCTAATAGTGATAAGGTTGTAGAAGCGGCTTTTTTAAGTGCAAAAAGTGCTTATGAATTATCGCCAGTATTTTCAAAAGAGCAACACGAAACACGAGAAGCTATTGATAAGTTCCAAACATTTATTAATATGTATCCAGATTCAGAATACATTCCAGAAGCCAATCAGTTGGTTAAGGAGTTAGATTTTAAATTGGAGCAAAAAGCATTCTCTATAGCAAAACAGTTTAATACAATTGCTGGGTATACACGCGATTTTAATGCGCCTATAAAAGCGCTTGATAATTTTATTTTCGATTTCCCAGGAACTATTTATCGTGAAGAAGCTTTGTTTCTTCGTTTTGATTCTGCTTACCAGTTAGCTCTAAATAGTGTTCTAGATAAAAAAGAACAACGTTTGGAAGATGCTAAAACATATTATTATAGTTTCAAAAAATCATATACTGATTCTGAATTTACAGAAAGAGCAGATAAAATGATTGAAGAAATAGAAGACGAGTTAAAAAATTACAGTACAAAAAGTTAATATACTTATATATGGATTTAAAGAAGATTAATGCGCCAGTAAACACCATCACTTACAATAGAAATAAAGTGGATGCACCTACTGATAATATTTATGAAGCGATTTCAATTATCTCTAGACGCGCAGAACAAATAAATTCTGAAATTAAAAAAGAACTAATTGAGAAATTAGAAGAATTTGCTACGTATAACGATAGTCTTGAAGAGATTTTTGAAAATAAAGAGCAAATTGAAGTTTCTAAATTTTACGAAAAATTACCAAAGCCACATGCATTAGCAGTACAAGAGTGGTTAGACGATAAAATTTATTACAGAAATACAGAAGACGATACTCAGTCATAATAACTAATATGTCAATATTAAGCGGTAAAAAAATATTACTAGGCATAAGTGCTGGTATAGCTGCTTATAAAACGGCCACATTAGTTAGAGGTTTTATAAAAGCAGGTGCAGACGTTCAAGTAGTCATGACACCTGCTTCTAAGGATTTTGTTACACCGTTAACACTTTCTACACTTTCCAAACACCCCGTACATAGCAGTTTTACTGACCCTGAAAACGATAATGAAACTTGGACCAACCATGTGGAATTAGGTTTATGGGCAGATTTACTTGTTATTGCTCCTGCAACAGCCAATACACTTTCTAAGATGGCTAATGGTGTATGTGATAATTTACTATTAGCAACATATTTATCTGCTAAATGCCCTGTGTATTTTGCACCGGCAATGGATTTAGATATGTATAAGCATCCATCAACATTGGCATCTTTTAATTGCTTAGAAGAATTTGGCAATATTATGATTCCTGCTACAAGTGGAGAGTTAGCTAGCGGATTAGTTGGTGAAGGGCGTATGGCGGAACCAGAAGATATTGTGAAATTTATTGAGCAAGACATTCTAAATAAATTACCGTTACGTGGGAAAAAAGTACTCATAACAGCAGGACCAACTTACGAAGCTTTAGATCCTGTTCGTTTTATAGGAAACCATTCAAGTGGTAAAATGGGATTTGAAATAGCTAAAGCTGCTGCCAATTTAGGAGCGCATGTTATTTTAGTTTCAGGACCTACACATCAAAAATTAACTCATAGTCAGGTTCAAATTATACCAGTTACTTCAGCAGAAGAAATGTATCAAGCAGCGCATGTACATTTTAAATATGTCGATATAGCTATTCTTGCGGCTGCCGTTTCGGACTATAAACCTAAAACAGTTGCGTCTCAGAAAATAAAAAAGAAAGATAAAACGTTATCTTTAGAACTTGAGAAAACTAAAGATATATTAGCATCTTTAGGAAAAGATAAAAAACATCAATTTTTAGTAGGGTTTGCTTTAGAAACAAATAATGAAATTGAAAATGCAAAAGGTAAACTAAAGGCTAAAAATTTAGATTTAATTGTATTAAATTCGCTTAGAGATGCCGGTGCAGGATTTAAATCCGATACCAATAAAATCACCTTAATCGATACTAATGAAACGCTAACAACTTTTGATTTAAAAACCAAGGAAGCTGTTGCGTCAGATATTTTAAACGCTATAACAAAACACATTCATGCATAGAGTAATTCTGTTTCTTTTCGTTTTAATGTCTCTTACATCATATAGTCAAGAGCTAAATTGTAATGTTGTTGTTAATGCACAGTTTACAGGGAATGAGAACCTGCAGGTATTTAAAACACTCGAAACGCAATTAAAGGAATTTGTTAATAATACTAAATGGACAAATAAAGAGTACGGTTCTCAAGAACGCGTAGCTTGCGGTATGTTTATAAATATTACAGAGTATTCAAGTGATGTTTTTAAGGCAACTATACAAGTCCAATCTTCAAGACCCGTTTATGGCTCTAGTTACAACACACCTATTTATAATATAAACGATAAAGATTTTACATTTCAATATGTGGAGTTTCAAAATTTACTATATAACCAAAACCAATTTGAGTCCAACTTAATTTCTGTTATAGCATTTCATGTTTACATGATATTAGGTTTAGATGCCGATACGTTTGAACCACAAGGAGGTGATAGATTTTTAAAACAAGCACAAACTATTGTAAATTACTCTCAACAAGAAAATGCTAAAGGCTGGAAACTAGAAGATGGTTTACAAACTCGCTTTGCATTAATTGATAATTTAATGTCGCCTACTTTTAAAGAATACCGACAGGTAATGTATAATTATCACCGATTAGGTTTGGATACGATGAGTGCTGATCAGAAAAAATCAAAAGAACTTATTGCCGAAGCTATAACAGGTTTCGACGTTATGAATAGACGTCGTCCAAACTCCTTTTTATTACGAACATTTTTTGATGCAAAAGGGGATGAGATAGAGCAAATATTCTCAAGCGGACCTAATGTAGAAATAACAGAACTACTGTCTACATTAAACCGTGTAGCGCCTATGTATTCTAGTAAATGGCGAAATATTAAATTCTAAGATATTCGGTCTTAAATTTAGTTGTTATATATTTTAGTAACGTATTAATATCAAATAGCCTTGTTAACAGCTTTATCTATAAAAAACTACGCATTAATTGATCATCTGCAAGTTGATTTTAACCAAGGATTATCTATAATTACTGGTGAAACCGGTGCAGGTAAGTCAATCTTATTAGGTGGATTATCTTTAATTTTAGGTAAACGTGCCGATTTGAGTGCGCTTAAAAATGACCAAGAAAAGTGTGTTATAGAAGCTGTTTTTAATGTGTCTAACTATAAGCTTCAAGCTTTGTATGATACATTAGATTTTGATTATGATGATCAAACGATCATTAGGCGTGAAATTTTACCGTCAGGGAAATCACGTGCATTTGTAAATGATACTCCCGTAAACCTTAACAGACTACAAACCTTAGGGACCTACTTAATTGATATACATTCTCAGCATGAAACCATGCAACTAGTAGACGATGCTTATCAGTTTCAAGTAATTGATGCCTTAGCAGATAATAAGAAATTACTTCAAGACTATAAAGGAGCTTTAGCGAATTTAAAAACGGTTCAAAGTGATTTTGATGCGCTTTTAAAATTTCAAGCAGAAGCTATTAAGGAGCATGATTATAACTCCTATTTGTTACAAGAATTAGAGGAAGCAAATTTAATTGAAGGCGAATTAGAAACGTTGGAGGAAACCTATGAAACCCTTAGTAATGTAGAAGTAATCAAAGAGGAGCTACAAGCCGTTAATCAGGTGTTGAGTGCAGAAGATATAGGTGTGATGTCCGCTTTGTTAGCTGCTAAAAATAGCATGCAGAAGGTTTTAAAATATGCAACTAAATACGAAGATGTCTTTAATAGATTAACAAGTAGTGCAATTGAGATAAATGATATTTTCACCGAAATTGAGGCGTTGCAAGAAACGCTAGATATAGATCCAGAACAATTATTAATAGTTAGTAATAAATTAGAACTAATAAACAGTTTACTCAAGAAACATTTAGTGAGTGATATTTCGGAGTTAATAACTATTAAACATGATTTATCAGAAAAAGTACGCATTACTGAAGGTGTGGATGATGCTATTGCTGAAAAACAAGGAGAATTAAACTTAGCTAAAAAAGCGGTTGATGATTTAGCGGTTAAAATTCATAAAAAGCGTGAAAAATCTATTCCAAAATTAACAAAAGAGCTAGAAGCGTTGTTAAAGGAGTTGGGTATGCCAAATGCACGTTTTGATATTACGTTAGAACTATCTGAAACCTATTATAATAACGGTAAAGATGCCCTGTCCTTTTTATTTTCCGCAAATAAAGGAGGCGCTTTCAATAGCCTTAAAAAAGCAGCTTCAGGTGGGGAGTTATCACGAATTATGTTGGCTATTAAATCTATCCTGGCAAATTACGTACAATTACCTTCAATTATGTTCGATGAAATAGATACAGGGGTATCTGGTGAAATTTCAAATAAAATGGGAGAAATTATGCGAAAAATGAGTGCTAAAATGCAAGTTTTTACTATTACACACTTACCGCAAATTGCAGCAAAAGGCGCAACACATTATAAAGTATATAAAGAAGATATTGGTAACGTAACACAAACTAATTTAAAGGTATTAGATTCAGAGGAACGTATTGTTGAAATAGCTCAAATGCTTGGTGGCGTAGAAATTTCTACTTCTGCTATGGCTCATGCTAAACAATTGTTGAATTAATACTATCTTTGAACATCATTAAAAACGAATCAACACAAAAAACTATGTCATATAATTTATTAAAAGGTAAAAGAGGAATAATTTTTGGAGCATTAGACGAGAATTCAATTGCTTGGAAAACAGCCGAAAGAGTTCATGAAGAGGGCGGTACATTTGTATTAACTAACGCACCCGTAGCTATGCGAATGGGACAAATTAATGAGTTAGCTGAAAAAACAGGTTCTCAAATTATTCCAGCTGATGCGACTTCTATTGAAGATTTAGAAAACCTTGTTGAAAAGGCTATGGAGATATTAGGTGGAAAAATAGATTTTGTTTTACACTCAATAGGTATGTCTATAAATGTGAGAAAAGGAAATCACTATACCAATCAAAATTACGATTGGACGCAAAAAGGTACCGATGTTTCTGCAAATTCTTTTCATAAAGTAATGCAAACACTGTATAAGAAAGATGCCATGAATGAGTGGGGAAGTATTGTTGCTTTAACTTATATGGCAGCACAACGTGTATTCCCTGATTATAATGATATGGCTGATAATAAAGCATTATTAGAGAGTATTGCTCGTAGCTTTGGATACTTTTTTGGCCGTGATAAAAAAGTGCGTGTCAATACTATTTCTCAATCTCCAACACCAACAACTGCGGGTAGTGGAGTTAAAGGTTTTGACGGGTTTATTTCCTATGCTGAAAAAATGTCGCCACTAGGAAACGCTACAGCATTAGACTGTGCTAATTACACAGTAACTATGTTTAGCGATTTAACTCGTAAAGTAACACTTCAAAACTTATTTCATGATGGAGGCTTTAGTAATATGGGTGTAAGTGACGCTGTTATGGAAACGTTTACGCGCGAATAAAAAGAGTATATATCTTAAAAAAAAAGCGATTCTTATTAATAAGGGTCGCTTTTTTTTGTGTTTTATATTGGCCTATAAGCTAGTAAGTAGCGGTTAATAATACTTTTCATCATATAGTTAGTTTGATAATTTTATTAATAAAATGCCTAAAATTATTAATTCTGTTTTTTTTAGGTTTTTTTATTGATATCTTAATAAAAATGGTGTTTCTCAACCTGTTCTCTCGTGTTATGTTAAGAGAATTAACAATTTATTTGTATATTGTTTTTTAAATATTAACGTTATTAAAATTAAATTTATGAAAAAAATTACTTTTTTATTATTTACACTACTGCTTACAGTAGTTAGTTATGCGCAATGTACTTTTACCAGCAATTACCCTTGGGAAGCATTAGTATTGGAGAATTTTGGAGAATCAGAATCAGTTTCTACATGTAATTTCTTTGGAGAATATTCTGATGTACAAGGATTTATTTTAAGCGATGAATACATTTTTACTGCAGATACAGGTTATATAACTTTAGTTGATACTGCGGATGGAACAACAGTATTAGCTGCTGGACCTTCTCCGTTAACATGGGTTGCAAGTGTTGCAAATGTTTCAGTTCATTGGGCAGCCGATTCAGCTTGTTCAGCAGGTTCTGATTGTGTTGCTACTTCTGTTATGAATAACTCAGTTGCACCGCCAGAAGCTCCAGATTGTGCTTCAACACCTTTCCCAGCCGATGGAGCTGTAGACGTTCCTAATGGAAATATTACTTTTACATGGGTGGCACCTACTACAGGACCTGCACCAACTTCATATAATTTATATGCAGGTGAAACACCTACAGGTGATGATTATGGTTTAATAGGGAACTTTACAGAATTATCTGCTGCTATAACACTAACAGGAGATAATACGTTATTATATTGGGTTATTAAGCCAGTAAATGGTTTTGTAGAAGCAACAGGTTGTCCTGTTTGGAGTTTTACTACTGCTGCTGCTCCACCTGCACCAGATAATGATTTAGCTTCAGGAGCTTATAACTTGCCTGTAGGCGATACAGCTTGTGAAACAGTAGTTACAGGAGATACTACTTCTGCAACACTAGCTTTATCTGATGCTGCTAGTTGTGGAATTGCACCTGTTACTGATATTTGGTTTTCAGTTACTGTACCTAATACAGGTGAAGTTACAATAGAAACGAGTAATGGTGTTGGTGTATCAGATACAGTGTTAGCTGTGTATGAAGGAACACCTGCTTCATTAACAGAAGTAGCATGTAATGATGATTTTACTGGGTTGTTTTCTCAAGTTTCACTTACAGGAAGAACTGAAGGAGAAGTATTATATGTTAGAGTTTGGGATTACAGTAATGCAGTTGGTACTGTAGATGTTTGTGCATGGTCTCCAACAACTTTAAGTGTTGGAAGTTTTGATGAGCAGTTAAATGGTTTATCGTACTTTCCAAACCCAGTTACATCTAGTTTAACTTTACAAGCTTCACAAAATATTGAAAATGTATTAGTTTATAATATGTTAGGTCAAGAAGTTTTACGTGCAGAACCAAATGCTGTTTCAAGTGAAATTTCTATGAATTCATTACAAGATGGTGCTTATTTTGTTAAAGTAACCGTTAATGGTAATCAAGAAACTATTAGAATTATTAAAAAATAATTTTTTAACGAATAGTTTACATATATCGTAATTTAAAAACCACTCTTAAATGAGTGGTTTTTTTTGTGTTTAAAAGTGTTTTTAGTATTTCGTCGAAAAAAAATGTTTTTAATCGATTAGAAAACCTATTTGTATTTTTAAAGTTAATAAATAGTTAATTTAGGGCTTCTTAAACTAATTGTTAATTTTTTAATAATAAACATAATAAACATGAGAAAGACTACTTATTATTTATGTGTCATATTTTGTTTGGTTTTTACCACGCATGGCATGGCGCAAACTTTAAATCAAAATGCCAATTGGCCGAATGCCAATTGGACATTAACGGGTACTGATGCAGGTGAAACTGATACAAGTATATTGGAAGCAAACCCAACTATCGATGCGAATTTTGCTTTTGATGATGATGATGCAGGGGGTAGTGGAGACAATGATATTGCCGCAGAATCTCCAGTTATAGATTTAACAGCGGCACATACAGCAGGAGAAACATGGTTAACTGTTTCAGCAGATGTTGTATACAGATATTTAGATGATTTATTGGTTATACAATATTATGATGCTGATGCAAGTGCTTGGGTTAATTGGGGTATGGACCCTGTTCCTGGAACAAGTGGCGCTCCATTCGATGATTTCTGCTCTGGAACTTATGAGGCATATGAAACGGATGTTTTAAATATAGCAGGGTTTACAGCTACACAACTTTCAAATTTTAAGTATAGAATTTTTTATGATGATTCAGCATCAGGAGGATCAGGTTGGGAATATGGTTTTTGTTTTCAGTCGCCAACTATAGTTTCACAAACACCACCAGCGTGTCCAGCTCCTTTAGCACTTTCAGCAGGTAATTTCATGACTGATTCAGCGGAGTTAAGTTGGACAGAAGGAGGAACAGCAACTGCTTGGGACATAGAGTTGTTGGATGTTACTTCCGGTGAGGTTGTGTCGGGAACACCAACTGATAGTGGGGTTTCTAACCCATATGTGGCTACAGGTTTAGTTTCGGGTAATAATTATGAGTATTATGTACGTGCAGTGTGTTCTGAAACTTCTTTAAGTGAATGGTCAGGTCCTTTTGCTTTTATTCATATTGCAGCTCCAGCTAATGATGATTGTGATAGTCCTATAAGTTTAACTGTTAATGCTGATTTAGAATGTGGTACTGTAACTGCAGCGACTACGTTTGGTGCAACAGCATCATCTGAAGGTACTACTGGAGCATCTGGTACTCCAAACACCGATGTGTGGTTTTCTTTTGAGGCTACAAGTGTAGTTCATCGAGTTTCATTCTTAAATAGAACAAGTGCTGAAGGAAGTCCTAGTACTAGTATTGATATGGGGATGGTTATTTATGAGGCTAGTTCAGGTTGTGATAATTTAGTGTTTTTTGGAACAAGTGACCCAGAAGAATATAATGTATCTGGATTAACAGTTGGAAATACGTATTATGTGCGTGCATATGGTTGGAATTCATTAGTACAGTATATTAATTTTGATGTTTGTGTTGGAACTCCACCACCGCCACCAGCAAATGATGAGTGTATGAATGCAGTATCTATTACAGCATCTGCTGATGAGACCTGTACAAATTCAGTTTCAGGAACAACAGCATCTGCTACACTTTCTTCAGATTATGATTGTTCAAACTATTATAATGATGTATGGTATAAATTTACACCAACAACGACAGGAGAATTTAATGTAATTAGAACGTTAACTTCAGGAACAAGTTCTACATACTTATCTATTTACGAAGGTAGCTGTGGTTCTTTAACACGTATAAATAGTAGTTGTTACTCTACATCTTTAAGTGAAGATTTAGTAGCAGGAACACCATATTATATCTCTGTTGCAACATACAATTCAGGTGAAACATCATTTGATTTATGTGTGTACGCATCTCCAACATGTTACGTTCCAGACGATTTTACAGCTACTTTTGTAGCTCCAAACTCAGTTGATTTTACTTGGGAAGAGCCTAATGATGGAACAACACCTGTTTCTTATAACTGGGAAGTTGTGCCACAAGGTAATGCACAAGGTGCAGGCGTAATTGATAGTGGAAATGTACTTACTACATCAGCAACAGCAACGGGATTAACAGAAGGTGTATTATATGATTTATATGTTCAGTCAGATTGTGATTCAGGAGACTTAAGTTCTTGGGGTGGTCCTTATACTTTTAATGCGGGTTACTGCCTACCATCAGGGTCTAGTGATTTAAGTTATATTGACGGGTTTACTACAACAGGTGCTTATACCAATATTGATAATTCAGGTTCAGGTTTTGCAGCGGGTAATTATGGAAATTATTATGCAAGCCATTCAGTTGTTTTAGCAGCAGATCAGTCATTTGATTTTACAGTAGTAAGTGAAGGTGGTTCTGTTGGTTGTGCTATATGGATTGATTGGAATAACGATTTTGCTTTTGATGAAACTACCGAAACTGTATATAATACAACGGGTTATAATAGTGGTCCATTTGATGGTACTATAACTGTACCAGCAGGAACTGCTGATGGAGATTACGTTTTACGTGTTATGACCGATTGGAATGACTCTAATCCTTCAGATGATGCATGTGGATTAAATAATGGTAGAGGAGAAGTAGAAGATTATAAAGTAACTGTTGATGCATCTTTATCACGTGATACTTTTGCGCAATTAGCATTTGATTACTATCCAAACCCAGTAACTAACACACTAACATTAAAAGCACAACAAAACATTCAAGATGTTGCTGTATTTAATATGTTAGGTCAGAAAGTTTTAAGTAAAGTACCAAATACATTAACTAGCGAATTAGATATGTCTTCGTTACAGTCAGGTGCGTACTTTGTAAAGGTTATGGTAGCTAATAATACAGAAACAATTCGTATTGTTAAAAACTAAAAACAACCTTTAAATATTGATTTTTAAAAACCACTCTTTTGAGTGGTTTTTTTATGGGTTTAATTACATTTGTCTTATGGAATTACAGTTTTCGTTTATTATACCTGTATATAACAGGCCTGATGAGATTGATGAGCTTTTATTAAGCTTTCAAAATATGGATACCCAACAAGTTTTTGAAGTCGTTATTGTAGAGGACGGATCAACTATATCATCATCTGAGATAATTAAAAAATATCAGAACCATTTAGATATTACCTATCTTCAAAAAGAAAACTCAGGACCAGGCGATTCAAGAAACTATGGGATGAAGCGCGCTAAGGGGAACTATTTTATTATTTTAGATTCCGATTGTATTCTTCCTGCACATTATTTAACAGCTGTTAAAACCTATTTAAATACTAATTATGTGGATTGTTTTGGAGGTCCAGATGCTGCTCATGATAGTTTTACTAACCTGCAAAAAGCCATAAATTTCTCAATGACATCTTTTTTAACTACGGGAGGTATTCGTGGTAATAAAAAGCAATTAGATAAATTTCAACCACGAAGTTTTAATATGGGCTTATCTAAAGAAGCCTTTATTAAAACAAAAGGTTTCGGAAATATTCATCCAGGTGAAGATCCCGATTTAACGATTAGATTATGGAAAAATAATTTTAATACGGCACTTATAACAGATGCTTACGTTTATCATAAACGCCGTATATCTTGGTCTAAATTCTATACTCAGGTTTCTAAATTTGGGAAGGTAAGACCTATTTTAAATATTTGGCATCCCGAAACAAAAAAAATAACGTATTGGTTTCCTTCTGTTTTTATACTTGGTTTGGTTTTTGCTTTGATTTTTGCAGCTTTTAAACTATATTTTATTTTGGCATGTTACGGAATTTACTTTTTAACTCTTTTTGTAATCGCACTTATTAGTACGAGTAATCTGATAATTGCTTTTCAGTCTATATTTGCTACTATTGTGCAGTTTACAGGTTATGGATTTGGTTTTTTAAAATCTACTTTAAAATTAAAAATAAGCAATGAAAAACCTGAAACGTTATTTCCTAAATTATTCTTTAAAAATCCATGATGGGAACAATTAAAATTAACATAATAAAAGGCTTAAAAAACAAAAAAATCAATGTGTTCTTTTTGTTTTTAGTGATGTCGTTTGCTGTATTAATAATAATGAAACTGTCTAATACCTATACTAATACTATTGCCTTTAAAATAGATAAAAGAAATGTACCCGAAGATGCTGTTATTTATGATGACAGCTTAAATGAGTTACAAATTAGTTTAAAAACAACAGGATTTAATTTATTGAAATATTACTTTAACACACCTAAAGTAAAGGTTAATTTTAGTGAGAATATAACAAAAACTGAAACGAAATTTATATGGAATAAGCATTCAGCATTTTTAGATGTGCTTTCTCAGTTTGATGAACATATAGAGGTCGTAAATATAACACCCGATACATTAATTTTTAAATATGATGTAAATGCTATAAAGATGGTGCCAATAGAATTAAATAGCGACATAAATTATGCCATAGGATATGATGTTTTAGATGCTTTTAAATTAACACCCGATTCCATCAAAATTATAGGTCCTGAAGTATTAGTGTCTGCCATTGATTTTATAGAAACAGATACTTTAAAACTCAAAGGTGTCAAATCAGATTTTTCAACTAGTATTGGTTTAAAATTGCCAAATGCTAATCAGGAATTAAAGTTTTCTAATAGCCAAGTACAAGTAGAAGCCCAGGTTGCTAAATTTACGGAAGGGAAATTAAAAATTCCGGTAACAGTTGTTAATATACCAGAAGGTATTAATGTGAAATATTACCCAAAAAAAATTAATGTTTCTTACTATACAAGTTTGGCGAACTATAATTCTATTTCAGCATCTGATTTTGAAATTATTTGCGATTTTAATGAATTATCAAAAAATCAATCGTTTCTAATTCCTCGAATTACCAAACAACCAAGTGTTTTAAGGCATGTGAAATTAAATCAAGATCAAATCGAATATATTATAACAGAATGAAGATAGTAGGTTTAACAGGAGGTATTGGTAGCGGAAAAACTACAGTAGCAAAGCTTTTTGCTGAACTTGGAGTGCCCACGTATATTGCTGATGTAGAAGCAAAAAAACTAATGAATGCCTCTTCTGAAATTAGACTTAAAATCCAATGGTTGTTTGGTTCAGAAGCCTATAAAGATGGAGAACTTAATAGAACTTACTTAGCCAATGCTATTTTTAATGATAAAAGCTTACTTCAAAAAATGAATGCTATTGTGCATCCTAAAGTAGCGGAACATTTTAAATTATGGGCAAATATGCAGGAGTCAGCTTATGTTCTTAAAGAATCTGCTATATTATTTGAACATGGAGGTGAAAAGGATTGCCATTATACCATTTTGGTTACAGCTCCCGAAAAAGCACGAATACAACGTGTTACAAAGCGCGATAATAAAACAGCAGCAGAAGTTCAAGCTATTATTAATAATCAATTACCTGAATCTGAAAAACTTAAAAAAGCAACTTTTGTAATTGATAATATAGTATTAGCAGAAACTCAAAAAAATGTATTAGAAGTACATAATAAACTCTTAAAAGCTATACAAACATCTTAAATTTTAACATTTTTGTTAATGTAAGGTTAAATGATAAGATAGCTAAATGTTAAAATGTTAATTTTGAACGATGAGCAAAAGGTTATTCATCATATTAGTATTACTAATGAGCTTATCGCTTGTTGGTATTATATTTGTACAAGCTTACTATATAAATAACTCCATCAAAAATGAGGAGGATCAGTTTAATTTTAATGTAAAAAAAGCATTGAGTTATGCCTCCCGACAAATTGAAGAGAAGGAGATATATAGCTATTACAGCAAATATCAGACCCTAATTGATGAAAAGAAACAAGCGGATACAGTTGCTATTTCTAAATTATTTATTGTTTCTCAAATTAATGATACAAATGAAACGTTTGTATACAAAAGCGGTATTTTAGAAGAAAACCATAAATTATCTTCTTCGCTCTTTGACATCGGTTTAGATAGCTTAAATATTAAACGTATTATAGGTAGCTCGGAAGCCAAAGTTTATAGCAACCAGACAGCTATTGATAATGAGTTAAATACAAACCCGGTATTAAGTTTAATTAAATCCGGTCGTATTACAGCTGCAGAACGTCTTGATTTTGACGAAGCTTTTAAAGTGCTTAGTAGTCGTATTCCTATTCATAAACGTGTTAAGGAAGGGCAGATACACGATTTAATTTCAAGTATGCTTAAAGAAGATGATATAGATTTGGACTTTGAGTTTGCTATTTACAGTAATGATTTAGCAACAAAGGTTCAGAGTGATAACTTTGAAATGGAGCCTGGAACGTTTAGTATTTCGATTTTTAATAGTGAACAAGATACTAATAACTATAAATTACTAGTAAATTTTCCAACTCGAAATAAGTTTATACAGTCGTCTATCATTAGAATGACATTGTTATCTATCATTTTTACATCAATTATTATCATTGCTTATTCTAGTGCTCTGTTGCAACTATTTAGGCAACGTAAAATCTCTGAAATAAAATCGGATTTTATAAATAATATGACTCACGAGTTTAAAACACCTATAGCTACAATTAATTTAGCATTAGATGCCATTAAGAACCCTAAAGTTATTGATGATAAAGAACGTGTAGCACGATATTTGCAGATGATTCGTGATGAAAACAAACGGATGCATGCGCAGGTTGAAAATGTATTAAGAATATCTAAACTAGAAAAAAACGAATTAAATATTAGTAAAGATCGTGTAGAGTTGCATGAGTTAGTTCATGATGCTATTACGCATATAGAGTTAATAGTTGAAGATAGAAAAGGGTATATAAGAACACACCTTAATGCAGAACAAACTTCTGTATTGGCTAACGAAACACATTTTACAAACGTCATTGTTAATATATTAGATAATGCCGTTAAATATTCTCCAGAAGCACCCGAAATTGATGTTTATACCGAGAATGTTGGAACGAATATATTATTAAAAATTAAAGACCACGGTAGTGGTATGAGTAAAGCTGCTCAAAAACACGTGTTTGAAAAGTTTTATAGAGAACACACCGGAAATATACATAATGTTAAAGGACATGGATTAGGTTTAGCTTACGTTAAACGTATGGTTGAAGACCACCAAGGACATATATCATTAGAAAGTGAAAAAGACAAGGGAAGTACCTTTATAATAAAACTTCCATTAATCTCATAAATGTTATGACAGAACAAAACAAAAAAATATTATTGGTAGAAGATGATCCAAATTTCGGAACGATTTTAAAGGATTATTTAATCATGAATGATTACGAAGTTACACATGCTAAAAACGGTATGGAAGGCTTTGAGAAATTTAAAAAAGACGACTTTGATTTGTGTATTTTAGATGTCATGATGCCTTATAAAGATGGTTTTACTTTAGCCAAAGAAATTCGTGAAAAAAACAGCGAAGTGCCTATCGTTTTCCTTACAGCAAAAGCCATGAAGGAAGATGTTTTAAAAGGTTATAAAGTAGGAGCAGATGATTACTTAAATAAGCCTTTTGATAGTGAAGTTTTACTTATGAAAATTAAAGCTATCATGCAGCGTAAAGCAACGGAAACTGTAGCAGATAGTAAGCAATTTCAATTCAAAATAGGAAACTTTGAATTAAATTCTAAGTTACGATTTTTAACTTATGATGGAGGAGAACAAATTAAGTTATCACCTAAAGAAAACGAGTTATTACGTTTGTTAGCTTTACATGAAAACGATTTAATGCCTCGTGAGTTGGCATTAACTAAAATATGGCGTGATGATAATTATTTTACATCTCGTAGTATGGATGTATATATAGCAAAACTAAGAAAATACTTAAAGCTAGATGAAAAGGTTGAAATCCTAAATATTCATGGAGAAGGCTTTAGGTTAGTTGTAAATTCTGACTCAGAAGATTAATGCTTTTTATTATAAATTAAAAACCAGCTGAAAAGCTGGTTTTTTTATGAGTTTATTTCAGATTCAATAACAGAAATAATTGTTTTAATATCGGTTTCGTAATCAAACCAATGTGTGTTTTTATTTCTTTTAAACCATGTTAATTGGCGTTTTGCAAAACGTCGGCTATTTTTTTTAATTTCCGAAATGGCAAAATCTAAAGTCCATTCATTATCTAAATAATTAAAAATTTCTTTATACCCCACAGTGTTCAAAGCATTCAAGTGTGCTTTGCTTTTTAGTGATTTAACCTCGTCAAGTAAACCATTTTGCATCATGATATCTACCCGTTTGTTTATACGATAGTAAATAGTTTCACGTTCAGCAGTTAGTCCAATTGTAATAGTTTTAAAATTCCGATTTATCGCCTCCTTTTTTAAAAAAGAAGCATATGGTTTTCCACTACCTATACATATTTCTAAAGCTCTAATTACGCGTTGAGGATTGTCTAAAGCAATTGTTTTGTAGGTTGCAGGATCAAGATGTGCTAGTTGTTCTTGTAATACACCTAGACCTTCTGTTTCTAGTTTCTTATTTAAGGTTTCTCGTATTTGTGGATCCACTTTAGGAAAGTCATCTAGCCCGTTGCTAACAGCATCGACATATAAGCCTGATCCACCAACCATAATAACTATATCCTGATCTTTAAATAAATTAGTTAAGGTATTAATAGCATCTTTTTCAAATGCACCAACGTTATAAGGATCTTCTATAGACTTATGATGTATAAAGCGGTGTTTTGCTGCGTTTAATTCGGTTTTGCTAGGCGCAGCAGTACCAATTTGCATTTCTTTAAAAAACTGTCTGGAATCCGCTGAAATTATCTCAGTAGAAAAGTGCTGAGCTAACTTAATACTTAATGCGGTTTTTCCGATAGCAGTTGGACCTACAATGGAAATAAGGTAATTTTTACTCATATAAATATGTAACAGTTAATCAGAAGTTATATGCAAAGAATGTCCACATTTATAACAGAAATCAGCTTTATCTTTATGATTTTGAGCTAAACAGTAAGGACAAGATTGTGAGTTTAATTGTACATCATCGGGGTGTGGTGGTGCAGCTGGGTGAGGTTCTTTGTTGTTATTTCTATTGGTATTGTCCGTGCTATTGTCCGTGCTATTGGCTTTCGTATATTCGGCAGAAACGATGCCTGTAGGTACAGCTATAATGCCATATCCCAATACCATAATAATTGTTGCTATAAATTGACCAAGAGGTGTAATAGGGGCAATATCACCAAAGCCCACCGTAGTTAAGGTTACAATACACCAATAAATACTTTTAGGAATATTACTAAACCCGCTTGCTTCCCCTTCAACTAAATACATAATTGTGCCAAAAATTGTAGCCGCAATAATAACTGCAAATAAGAATACAAATATTTTAGCGCGGCTCGCTTTTATAGCAGAAGCTAAGTGGTTTGAAGCTCCTAAAAACCGTGCTAATTTTAAAATTCTAAATACTCGTAAAAGTCTTAAAGCTCGTAATGCAACAAGTGCATGCGTACCTGCAAAAACAAGGGATAAGTATTTAGGGAGTGTAGATAGTAAATCTATAATTCCATAAAAGCTTGTAATATATTTTATAGGCCTCTTAACGGTTATAATTCTTAAAAAATACTCAATGGTAAATAATATGGTAATAATCCATTCCGAAATATTAAGAAAACTATGATACTGTGCGTCTATACTCTTAACGCTTTCAAGCATAACAAGAACAATACTGGCAATGATTACGATAAGTAATACCACATCGAATAATTTACCTGCAGGTGTGTCTGCTTCATAAATTATTTCATGTAGTTTGGCTTGCCAATTTTTATAGAACTTGTTTTCCATTATTTAAAAATACTAAAAAGTTTATTTCAGGAGTTTAGTTTAATAATCTTAATTTTTTTGTTTTTTCGGAGATAGCTTTTAATTATATGTTGTGCATCCTTGTTATTCTCCATAGGTGTAATTAAGGACCTCAATACGTCTATATTTGTTATTTGATAGTTGAGGTTGAAGTAACCAATGCCTTTAAAGATACCGTTTTCAATTAAAATAGCACTACGTTCGTCAATTTCTCTAGCACGGTCAATAATCACCATATCTTGGTTATTATAGCTATTTTTATCTATGAGTTGTTCTATACGTTTGTTATAGCTTTCTGGTGATTCTTCTTGTATGCAAGCACCAGGACATTCTTTTATGTCATACTTGAAACAGTTATTCTTCGTAGCATATAATCCAACTAGTTTTTGGCATAATTGATAGGTTTCTACGGCGTTGAATAGAAAGCTTTTTGCGCTCTGTCTGTTGGTGAATGTGGTAATGGCTTTTTTACGGCCATCTGCTTTATCAATTGTTAGGTTAATATAGCCATTATCATCTTTAAAAGCATATAATGCATGAGTGAATACATTACGTCGTAAAGCCCTGTTAAATATAGGTTTGTTACGTTTTATTTCTTCACTTTCTTTTAATAATGCAACAAGTTCACTGCCGGTATGTTCGTAGGTAACTGCTGCTGCATAACGCTGTATTTTTTTTGATTTTGTAGCTGTATTTGTGAAATGCTGACTCATTCGGTTTTTAATGTTATTACTTTTACCGATGTAAATAATTTCACCAGCTTCGTTGTGTATGTAGTATACGCCTGTTACGTTAGGAAGCTCTTTAATAATGGTCTTTAAGTTAGCGGCTAACTCTTTTTTTGCTTCAAGCTGAATACTATCTTTAACAATAGTTTTTTCTAAATCTTTAGAAAGTAATATTTTAAACAACGAAACAGTAGCAAGAGCGTCGCCGTTAGCGCGGTGTCTATCACTTACAGGGATACCCAATGAACGGGCTAATTTTCCTAAGCTATAAGATGCTTCTCCTGGAATTAGTTTTTTTGATAATTCTACCGTACATAAAGTTTCTCGCTTAAAAGGAAATCCTAAACGGTTGAATTCTGTTTTTAAAATTCGGTAATCAAACTGAGAGTTATGTGCAACTATTATACAGTTTTCAGTTATTTCGACAATACGTTTGGCTACTTCATAAAATTTAGGTGCTGTTTTAAGCATCTTGCTGTTTATTCCTGTAAGATTAACAACAAAGGGTTGAATTTCACGCTCCGGGTTTATTAAACTAATAAATTGGTCAACAACTTTATGTCCATCAAATTTATAAATAGCTATTTCGGTTATACCTTCTTCATTAAATTTTCCTCCAGTAGTTTCTATGTCAAGAATTGCGTAAATAAGACCTTATTTTATAATGTTATACTAATAATTTCGTTTGCCAAATATACTACTTCCAACACGAACCATGTTACTTCCGCAATTTATTGCTATTTCGTAATCACCGCTCATACCCATGGAAATAGTCTCCATTTTTGGATGAATTTTTTTTAAGTCATTAAAAATAGTTTTTAACTTGGTAAATTCATCAATTATTTGACTTTCATTTTCTGTAAATGTCGCCATCCCCATAACGCCTGTTATACGAACATTTTCTAAGTCTTTAAAACTGTCCGATTGTAGCATGTTTGTTGCTTCGTCTGGAGTCATTCCAAATTTTGTTTCTTCTTTAGCTATTTTTATTTGTAGTAAACAGTCAATTGTTCGAGACTCTTTTGTCGCTTCTTTATTAATGGTTTTAAGTAGTTTAAAACTATCAACGCCATGAATTAGACTAACAAAATGTGCCATGTATTTCACTTTGTTTCGTTGCACATGTCCAATCATGTGCCAAGAAATATCCTTAGGTAGGGAGGCTTGCTTATCGGCCATTTCTTGAATTTTGTTTTCACCAAATACACGCTGACCTGCTTGGTAAGCTTCCATTATATCGCTATTTGGTTTTGTTTTGGAAACGGCAACTAGCGTTACATGATCTGGTAACGATTGTTTTATGGCTGTTAAGTTATCTTTTATTGACATATGGTGTTTGATTAATGGTATGTGTTGACTAACATTTTAGGTATTTGTATTGTAATTTTAAAATGTTAGATTTTTATTTTAAAATGAACGGACTGCTAATATTTGGTTTTTTTTGAAAATGACATAAATAGCACATTGGCATTAAAACTCGTAAATGGTTACGCCGCTTCGTAATTTAGGTTCTATAAACGTCGATTTTGGTGGCATTTTAAGGCCATCGTCTGCAATTTGCTTCATCTCTTTTATGGTTACAGGAACCATACCAAAACCAACTGCAAAATTGCCATTATCAACGTTGCTTTTTATGTTTACAATATCCTTTTTGCCATTAATGTACATGATACGCTTGTCGTTTCTTAAATCTTCAATTCCTAAAATAGGCTCTAAAATAGTTTTATATAAAATTTGAGCATCTAAAGCATCTAAAGAATTTGAAATATTTAAAGCGGATTTTCGAAGATATAAGGAATAAAATTCACCATCTAAATACATACTAAAATGATGTTTTTTACTAGGTTTATAAGGAATTGCTCCTCTGTTTTCTATACGGTAAACTGTATCTAATTGTATTAAAAAAGCTTCTTTACTAAGTCCGTTTAAATCTTTGATTAAGCGATTGAATTCATGGATCCGTAAATCAGACTCCGGAATTAGATAACTCATGAAATAGCTATATGGTTCTTGACCTTTATGATTGGGATTTAAAGCTTTTAGATCTTTATATAATAAAAAAGATGATGCCGAGCGATGATGACCATCTGCAATATATATATGCGGCATATTAGTAAATTCTGCTTGTATTTTAGCTACGAGTTCCGGATTGTCAACTGGCCATAAATAGTGAGTGTCTCTATAAGTAGTTGTGAATTCATATTCAGCACGCTCCTTTTGCTTGTCAGAAATAATTGTTTTAATTGTGGAATTGTCAGGGTAGGTTAAAAGCACTGGTTCGGCATTAAAACCAACTGTTTTTAAGTAATCCTTAAATATAACTTCTTTGTAGGCAATAGTGTCCTCGTGTTTTTTTATAACATTGTTTTCGTAATCAGAAGCACTTGTAGCTGCTATTATGCCATTAAATTCTTGATTTTCTCTATCTACAATGCGGTAGATATAATAAGAAGGCTGTTTGTCTTGAATGAAAATATTCTCTTCTTTAAACTCAGAATACCTGTTTTTAACCAACGAATAACGATCAGTACCTGAAATTTCTTTATCAAAACGATAGCCAGGATTTACAATATGTAGAAAAGAAAATGGGTTATCTCTTAATCGTGCTTCTAACTGATCTTTTGTATAACTCTGGTATGATCGTGCTGCTACTAGGCTAACTTTATCACGAGTAGGGCGTACTGCTTTGAAGGGAATAATATTGGCCATATAAAGGTATAATGTGTAACGGTTAGTTTACAAGAAACTAACCGTTAGCATTAATTTATTTTATTTAGTAAACTGGGCAGCAACCTGTTCAGCTTTACGACTCTGTGAGTAATCGTAAAAACCTTCACCAGATTTAACACCTAATTTACCTGCTCTTACCATATTTACTAATAGTGGGCATGGTGCGTATTTAGGGTTTTTAAATCCGTCATACATAACGTTTAAAATAGATAGGCAAACGTCTAACCCAATAAAATCGGCTAATTGTAATGGTCCCATAGGGTGTGCCATTCCTAGTTTCATTACTGTATCTATTTCTGAAACACCAGCAACGCCATTGTATAGCGTTTCGATGGATTCGTTTAGCATTGGCATTAAAATACGGTTAGCTACAAATCCTGGGTAATCATTTACTTCAGTAGGGATTTTACCTAATGTTTTAGAAAGTTCCATTATGGTATTAGTAACTTCATCGCTTGTGTTATAACCGCGAATTATTTCTACTAACTTCATAATAGGTACAGGGTTCATGAAATGCATACCTATTACTTGACTTGGTCTGTTTGTTACAGCTGCAATTTGTGTGATAGAAATTGAAGATGTGTTGGTAGCTAAAATAGTATCAGTATCACAAACGTCATCTAATTGCTTAAAAATCTTTAATTTTAAATCTATATTTTCTGTAGCAGCTTCAACTACTAAGCTTGTATTTTTTACGCCTTCTACCGTGTCTGTAAAAGTTGTAATATTCCCAAGTGTTTCTTGTTTTTTGGATTCTGTAATTTTTTCTTTGGAAACCATTCTATCTAAATTTTTAGAAATGGTAGCCATGCCTTTTTCTAAAGAGGCTTCACTAATATCAATTAATTGAACCTTAAAACCACTTTGGGCAAATGTATGTGCAATACCATTTCCCATGGTTCCAGCTCCTATTACTGCTATGTTTTTCATAAAAAATCTTTTTATTCCTCAAGAAAAAGGAATGTTGTTATTATAATTAAATCTGTCGCTTGAACAGGTTATTTAAATTGATTAATAATCATGGTTGCTACGCGCAAGGCTTCAGTGCCATCATGTAGGGTAACAATTGGTGTTGTGTTGTTCGTGATTGCATCTGCAAAAGTTTCTAACTCATCAAGAATGGCATTGTTCTCTGCTACCTCAGGATTGTCAAAATAAATTTGTTTTTTAACGCCTTCAGCATTTTGAAGAACCATATCAAAATCTCCAGGTGTTTCAGGAGCGTCTTTCATTTTAACGACCTCACATTTTTTCTCTAAGAAATCGACAGAGATATAAGCATCTCGCTGAAAGAATCTAGATTTACGCATGTTTTTTAGTGAAATACGACTAGCGGTTAGATTTGCTACACAGCCATTTTCAAACTCAATTCTAGCATTGGCAATATCTGGAGTATCACTAATTACAGATACACCACTAGCTGATACCTGTTTAACTTTAGATTTTACGACACTTAAAATAATGTCTATATCATGAATCATTAAATCTAAAACAACAGGAACATCTGTACCACGCGGATTAAACTCTGCTAACCGGTGTGTTTCAATAAACATGGGGTTTTCAATTTTATCCTTAACAGCTGTAAATGCTGGATTAAAACGTTCAACATGACCTACTTGTCCACGGATATTGTGTTGGGCTAGTAGTTTTCGGATATCTTCAGCTTCTTCAACGGTATTTGTTATTGGTTTTTCAATAAAAATATGTTTGCCTTGAGCAATAGCTTTTTTTGCACAATCATAATGCGAAAGAGTTGGCGTAACAATGTCTACCATATCTACAGCAGCTATTAATGCCTCTATAGTATTAAAGTATTTATAGCCAAATTCAGCTTCTACTTTTTTAGCATTGGCTTCATCAGCATCATAAAACCCAATGAGGTCGTATTTTTCAGATTGATTTAATAATCGTAGATGGATTTTTCCTAAATGGCCTGCGCCTAAAACACCAGCTTTTATCATTTTTTTATTGTTTTGAACAAAAATAAGGTTTTCACTATTTATTTCTGTGAAAATTGACATAAAAAATGCGGATTTTAAAATGTGAATAAGTTACCAACTTTTAATTTTACCTCGTGAAATGTTTGTGTAATTTTAAGGTTTTATAAAACGGTTATTTTGAAAGATACATTTAGGCATCAAGGCATGCGCCAGAAGTTAGTTCAGGTTGTTAAAGATAAGGGTATTACAGATAGTAATGTCTTAAAAGCTATTGGTAAAATACCAAGACATTTATTTATGGATTCTAGCTTTTTAGATCATGCTTACCAGGATAAAGCTTTTCCTATAGCTGCTGATCAAACTATTTCGCAACCTTTTACCGTAGCTTTTCAGTCGGAATTGCTTCAGGTAGAAAAGGGTGATAAGGTATTAGAAATTGGTACAGGAAGCGGATATCAAACAGCGGTATTATGCGAGCTAGGTGCTCAGGTTTATAGTATAGAACGACAGCACGAACTTTTTAAAAAAACCAGTAAGTTTTTACCGAAATTAGGATACCGTACTAAAAAATTAATTTTTGGTGATGGTTATATTGGGCTTAAAGAAGAAGCGCCTTTTAAAGGTATTATAGTAACAGCAGGAGCTCCTTTTGTTCCTAGTCCTTTGTTAAGTCAATTAGCTATTGGTGGGCGTCTTGTTATTCCAGTTGGAGATAATGTGCAAACAATGACTTTATTTATTAGAAATAGTGCTAAAGATTTTGAAAAGCATGAATTTGGAGAATTTCGTTTTGTGCCGCTGTTAGAAAATAAAAACTAGTCTTTTTTCTGTTTTATAGTTAATGCAACATATATAAGAGGAGCAAAGGTTAAAATGGCTATTATGCTCATTAATAAATAGTTTGAGGTTTTGCTGATGTATGCTGTTTCGTTTAAACTTACTTGAATAATTTCAAATGAAATTATAGCAAATAGTAATGCTATGCCAATATTGACAAACTGTAGCATCTTAATGGCTTCTCTGTAGTATTTATGCGCATTCTCAAGGGTTATTTTTACAGGGTAATTAAAAATATGCGGAAACTTGTTTAAGTAGCTTATTCCGTAGGCAACGGCAAACCCAATAATATTTAAAACCCAAATACTATTTTTGGCTCCGTAGCGTGTTATTTTTCCTGAATGGTTAAAGTGCATAGGAATCTGTTCAGGTAAATTCCCGTAATTAATTATTGTGTAAATAAAAGAGGTTAGGAGGATTACGTAAGTTAAAACCTCAAGAATTACATTAGAAGGTGTCTTTTTAAATGTGATTTTGGGTCTGTCCTCGTAAAACATAATAGCGGAAATAATTAATCAGGTAAATAGTCTCTAGGTATTGGTTGTAGACGTGATTCCTGCATCCAATATACGTTTATAATCCACCAGCGTAAGCCATCGTTTAAGAGTTGTATACTTTTAATGCCTCGCATTGCGGGATAGGGGTCATGATTACTGTGGTAAACTTCAAATGTACTGAATACATGCGCTATATTACCGTAAACATCCATCTTCCTATAAATCTCTTTTTCAATATATCCGTTCTCTTTTAGCCATTCATCAGATATAGATTGGTATTCGTCAGCAGTCATATATTTTGCTAGCTGATTACCATCTAGACTTTTTCCGGTTGCTATTAGTTTGGCATTAGGGTAAAATAAATATTCAAAATCGGCCCAATTACGTTCATAACCTTTTTTGCCAGAATTAACATCGTATAGCTCGTTGATAATAGCGTCAATACTTCCCACCTTTTTAGCGTTGGGATTAAGTAATATATCAGTATTTATTTGTGCGTTTAGGGCAGCGGCTGTAGTTAGAAAAATAAAGGTGAATAAAAACTTTTTCATGGTAATTAGAAGCTTTTTTTAATACGATCTAAACGGACTTTGTTGTCGCGATCTTTAATAGTTTCGCGTTTGTCAAATAATTTTTTACCACGAGCTAAAGCAATATCTAATTTTGCATAACCTTTATCATTAATAAATAAGCGCAGCGGTATTATTGTTAACCCTGTATTTTGAACTTCTTTTAAAAGTTTTTTCAGTTCGCGTTTATTTAATAAAAGCTTTCTAGAAGCTTTTGGTTTGTGGTTGTAATAGGTGCCGTATAAATATTCTTCAATGGTCATGTTTATAACAAATAACTCGCCATTTTCATTAAACTCACAAAAACTTTCAGCTATAGAGGCTTTACTGTTTCGAATTGATTTTATTTCAGTTCCAGTAAGTACAATACCTGCAGTGTATTTGTCAAGAATTTCATACTGAAATCTTGCTTTTTTATTCTTTATATTTATGGTCTTTTGCATATAGGTCAAAGGTAATTAAATTATGATTGTTTTCTGAATATATCTTGTAAGTATTCATTAGATTTACGACAGATTATAGAAAATTATATCGATATGAAATTTGTTAGTACCCTATTTTTAGTTTTGTTTTTAGTGAGTTGTCAAACAGATAAAAAACAGTTGACAGCAGATGAAATTGTGGCAAAATCAATAGAAGTTTCAGGGGGTGATAAAATGAATACATCTTCGTATGCTTTTGAGTTTAGAGGTAAGAATTACCTTGCTGATCGTTATTATGGTAAGTTTTCATTTGTAAGGGAGTTTACACAAGATTCCGTAGGTTTTATTCAGGATTATTTAGGTAATGAAGGTTTTGAGCGGTATATAAATAATGAGCAAGTTGTGTTGGCAGATTCAACTGCAGAGAAGTTGAGTGCATCTGTAAATTCAGTTCATTATTTTGCTGTTTTACCTCATGGTTTAGATGCTGAGGCTGTTAATAAAGAGTTATTAGGGGAAGTGAAGATTAAGGATGTCCCTTTTTATAAAATAAAAGTTACATTCAGTGAAGACGGTGGTGGAGAAGATTTTGAGGATGTATTTGTTTACTGGATTAATAAGCTTACTTATAAAGTGGATTATTTAGCTTATTCGTATGAAGAGGAATCAGGTATTGGTTATCGTTTTCGAGAAGCTTATAATGAGCGTTATGTTGGAGGTTTACGGTTTGTAGATTATAATAATTATAAGCCGGAAATAACAACAGGAATATCTGTTACGGATTTAGATGATTTATTTGAAACGGATCAGCTTGCATTATTGTCTAAAATTAAGCTAGAGAACATTACAGAAGGGAAACGTTAAAAGCGTATCCGTTATTTTGTTTTCAGAAATTTGCAACATGTATAAGTTTCCATTGTTGCTATCTTCTATATTTTTGTATTTGTGTTTCCCTAAAAATAAGTTTACAAATTTAGGTGTGGTATCACTATGTCCTACAATTAAGATTGTTTGTCCTGCATTATCTTTTAGAATTTTATCGGCATTTAAGGAATTCGGGTTATAAAACTCAATAGCTACATTGTTTTTAAGAGCTGTAGGTTGTGCTGTTTGTATGGTTCTTTTATAGTCTGTTGTGTAAACAGCGTCAAAGGTGATATGTTTAAAAATATCACTCCAATTATTGGCTCTATTTTGTCCAATGCTTGTTAGGTGTGGGTTTTTGTTTTCAGGATTACTACGGTCTTTTTCGGCATGACGTATAAAGTATATAGTGGTAATGCTAGTGTTAGTGGGTGCTTCTTGGCATCCTGAAACAGATAATAAACTAACGAGGACAAAAGCAAATATTAATCTCATGTGTTTTTGTTTTAAGCAAGTTCTAAAGCGAGTGTAATCATATCTTTAAAAGTGGTTTCGCGCTCTTTACTTGTCGTGCGTTCACCTGTGACTAAAGAATCTGATATAGTTAGTATAGAAAGTGCATTTACTTGATGTTTTGCGGCTATTGTGTATAAACCAGAGGTTTCCATTTCAACACATAACACGCCAAAGCTTGCCCATTTTTTATAGGCTGTATCATCGTCATTGTAAAATGTGTCGGATGTTAAAACGTTACCTGCTTTTAGGGTAATGTTTTTTGCTTTTGAAATGCTTAAGGCTTTTTCAAATAAACAAAAACTAGCCGTTGGGGCGTAATTAGCGCCATGAAAACGGAGGTTGTTTACACCGGAATTAGAAGATGCTGCCATTGCTAAAACAATATCTCGGACCTGAATGTGTTTTTGATATGAACCTGCACTTCCAACGCGAATAAGATTTTTAACACCGTAAACTGTTATTAACTCTTCACTATAAATAGAAATACTAGGAACCCCCATGCCTGTCCCCATTACTGAAATTGGTTTACCTTTATAGGTTCCGGTATAACCAAGCATACCGCGTACTTTATTGAAGCATTTAGGGTTTTCAAAAAAAGTGTCCGCTATCCATTTTGCTCGGAGAGGGTCTCCAGGCAATAAAATAGTTTCAGCTATGTCTCCTTTTTTAGCTTCGATATGTACACTCATAATAAGGCTTATTTAGTTGTTTTTTCTAATTCTTCCATAATGGAAACGCTTGATGAAGTGCCAATTCTGTCAACGCCTAAGTCGATATACTTTTTAGCAACTTCTAAGGATCTGATTCCACCAGAAGCTTTTATTTTAGCTTCGTCTTTAATTGTTTTTCTAATCATTTTTACCGCTGTAAGTGTTGCGCCACCTGAAGAAAAACCAGTTGAAGTTTTTATAAAATCGGCTTTAGCATCAAGACATATTTGGCAAGCTTTGATAATTTCGTTTTTAGATAATTCGCTAATTTCTAAAATAACTTTTAGGGGTTTGCTGCCAATGGCAACCTTTACATCGCGTATGTCTGTATAAACATTTACATAGTTTTTACTTTTAAGCATGCCTATGTTTAATACCATGTCAATTTCATCAGCACCATCTTCTACGGCTTTTTTAGCTTCGAAAACTTTTGTTTCGGTAGTTGAAGCGCCTAGGGGAAAGCCAACTACGGTACAGATTTTTACATTAGTTGTGTTTAATAGTTGTTTTGCAAGTGGGACATAAAAAGGGTTAATACAAACACTAAAAAAACGGTATTTTTTTGCTTCGTCACAAAGCGTTTTAATTTCGTTTTGCGTTGTGGCTGCTTTTAGCAGCGTGTGGTCTATATAGTTATTAATTGTCATATAGTTGTTATGGAGGTTAAGTGTAACAAAAATACGACTAAATGCGGTTATGTGGGCTAAAATGCTGTTTTTTTTAACATTTTAGTTATTTTTTTAATGGCTGATTTATTTTTGGAAGCGATATTGTGTTTGCTTTAAATAAAAATGAAGTAGCAATTGTCGTGTAATATACCTGAATAAAAAAAGGAATTGGTTAATTTAACAGATCGTGGATCCAATTGATGGCAGCGTTTAGGTTGTCGAATATTTCGTAAGGCTTATCGTAGAAACTGCGTTCAAATTCGGCATTATTTTTCATAGTTTGATTTTCGGGAATGATAGCCATTGCAATTATATTGGGAATTTTTTCAATTTCAACATAAATAAATGGGTCTACTGAGTATGAATTAATCCGATTTGATATGTAGCCTATTTTTGTTTCAGAGAAGTGTTCTTGAATGATCTTGTTTAAATCTTTCTGGTGGTTCCTAGTTATTTCCATGCCTTCGCGAATTTGACAAACTAAAAATTCGTCAAAAACAAAAATTTCTGCTTCCGGTAAATCGTAATAATGAAAAACACTCATGGCAATTAATATAGTGATTTAAAATATAATTATGCTGTAATATTAGTGGTTTCTTTTTAAAAGAACATAATGAATGAGGATAAAAAGTAAAAAGCAACGTAATTCCTTAAAGAAAGATTACGTTGCTTTTTTTTTTTTGTTAATTTATTTCTCCTGTAATTATACTTTTGATTCGTTGCTAATCAGGTCTTTTTGATTTCTGAAAACCAATTTATCATCAAAAGCATCTAATAGAATAATACTGTCTGTTGTAACAGCGCCTGATAGGATTTCTTTACTCAAGGCATTTAGGACTTCTTTTTGTATAACTCGTTTTACGGGTCTGGCACCATATTCTGGGTTGTAACCTTTTTTTGCTAAATAGTTTATAGCTTCAGTTGTGGCGTCAAAAGTAATGCCTTGTTTGCCTATTATTTTAGTTAAACCTTTTAATTGGAGATTAACAATTTCTGTGATATTCTCGTGTGTTAAAGGTGTAAACATAATCGTATCATCAATTCTGTTTAAAAACTCTGGTCTAACAGATTGTTTTAGTAGGCCAAGAACTTCAATTTTCGCCATTTCCATAGCGGCATCAACATTCTTGGTTGCTTCAAATTTATCTTGAATTATTTGGCTTCCCATATTTGAGGTCATGATGATAATCGTGTTTTTGAAATCGGCTAAACGACCTTTGTTATCGGTTAGGTGGCCTTCATCTAATACTTGTAATAAAATATTAAAAGTATCTGGGTGGGCTTTTTCAATTTCGTCTAATAAAACCACAGAATAAGGTTTACGTCTTACGGCCTCGGTTAACTGACCGCCTTCATCGTAGCCTACGTATCCTGGAGGAGCACCAACTAA
Source organism: Algorimicrobium bowmanii (assembly GCF_054031195.1). The sequence continues at coordinate 1,408,910 of NZ_CM132929.1, forward strand.
TCTGCTTACCGCATGACGTTCTTGGTATTCACTCATATCAATTCGCGTCATAGCATTTTCATCATCAAATAAATATTCGGCAAGCGCTTTTGCTAACTCTGTTTTACCTACACCTGTAGTTCCTAAAAATAAGAAGGTTCCAATAGGTTTGTCTGGATTTTGCAGTCCAGCTCGGCTACGTCTTACGGCATCACTAATAGCTGTAATGGCTTCTTCTTGCCCTACAACACGCTTGTGAAGTTCGTCTTCTAGTTTTAGTAACTTTTCACGTTCACTTTGTAGCATTTTAGTTACAGGTATTCCTGTCCATTTGGCTACTACTTCTGCAATGTCATCATAGGTTACTTCCTCCTTAATTAAAGAGTTTTCGCTTTTGTTTTCTAAAAGTTCTTTTTGTAGTGTTTCTAAACGTTCTTGAGCTTCTTTAATTTTTCCATAGCGTATTTCTGCTACTTTACCATAATCGCCGTCACGCTCGGCACGTTCTGCTTCAAGTTTAAAATCTTCAATGTCTGATTTGGCAATTTGAATATTATCTACAACTTCTTTTTCGCTTTTCCATTTTGCGTTAATTTCGTTGCGTTCTTCTTTTAGGTTTGCTAAATCTGAACGTAGGGATTTTAGTTTTACCTCGTCTTTTTCACGCTTTATAGCTTCAATTTCAATTTCTAATTGCATGATTTTACGATCAAGAACGTCTAGCTCCTCTGGTTTAGAGTTGATTTCCATTCGTAGTTTAGAAGCAGCTTCATCCATTAAATCGATAGCTTTATCTGGTAAAAAACGATTCGTTATATAGCGTTCCGAAAGTTCAACGGCGCCAATGATAGCTTCATCTTTTATGCGAACCTTGTGGTGTGTTTCATATTTTTCTTTAATTCCACGAAGGATGGAAATGGCGCTTTCTGTATCGGGTTCGTCAACGATTACTTTTTGAAAACGGCGTTCTAAAGCTTTGTCTTTTTCAAAGTATTTTTGATATTCATCTAAAGTTGTTGCTCCAATTGCGCGAAGTTCGCCACGTGCTAAAGCGGGTTTTAAAATGTTTGCCGCATCCATAGCGCCTTGTCCGCCACCAGCACCAACAAGTGTGTGTATTTCATCAATAAACAGTACAATGTCTCCTTCACTTGTGGTTACTTCTTTAACAACGGCTTTTAAGCGTTCTTCAAATTCACCTTTGTATTTGGCTCCGGCAATTAAGGCGCCCATGTCTAGAGCGAATATTTGCTTGTCTATTAGGTTTTCAGGAATGTCACCATCAACAATTCTGTGAGCTAAGCCCTCTGCAATAGCGGTTTTACCGGTTCCTGGTTCACCAACAAGTATGGGGTTGTTTTTAGTTCTACGTGATAGAATTTGAAGTATTCTTCTAATTTCTTCATCACGACCTATCACCGGGTCTAATTTTCCGTCTTTAGCTAATTGGTTTAGGTTTTTAGCGTATTTGTTTAAAGAGTTATAGGTTTCTTCTTGACTTTGTGAAGTAACACGGTCACCTTGACGTAATTCGTCGATTGCAGACTTTAAGTGTTTTTCAGTGACCCCTTGATCTTTTAACATTTGTGCAATTTTGCTATTCGATTTAAAAATGGCGATAATTAAGTGTTCGATAGAAACAAACTCATCGTTCATTTTCTTAGCAATATTTGCAGCTTCGTTTAATGATTTTCCAGCTTCTCTAGAAAGCATAATATCGCCTCCTGATACTTTTGGAAAACTATCAAGTTGTTTGTCTAATGTTTGTTGTAAAATAGAAGCGTTAACATTTAATTTTTTTAATAAAAATGGTAATACATTTTCGTCTACATTAAAAAGTGCTTTAAAAATGTGCTCGTTTTCTATTTGTTGGTGTTCAAAGCCTTGTGCTAGCTGCTGCGCTTGCTGGATGGCTTCTTGTGATTTTATGGTATAATTGTTAAAATTCATAATATTATATTAATCCGTTAGGATGTTTTTGTTTGTTATTATTGTTGTGTATGCTAGCTAATAGTCAATTATCTTACCAATATGAAATAGGAGTCAAAATGACACTTTTAGCTTAAATACGGCTGACTTTTTGTCTTGTTGTAAGATTGTTGAGGTGCTTTCGACTACCTTTAAAAATACGAATTTTATAAAAAAAGCTTATGGGGTTTATAAATAAATTGTTTGGAGGTTCTAATGAGCCAAAAGAAACCAAAATATTACCATGGAAAACGCTATCAACTATACCGCAACTAGATGCTATTGCAAAGTTATCGCAAAATAAAACACAAATTATATTTAAGCATTCCACCCGATGTGGTATAAGTAAAATGGTAATGAATCAGTTTGTTGATGCGTATGATGTAGATTTAAATGCTGATTTATATTACTTAGATTTACTGAACTTTAGAGACGTGAGTAGTGAGGTGGGCTATAAGTTTCAAGTGCTTCATGAGTCGCCACAGTTATTAATTATAAGAAATGGTGTTACGGTTGTACAAGCTAGTCATGGAGCTATAAATGCTTTGGATTTAAATAAATACGTGTAGTTTTTATTTGAATTGTTAAATAGTAATTAAAAAAGTTCACATGTAAATGTTGAACTTTTTTTTGTGTTAATTTTTTGAATTTAGATGATTTAATAAATAAGTATCGTTTAAAAAACACTTATTTTGCAATCCCTAAAAAAAAACTAAATGACTAAAAGTTTATTATTTATACTCGTTTTTATAACGAGTATTCAAATCGTTCTATCACAAGGAATAACTGGTGAAAAAGTTGAGTTTAATGTTTCGCAGTTGCCTGAAGTGTCCATCCCTAACAGCAAGCAGTTCTATGCTGTTACCGTTAATTCACCTTATAATATTACCTCCGATGATGTTATTGCAAAATCTAAATTAGATTTTGAGAATGAATTAGCAGCATACGATCAAATAGTAATTGATAGTGAAACGGAGTACAATACCAAGCTTGAACAGTATGAAACAGATGTGGCTTTGGCTAAGGAAAAGTTTGAATTGGAATCTAAAGAATTTAACGAATTGTCGTTAATAGAGCGTTTGGCTTTAACAGATCAAGGAAAAAAACCAACTTTAGTATTGCCTAATAGGCCTGTTTATTACAAACCAGCGGAGCCTGTATATCAGAACCCTAATTTAAACGATTATGTTATTGTTGATGATGCTATTTTAGCAAGTCAGGTTGTTATAAATGGTTTAGAGCGTGGAGATAATATTTTAGATGTTCAAATTGAAATTGAAAAAGTGAATTTTCAAGATAATGCTGGGCAATCTTATGCAAATCAACCAACACATATTGTGGTTAATTTAGATGGTGTACTTGACTTTAAAACAGCTTTATTTACTGAGTTTGAATTGATTTCTAATTATCCAACAAATAATATCAATAAAAACAGAGAGGAGAAACTGTATTTGGATAAGGTGGTTAAGCAAATTAACACATTGCTAAATGAACGCTATGGCTATATAAACCATAGAAAATCTATGTATTTAGAGGTGGTTAAAAATCGTAAAAATACTTATGATGAATTAGAAAAGGCTAATATTTATGTACTAACTAATTTGAAAAAAATTCAAGAAGATCCAAATTCACGCATGACTATTTCTGCTTTAGAGAATATGCAGAAAGGAATAGATATTTGGAATAATACCCTATCAATTATCGATTTTAAAGATTCTAAAGCGGATTACAATGCTAAAATAGCTAGGTATATTTATTTTAATTTAATAAAACTTCACTTGGCATTAAATAAAAAAGAGGAGGCGGAGCAGTACTTAAATGCACTTCAGGAAAACCTAGTTTATATAAAACTTTCCTATGATAATGAAAGAACTTTAGAGCGTTTAGAACAAGAAATTTATAATAACTAATAGCATGAAACACATTTATTTTATTTTTATACTAGCATTTTCAATTGGGTTACAAGCTCAGGATATAAATTACGGTCCCAAATTTTCTTTTGACCCAGAATCTGAAAAAAATACACAATTTGTATTGGCTGATAATTATAATACCTACTTGTTCAGTCAGGTAAATATTCATGGAATGCAAAGTCAGCATGAAGTTATAATTAGAAAATTTGACCAGAAAAACACCTTAGTAAATACGTTTAATTTCCCTTTTCCAGGTTTAGGAAGTAGTACCTTATATAATTTTCTAGGTGTTTATGAGCGTAACGAGAATCAACTAGTTGCATATACACATAGTTATACAGGTAAAGTTGATAAAATGGAGGTTCATGAAATTGTTTTCGATAAAACGACAGATGCCTTTTCTGAACGTTTAATTTTTTCACATCCAATAGATTCTAATTCAAAATCTGGTGATGTGTCTTTTAGAGTTTCTGAAAATGCTCAATTTGCGGCCTTAGTTTATACGCCTTATGCTAAGCGTAAAGAGCCAAAGAAAAGTATTATAAAGGTTTATAATACAAATACCGGCGATGAGGTATGGGGTAATGAGGTCGTGTTTGAGGATACGACAGAGAAGCATGTATCTGTTACTAACTCAGGAAACATACTTTGGGTTCGTACAGAAAAAGGTTTTAAGGCAGAAACAAATCAAATTATAGAAGTAACACCAACTGAAACTAAGCAATTGGCTTTTCCTGAAAAAACAGCATTGTTTGAGCCAACAGTTTTTTCGATAGGAGGGCAGGATTATTTTATGGCTTTTTATGAAGATAAGTCTTTTGGTGTAAGTGTTGGTAAATTCAATAGGCTATTAATGTATAGTCTTTCTGATGAACGTGTATTAAATGATAATAAAATTGAAGCCTTAACGCAATATAAAAGTTTAACAGGTTTTTCGCCATCTGAAATTACAGATGTCAAAATATCGGATTTAATCATATCAAATAATAGTATAAAACTGGTATTGGAAACCCTGTATAAGGCAGGAACGGTAAATAAGCCTATGTATGCTGGTAGTTCAGCCACTATTGAGCAAGACTTAATTAAATACGGTGTAGGGTATGTGTTGGAAACGGATATGGCTGGAGCTATATTGAATGCAACAACGTTAAAAACTAGCGTTGGTATGCTTCCTGAAATTTCAAACTCTTTGGGTATTATTAATGTTGCAGGTGATTTCTATATTAATACGGGATGGTATTACGGATTGTATAAACCTAATCAGCTAAATAATTTAGGTGATGAATATGGTAAAACCCTTTTTGGATATTCTAGACTTACGGATTACGGTGTATTTGTAAACCAACTAATGTATTATTCTCCGGATAGTAAAATTCTAAAATTAGCACGTTATCATAGCGATAAGACCATGTCGCTAATGGATTTAAATAATTTTCCAAACTAGAAAAAATAGTGAATAGATTAAAAAAAAACCTGTAAGTTATTTACAGGTTTTTTTATGTCTTAAATTCTTTAACGATATGTATTATTGTCCTATAAAATCATGATCTGTTAGTGTTTTCATAAAGGCAATTAAATATGTTTTTTCAGACTCTGATAGTGGGATTCGGTTGTTATTACTACTCAAAATAGGGTCTAAATTCTCAGCAGGAATTACACCTTCTGCTAGATAATCTAGAAGGTCGCGTAGGGTATCGAATTGTCCAAAGCTTCCGTAGGGTGCTGTGTGTTCAATATTTCGTAGGCTAGGCACTCTAAATCGCATAATGTCTTCTGTTTGTCCGGTAACTCTAGCGCGTCCAGCTTCTTCTGAGCTAGGGTTTACTGGGAAACCAATATTTCTAAAGCTCTGATCGGTAAAAAGTTCCGTGCTATGACAGCTGATACATTTGTCTTGGAAAACTTGATAGCCTAATGCTTCATCATCCGTGAATGTTGCGGTATTGTTTTGAACATTATCATATTTGCTATTAGCAGATATAAGAGTGTATTCATATTGTGTAATACTGTTGTAAATCCTGTCGGGTGTTATGTTACTATCTCCAAAAGCCTTGTTGAATAAATTAATATACGCAGGATCATTTTCAATTTTACCTATAACTTCTAAAATAGAGGAGTCCATTTCTTCATGAGTTATTATTGGAACTAAAGGTTGGTTTTCTAATTGTGTTTTACTGCCATCCCAATTGTAAAAACGCATAAAAGCCATGTTCTGTACAGGTGGTGTGTTGCGGAGTCCAACTCTGCCTTCAATACCACTACCTATAGGATTATGATCAGCAAAAGCACTTTCTTGGATGTGGCAACTGGAACAAGAAATGGTGTTGTCTGCACTTAGTTTTTTGTCAAAGAATAATTTTTCACCTAATTCAACCCCATATTTTGTAGGAATATTTGAGTAGAAAGCATTATTTAATTCCGGGAAGTTTTCAGGTATACTGAGTACTAATTCGGGGTTATTAAAAGCAACAGTGCTATAGTTGTCATCCGAACTACACGATGAAACAATAAATAGGAAAAAGGTGATTTTTAAGATCTCTTTCATTTAATATATAAAAAGAGCCGATTACTAAAAGTTAGTAATCGGCTTATGTATTTAAAAATTAGTTTTCTACATTCTGAATTGAGAACATACCTATTGTGTCTGTATCGCCATTTCCACCTATGTTGTTAACGAACTTCTCCATTTCAACGGCAGTGTGTATGCTTGGTGTTGCATTCCCAGCACCCAAAGTGATTGTGTTTGATGTACCACTTAATAAAGCATCAAAATCAGCTTCAATAGTAATAGTTGGTGAGTTTGTTCCAACATTAGCCTCTTCAGTAAGCGTTAGTGTAATTTCTCTGTAAGCATCAACACCTTGCGTGTAAGTACTTTCATCGCCATCAACACCTTCAACTGTGCTACCAGTATGAATAGAAAGTTCACTGTTGTCTGCACCGTAAAATCCTTCAATTTTTGTAAAACGGTATCCAGTACCCCATTCCCAATGCATTTCAGTATCATTTTCACCTGCCGCAGCATAAAAATCTGGGAAGCTTACTTGGTCTAACGTATTTAACGCTGTTTCAACACCTAACCCAAATTTAATTTGACTGTATTTGTCAGTAGGAATATTGTTTAATACATATTGCAGTGTAGCTTCATCAGATTGGTCAACAATGGTAGCTCCTGTATCTAAGTTGTCTGTATTATAAGCAACTTCAGTTCCATCTAAATTAATTAAACGAATGTTGCTAATTACATACTTTAATTCTGAAAAATGATGCTCCTGACCAGCTTCAGATGTGTTTGAAGTATATGTGCTAGAGCTTCCGTTATCTAGAACAATTGTTGTTCCTTTAAATGTGTTATTAAATTCTAATGTTACATCATTTTCAGTTGGTACGCTACTACTAGCTTCAAAGTTGTCGTCATCACTACTACAAGATACAATTCCTAAAGCCATGATTGGTAATACTAGATATTTTTTAAAATTTTTCATTTGTTATATTAATTTCGTTGTTTTCCTTATTTAGTTTCTTAATAATAAGGGGTGATTTTTTTAATTTTTGAGTCTATTAATTCAGCGTATATTGGAATAATCACTTATTTAAAGATAGGTGATAATTCCATTACGTGCTTAATACGAATCGGTTGGTTTTTTGGTGAAGTGTAGTTTGTATATGCTTTAAGAATACAGTAATTAAATACGGCGTAAGTCTTAAGTTGTTTGTGAAACCACACTTTAAAAAAAGGAACTCATAGCTGTTGCTTACTTGGTACATTTAACTGTAAAGCAGGTATACCAATTTCTTTTTTAAATTTAGTTATTTAAAAAGAAGGGGAGGTGTTATGAGACCTATTTTGTATGTAGAAACTAAGCGAGTGGTGGGTGGAAAACGAAAGTTGTATAATCAAACTTGTATATATTAATATATTCAAGATTTAGTTTTAAATGCTGTTTTATTTTTGGAAATAAGGCACATTCTGTTGTGTTTTTTTCAAAGAAAACGATGTTGTGTTCTGCTGTGGTAGAATGTTTTTTCTCGTTGTTGCTTTCTGAGTCTGAAGCTTTAGCAAGTTCCTTTTTTAAATGACATTTACCATTACATTGAAGTTCAGGTGTGTCTCTGTTCTCACAAAGCTCGTTTACAATATAATCATAAAAAGCCACGTATTCTATTAATGGAATTACAGGCTTGATAAACAAGAATAAAGTAAATATGATAGCTGTTGTTTTCACAGGTGTAAATTTCTTTATTTTTACTCTAATTTCCTATAATTTAAACTTGAATTTTAGATAAATATTAACATTTCATAAAATTATAAAGTAATCATAAGTAGTAATAAGAGCCTTTATTTTTAAGGATAAAAAAAGCCTACATAAAATGCAGGCTTCTTTAACTTATAAGGGTGTTTCTTAATGTTTTTTGGGTGTATATATTGGTAATAGCTCCGTAGAAACTTCTCCAAAACCAATTCTAGTACCTTCTTTTTCACAATAACCACGCATAATTACGGTGTCATGATCATTAATAAATTTACGCTCAGAACCATCTTGTAGCTGTATTGGTTTTTCACCTCTCCATGTTAGCTCTAGCATAGAACCAAAGGAGTCTGGAGTAGATCCAGAAATGGTTCCACTACCCATCATGTCTCCAGAATTTACAGGGCAACCATTAACTGTGTGGTGCGCTAGTTGTTGAGACATGTTCCAATACATGTATTTGAAGTTAGATTTACTAACTACAGTTTCTTTAGCTGTTTTTGGTTTAATAGCTACTTCTAATTTAATATCGTAACTTTTCTTACCGGTATATTGTAAATAAGGTAATTGAGGTTTTAATGGTTTAGGACTTTCTACGCGATAAGGTTCTAAAGCATCAAGTGTAACAATCCATGGTGATATAGATGAAGCAAAACTCTTAGCTAAGAAAGGGCCTAAAGGTACGTATTCCCATTTTTGGATGTCTCTAGCCGACCAGTCGTTAAATAAAACAAGTCCAAAAATATACTCTTCAGCTTCATTAATAGGTATGGGCTCTCCTAAGTCGTTGGCGTCTGTTGTAATAAAAGCCATTTCTAATTCGAAATCTACTAGTTTACTAGGGCCAAAAACAGGTGTGTCGCTGCCAGCAGGTAAAGTTTGTCCTTGTGGTCTATGAACAGGAATACCAGAAGGAATAATTGATGAACTACGACCATGGTAACCAACAGGGATATGTAGCCAATTAGGCATTAATGCGTTGTCTGGGTCACGAAACATAGTACCAACATTAGTAGCATGTTCTATACTAGAATAAAAATCTGTGTAATCACCAATTTGAACTGGTAGTTGCATTTCTATTTCGTCAAGACGAAACAATACAATCTCCTTATGTTTTTTATTGTCTTTTAAGCTGTCGTTTTCAGCATCAAATATTTCAGCAATTCTATTTCTTACCGCTCGCCATGTTTTTCTACCATCTGCAATAAAGTCGTTAAGCGTATCTTGTAAAAAAATATCATCAGTTAATGGAATATCATTAAAATAGCCTAATTGGTGTAGTGCGCCTAAGTCTATGGCGGTATCACCTATTCGGGTTCCAATTGTAATGATGTCATCACGAGTTAAAAACACGCCAAAGGGTATGTTTTGAATAGGAAAATCGGAGTTTTTATCTACGTGTAACCAGGATTTTCTGTCTGGATTGTTAGCTGTAAGTGGCATAACTAATGGTGGTTTTTTGTTTGTAAAAATTCTATTCAAACCTACATAACTTTTCTTTTTTATACTAATTTAAGACAGAAAATATAGGAATACTTTAACCTTTATTTAAATTTAAAAGGCTGTAGTAAATATATGTTTTTTGATGTTTTAAACTAATGTATTTCTTATTTTTGTACTTATATATAACTTTAAATATAATTTATGCAACGCGACGAACAAATTTTTGAATTAATAGAGGCTGAAAAAGAAAGACAGCTTCATGGTATAGAATTAATTGCATCTGAAAACTTTGTAAGTAATCAAGTTATGGAGGCTGCAGGTTCTGTTTTAACGAATAAATATGCTGAAGGGTATCCTGGTAAGCGTTATTATGGAGGCTGTGAAGTCGTTGATGAAGTAGAGCAATTGGCTATTGATAGAGCTAAAACTTTGTTTGGAGCTGCCTATGTTAACGTTCAGCCGCACTCAGGAAGTCAGGCTAATACAGCTGTTTTTGCTGCTTGCCTAAAACCAGGTGATACTATTTTAGGTTTTGATTTATCTCATGGTGGACATTTAACACATGGTTCTCCTGTAAATTTTTCAGGTAAATTATATAATCCAGTTTTTTATGGTGTAAAAAAGGAAACAGGTCTTATCGATTATGATCATGTAGAGGAGGTTGCTAAACGTGAAATGCCAAAATTAATTATCTGTGGTGCCTCGGCATATTCTCGTGATATGGATTTTGAGCGTTTTCGTAAAATAGCAGATAGTGTTGGTGCTATTTTATTAGGTGATATTTCTCACCCTGCAGGACTAATAGCTAAAGGTGTATTAAACGATCCGTTACCACATTGCCATATTGTTACAACAACAACTCATAAAACATTACGTGGCCCAAGAGGCGGGATGATTATGATGGGGAAAGATTTTGAGAACCCTTTTGGTATAAAATTAAAAAATGGTAACCTACGTAAAATGTCTTCATTGTTAGATTCTGGTGTGTTTCCAGGAAACCAAGGTGGACCTTTAGAGCATATTATAGCGGCTAAAGCAATTGCTTTTGGCGAAGCTTTAACAGATGATTTTATGCACTATATGTTACAGGTTAAGAAAAATGCAGCTGCTATGGCTAAAGCTTTTGTGGCTAGAGATTACCATATTATTTCAGGTGGAACTGATAACCATATGATGTTAATTGATTTACGTAATAAAAATATCACCGGTAAAGATGCTGAGCAAGCACTTGTAAAAGCTGATATTACAGTAAATAAAAATATGGTGCCATTTGATGATAAAAGCCCTTTTGTAACGTCAGGTATTCGAATAGGTACTCCGGCAATAACAACAAGAGGTTTAAAAGAAAATGACATGGAAGCTATTGTAGAATTAGTTGATGCTGTTATTACTAATTATGAGGATGATGCTAAGCTAGAAGAAATTAGTGAAAAAGTGAATGCTATGATGAGTGATTTACCATTATTCGCCTAATAGATATATTTATAGATATTAAAAAGCCTGCTTGGTATAAACAAGCAGGCTTTTTTGTGTTTTAAATGAATTGGTATTAAAATTCTATATGTTGGTAAGCTCCAGCATCTGGAGATGAAGTTCTGTTAACCTCTAAGATATCTAATGGAAGATTCGTAGAAAAAGAATTAACACCAATGTTATTAGCGCCAGAATTGGTGCCTATAATTAAATCGTTTGAGTTAGTATTTCTAAATTCAGGATCCTCATTAAGTCTAATGTTATCATAAAGTGCCGAATTATCAAAGTCATAATTATCATCAGTAAATGAATCAAAAGAATCTTCAAAGCGTATCAATGAATTAGTGAATTTGAAATAAAAATCATTTGCTGGATCTGGAATTTCATCTATAATGATTTCTGGATTGTCATTACCGTAAATAATGCAGTTGTTAAAATTAGCTTCGTCCAAATCATATAAATTCACAGCATCTGTTGTTTCTCTATAATTATTTAGAAGTAACGCAGGGAATTGACGGAAGCTATTGTTCCAATAATTTGCAATTGTACAGTGTGTAAAATTATATTTACCACCTTCGGTACCTGCAAATGAAGACTGTCCGGCGTTGTTTATTACTACATTTTCGGCTTCGATAGATGTATTTCTACCTAATATTCCAAAATTACTACTATTGTATATTTGTGAATTTGTCAGGTTTAGTTTTGGATTTGGGTCGTTGGCATTGCTATCACTTAAAATACCTACACTCGCATTTTTTATTGTTGCGTAATTGATACGATTATCTACACTTCCTTGAAAAAGCCATATAGACCCCCATTGTCCAGGTATGTCACTGAAATCAGGTTCTAGACGATCTCCCTCAAAAATAACTTCATTCTCTAAAAGGTCTTGGTCTGAGCTATAAGTACCATTCACATGTAGTGAGGCACCATCCGCAACTAGTAACCCTGAGTTGGCATGAAAATGTACACGCGCTCCGGCATTTATGGTTAATGTTTCGCCATTCGGAACAGCTGCATAGCCGTATATTACGTAGGGTGTGTTATTGGTAAAGGTTAATTCGTCCGATTCAAGATAACGTCCTTGTATTTCGGTTTCTAATACTTCACCACTAATATTAAGTGTTAAGGTTTCAACAATTCCTGTAGTTGCATCTTTATCAGGGTAAATAAAAACAGCATCTTTAACAAGTGTTACCAAGTCTACATCTTGTTGATTAGCGCCATTATCAAAAAGAATTTTATCGGTATATAAAAACTCATTTGTGTTGGGCAAATTGTTAATGTCAATAGTTGTTTCAATAAAAACAAACATACTGTCTTTGGCTAATATTTCAACGTTTTCAAACGCATTACCAGACATGCCATCTACATTTAAGCGGTATTCCGAGTCTATTCCTGATGCAAGGGTAATGGACGGGATATTTATAGCATCGTTACTACGGTTATATACTTTAAGATTGTAAGTACTGGATCCGATGTTGGTAAAAACGGTGTCTAAATAGACTGTGTCTTTTGAAAATTCTAAGTTTCCTGTGCTTGCTGAAAATTCTAAATCTTTACGACAAGAACTCCAAAGCATTAAAAAACCAACGCAAAAAAGAATAGAAATAAGACGTTTCATATGATAATAACAATTTGTTCAAAAATATAACTTTTGAATTGATGATTTCGTATGAAACTCTAAAAATTAGAGAAATATATTTTTAACATCTTCGGTAATTCTGGTTGGACGCATGCGTTTACTATCCATATAACACCAAGTTGTTTCCGATTTTGCTAAAAGCGTGCTGCCTTTTAATATTTCAACCGTGCGAATACATGTCACACCTTCTGATTTGCTAACATAAGTTTTTAAGGTAATTGTGTCGTTTAGAAAAGCAGGCTTTTTATATGTTATATGATGCGATATCATAACCCATAAATAATGGTCGGTGATAGCTTTGGGAGCAGTAGAAAACCAATGCAATTTTGCAACATCTTCAACCCATTGCACATACCTAACATTGTTTACATGGTTTAAGTTGTCAATGTCGGAAGGCGTAACTTGAATGGTAGTTTCGAATGTATGCATATAAAACGTGTTGTTAGGCTTGTTTATAGGAGGCTATTTTTCTGATATTTCTACCTCAAATAGTTTATCCCAATATTTACCCGTAACAAATATGGTTTTAGTTTCTGGGTTATATGCAATACCATTTAATACATCTAATTTTGGATGTTGTGTAACCATATTGTGTAGTGGTGAAAAATCTATTACACCTTCTACAGCACCATTTTCTGGGTTAATTATAGCAACACCATTTTTATTCCAACGATTTGCATAAATTTTACCATTAATCCATTCTAATTCATTTAACTCAACAACTTTACCTTTGCTGTGGTATGCTTGAATGTAACTTTCTTCTATAAGTGTTTCTGGATTTAATGTCCATATTTTTTCGGTACCATCACTCTTATATAATTTGTTACCGTCATTACAAATGCCCCAGCCTTCAAGACTTTCGCCATATTTAAAGGTGTCTGTTTTTTCAAACGTATTTGCATCGTAAACAAAACCCGTTCCCTTTTTCCAAGTTAACTGATAAATTTTGTCATTCAGAATAGAAATTCCTTCGCCAAAATAAGCGTCCGATAAGTTGATGTTTTTAAGTACCTCACCTGTTTTATAATCAAGTTTTCTAAGTTTTGATCCGCCATACTGACCTGTTCCTTCATATAGCTCGCCTTTATAAAACTCTAAACCTTGAGTGTAGGAAGTCGGATCGTGTGGATACTCATTAATTATAGTGTAGGTATAAATCTTAGGTGCTTGATTATTGAGTATGGTTATATTTTTAGAAATACTTGTGTTTTCTCCATTTAAACTAAGAGACGCTACTAGTTCATGAATACCGAGTTTTACATTTTGTAGTTTTCCGGAAGCAGGGATAGGTTGACCATCCAATGTATAGTTTATGTCACTTAATTTATGACTTTTTGGGTTGAAAATGGTCAGCTTTAAGTCGTTTCCGAGTGTAAAAGCATCGTTTGAAGCGTTAGTTTTAATAGAAATATCTTTTTTTGCCTCATTAATATCGTTACCGCAAGAAGCGAAAGTAAGACATAAAAATATGATTGTAAGTGACTTATAAAAGCTCATGTGTTTTTAATTATTTTAAGCAAGATATTTATTAAAATTCAGTTTAAAAAATCATTGTGAAAAAATTAAAAGATTGTATATTTGCACCGGCAAGTCCTACACAACCAGCTCCTGTTGAATCCTCCAGGGCGGGAACGCAGCAAAGGTAGATGGTCGTAGCGGTGTGATGTAGGTAGCTTGCCTTTTTTTGTGCCTTTACTTTTCCTTTTTTTTAGAAAGGAACTTTTTATAAATAAGATTTGTAGACTATTAGTTTGCAAATCTTTTTCTTTTTATAGACGTATTTAATAATTCATCATTAATTTTACAGCTTTAATTTTATAAGCTAAATTTATGTCTAAAGTTGTATTAATAACTGGCGGTTCTTCAGGAATTGGAAAATCTGTAGGTTGTTATTTATCTGATAAAGGGTTTCAGGTTTTTGGAACCAGCCGTTCTCCCGAAAAATATACAAATAGCCCTTTTCCTATTATAGGTTTAGATGTTACGAAACCAGAAAGTATAACTGAGGCCGTAAAATTGGTTATTGAAAAGGCAGGTCGTTTAGATATTCTTGTAAATAACGCAGGAGCTGGAATTACGGGACCAATAGAGGAAATTCCTGATGCAGAGATAAAGCGTAATTTTGATACTAATTTTTTCGGTCCCATACATGTTATGAAAGCTGTCTTACCACAAATGCGAAAGCAAAAAGGAGGCTTAATTATAAATGTGACTTCTATTGCAGGGTATATGGGTTTACCTTACAGAGGTATTTATTCAGCAAGTAAAGGAGCTTTGGAGTTGGTAACAGAGGCATTCAGGATGGAAGTAAAAGCTTTTAATATTCAAATAACAAATGTTGCCCCAGGTGATTTTGCTACTAATATTGCTTCAGGACGTTATCATGCACCTGTTTTAGATGACTCTCCTTATCAAGCTGCTTATGGTAACACATTGAAGTTAATGGATTCGCATGTTGATGCGGGTAAAGATCCTCTAGAAATGGCTAAAGCTATTTATAAAATTATTAATACTTCAAATCCTAGAGTGCATTATAAAGTAGGGGAGTTTATGCAGAAATTTTCTATTGTATTAAAACGTGTACTTCCTGATAAAGTTTACGAAAAACTCCTAATGAACCATTATAAATTGTAATTTTACAGCACAATTTTTACAGAAATACACAACTATAAATTATACAAACAATTACTTATGAAATTTTTTATTGATACTGCTAATTTAGATCAAATTCGCGAAGCTCAGGACCTAGGTGTTTTAGATGGAGTAACTACCAATCCTTCTTTAATGGCTAAAGAGGGTATTACGGGGCATGATAATATTATGAAACATTACGTTGATATTTGCGAAATTGTAGATGGTGATGTTAGTGCTGAAGTTATAGCTACGGACTATGAAGGTATGATTCGTGAAGGTGAAGCCTTAGCTGAATTACACGACCAAATTGTAGTTAAATTACCAATGATTAAAGATGGTGTAAAAGCTTGTAAGTATTTTTCAGATAATGGAATTAAAACAAATGTAACTTTAGTATTCTCTGCAGGTCAGGCATTATTGGCGGCTAAAGCAGGAGCTACTTATGTTTCACCGTTTATTGGTCGTCTTGATGATATATCAACAGACGGTTTAAATCTTATAGCGGAGATTCGTCATATTTTTGATAACTATGCTTTTGACACCGAAATTTTAGCGGCATCTGTACGTCATACTATGCATGTTATTGATTGTGCTAAATTAGGAGCAGATGTTATGACAGGACCTTTAAGTGCAATTGAAGGGTTATTGAAACACCCATTAACAGATATCGGTTTAGCTAAGTTTCTTGAAGACTTTAAAAAAGGAAATTAAGTCCTTCTTTTAATTAGACATAAAAAAAAGCCTCAACTAAGTGTTGAGGCTTTTTTTATGTCTAAAACGAAGCTTTTAACGGTTTAATAATCCTAGTAGTTCTTCTTCAAACATAATAGAGAACATGTTGGTTTGCGCATTAACAATCTTCGCATTTTTATCAACAATCATAACTTTGTTAATAGGAGAAATAGCTAATTTATGTTTCGCTTTTTCTGGGTTTTTAAATAAAAACTCACCTCTAGTTTTGTAGTTATACTGAGAAAGTAATTTTCGCCAACTTTTTAAATTACTAGTGGTGGCGTTAATGGCAATAAAATTAACTTCCGGGTATTTGATTTTTAATTCTTGTGCTTTTCTATGACTGTCGTTATGAGAACGATATGCGGCTGACCAAAAGTAAATAACTGTTGGTTTTTTTATGAGACTATTTAATGATACTTCTCGGTTGTTGTAATCCAACAAGGTTGTTTCTGGTAAAGGGTTTCCAACGCGTAAACCTTTTAATGAGTTAACCATGTTGGTTAAATACTTATCATTTTTACTATTGGAATTTTTAGCAATAAAAGATGAAAGAATATCATCATAATCATCCGTATTCTTACTGTTGCTGATAAACTCGACAGCTGTTTGTGCTAATAACGAATTTTTAAGCGAATCATTTACCATTAAGCTATCAATAAGTTCAAGCTTAATTAAATTATAGTTTAAAGACTTAACATTAAGAACGCTATCGGTAGAAGTTTTGAAGTGCTCAGATAGGGCTATATTTTCAAAATGATGTTTTAAAAATGAGTAGTATGGAAAATAATCCATCATTTCACAATAGTTGTAATCTATATCTTTTCGATAGCTATAAAAATCGTCTGGGAGTTTTTCAAAGTTAGCACGCTCCGAACTTCCATAATTTACAAAAGGGTACACCTCTTTACTTAAATAGTAATCGTAATTAATATTTCCTTTTACAAGATTGGTAAATGTATCGGACGATGGGTGCTTAGCATTAAATTGTTTTAACCTATTTAATTTGTGATTTCTTATAGAGTCTAAACGTCTTTCAAACTCTAAAGGAGGTAATTGGCTATAGCCTAAAATTGTTTTGTCCTCGGTTTCGCCATCTAAGAAGATGTTTATTAAATAATTGTTTTTTCTTGCACCTCTACCTGTATAAACCAACGACTCATCAAACTCTAAAGTGTTAAGTCTAAAAAGTAAACTATCATTAGGCTCTAATAACACCATTTGGTATTCTAAACCTTCAGATGCCCATAAGCGAAATGTATATAATCCTTTTTCAACGTGGTCTACCTTGTATAAAAACCTATTGTTCTTATCAAGCATAATGGTATCCAAAACGTTTTCGGATTTAGAAAGTATAACAAAGTTGTTTTTCGGATTAACCACTTCACCTCCAAAATATGCGGAACCAACATTTGAGCTAGAGTCTTCATTGCAAGACACCAAAACAAAAGCTGTCATAATTAAAGTATAAACAAGTTTAAATTCCTTCATAATTGGTTTCTATCTAAAAAGAGGGGTGTTAATTCACAAATGTAAAAGTTGTACTTGTGACATGTTGTTAACACGTTGTTAAATATTAATATACTTGGTTTTGTTTCGCCTTATGATGGCTTTTTACTACTTTTGCAAAAATTAAAAAGTAATACATGTTAACAGTTTCAAATTTATCAGTCCAATTTGGCAAGCGTGTCCTATTTGATGAAGTGAGTACTACCTTTAATAATGGTAACTGCTACGGAATTATAGGAGCCAATGGTGCTGGAAAATCAACATTTTTAAAAATTATCTCTGGAAAGCAAGATCCTACATCAGGACATGTGCATTTAGAGGCCGGAAAACGTATGTCTGTTTTAGAGCAAGATCATAATTTGCACGACGAAGACACCGTTCTAGAAACCGTTATAATAGGAAATAAGCCTTTATATAATTTAAAATCTCAAATTGATGCACTTTATGCTGATTATACAGATGAAAATGCAGAGAAAATAGGGGAGCTTCAAGTGTTGTTTGAAGAAATGAACGGATGGAATGCCGATAGTGATGCGGCAGCAATGTTATCGAATCTTGGTATTTCTGAAGATCTTCATTTTACACAAATGAAAGATTTGGATGGAAAACAAAAGGTACGTGTCCTTTTAGCTCAAGCCTTATTTGGAAATCCAGATGTGCTTATTATGGATGAGCCTACCAATGATTTAGATTATGAAACTATTTCTTGGTTGGAAAATTTCTTAGCTAATTATGAAAACTGTGTTATTGTAGTATCTCACGATAGGCACTTTTTAGATGCTGTTTGTACACACATTTCTGATATTGATTTTGGTAAAATAAATCATTTCTCAGGAAATTATACTTTCTGGTATGAGTCATCTCAGTTAGCAGCAAGGCAACATGCGCAGCAAAACAAGAAAGCAGAAGAGAAGAAAAAAGAATTAGAAGAGTTTATACGTCGTTTCTCTGCCAATGTAGCTAAAAGTAAACAGGCTACTAGTAGAAAGAAAATGATTGATAAATTAAATATTGGTGAAATTAGACGTACTAGTCGTCGTTACCCAGCTATTATTTTTGATCGCGAGCGTGAAGCTGGTGATCAGATTTTAAATGTAGATGGGCTTAGTGCTTCAATTGAGGGTGAAGTATTATTTAAAAACATCGATTTAAATTTAAATAAAGGAGATAAAGTAGTGCTGTATTCTAAGGACTCTAGAGCAACTACAGCTTTTTATCAAATTTTAAACGGAAAAGAGCAAGCCGACAGTGGTAAGTTTAGTTGGGGAATAACAACAACACAATCTTATTTACCATTAGATAATAGTGAGTTCTTTGAAAACGATTTAACGCTTGTTGATTGGTTACGCCAATGGGCAAAAACTGAAGAGGAGCGTGAGGAAGTTCATTTACGTGGTTTTCTAGGTAAAATGATTTTTAGTGGTGAAGAAGCCTTAAAAAAATCGAATGTTTTATCTGGAGGAGAAAAAGTACGTTGTATGCTAAGTAGAATGATGATGATGCGTGCTAATGTGTTACAGTTAGACGAGCCTACCAATCACTTAGATTTAGAGAGTATTACAGCGTTTAATAATTCTTTAAAAAACTTCAAAGGCACAATATTATTTACAACACACGATCATGAGTTTGCTCAAACAGTAGCAAATAGAGTGGTGGAATTAACCCCAAATGGTGTTATTGATAGATACACAACTTTTGATGAATATATGCAGGATCCTAAAATTAAGGAAATGCGTCAGAAAATGTACTCATAATCTAATTTATAAAGGTTAATATAAATTAAAAGCTCTAAGATATTTGTTGTTAGAGCTTTTGTTTTTATGTAATTTAAGTATTTGTAATGTAGATGTTTAGCGGCTATTTTTAGTTCTTAAATAAAAAAGTAAGTTAAAAAGTGTAAAACCTCATTTTATATATCTATATTTGAGTATTATTAAATTTTTTAAATTATTACAATGAGTAAAGGAACAGTAAAATTCTTCAACGATTCTAAAGGATTTGGATTTATCGTAGAGGATGACACAAACAAAGAACATTTTGTTCACATTTCTGGATTAATCGATGAGATTCGTGAGGGTGATGCAGTAGAATTCGATTTACAGGAAGGTAGAAAAGGAATGAATGCAGTAAACGTTAAGGTATTATAATATATTTTAAACTTATTGAAAGTAAAAGGCCTCGAATTTATTTCGAGGCCTTTTTGTTTTTAGAAAGTTCCTATTACTCCTAGTTGTGTTCCTGTGAAGGCGAAATTCCAACTAATTTTTTTGCGGTAATCGGTGTCCTTATATGCTTTGGTATCGAATAAAAACTTATCAATACTATCTACTACTACAATACTAAGTATGGAGCCAACGGCAACATCAGTAAGCCAATGTGCTCCTTCTACCAGTCGTGTAATAGGAGTAATAGATCCTAAGGAATAAACTCCTATTTTAAGCCATATGTTATCAAGCTGTTTTGCTATGGCATGAGCCATGGTTACAGAAAGAACAGTGTGACCAGAAGGAAATGAATGGTATTGTGCTTCTTCTGAAAATGGTTTAAACGTATTATGACCTAAGTTTGCAGTAGGACGTGCTCTACCAAATGCCGTTTTACTAACCGATTGTATTAACCCAGCAGTAATAGCCGAAGAAATTATAAGAACACTGGTTTTTCTTACGGCTTCATTTTTTGTAAATAAACCATAGCCATAAACACCAGCATTCAATAAAAAGAATGTTTGTGGTTTACCTAATTTAAAACCAAAATCAAGACCTATTTGCGGATAATTATCTTTTTGCCCTGTTGCAAACCTGTTCATTTCTTCATCAGCTAACGACAAAGCAAATACACTGACCGCTAGAGTTGTTAGTTTTCTGAAATCATCTTGTTCCCAATGTAAAGGTCTTGTAAATGCATAACCAATACCTTGAGCTGTTTTTTTTGAATCATACTTTAATAAATCCCATGTGGTATTGCTTTCTTTTAACTCCATGCTTATTTGGTTTTGAGCATAGAAAGAAAAGCTATAGAGACATATAAAAATATATATTAAACGTTTCAAATTAAGGGTTATCGTAATTCAGCTCCCAGTTGTTTTTCAAAACTAGCTTGGAGCTTATTCATAATCTTATCAACTTGCTTATCAGTTAATGTTTTATTTTCATCTTGGAATGTAAAGCTAACAGCATAACTCTTTTTCCCTTCAGGAAGTTTTTCTCCTTGATAAACATCAAATAATGTTACATTCTTTAAAAGTTTCTTTTCAGCTTGTTTTGCTAAAGTATGAATGCTTTCAAAGGTTACAGAATTATCAATTAGTAAGGCAAAATCACGACGCGAATCAGGATATTTAGAAATAGGGCTATAAGATACTTTGTTGTATTTAGCTGTTTCAATTACTGCATCCCAATTAAAATCTGCAAACAATACGGGTTGTGATATTCCGAAATGCTTTAAAATTGATTTTTTAACTAACCCAAATTCTACCAGGCTAGTTTTTCCAAAAGACAATTTCAATCCTTCGCTAAAAGCATCGGATTTAATTGGAGATGACTTTAATTTACTGATACCTAAGCGTGTAAATATCGTTTCGATAGTACCTTTTAAATAGTAAAAATCACTTGGTTTATTTTCTGTATTCCAACGGCTTTCATGACGACTACCAGTAACCAATACGGCTAAATGTTTGTTTTCTTCACGGTTTTCCGAATAGTTGTGGTAGGTTTTACCAAATTCGAATAATTTTAAATCCTCACGACGTCTGTTAACATTGTGTTGAATGTTTTCTAAGCCTGAAAACAACATAGATTGGCGTAAAACACTTAAATCCGTACTTAAAGGGTTTAGCATTTCTACATGATGTTCTGGGCTTAAATCTGCTAAAAGTTTTATGTATTCAGGGGATGTTAACGAGTTGGTTAAGGTTTCGTAAAATCCTTGAGAAACCAACTGGTTTCCTATGATGTTTTGTAATTTATAATCTTCAAACTTCCCTGTATTCGAGATGGAAGCATTTAGTTTTTCGGTTGTTTTAATGTTGTTATAACCGTAAACACGAAGTATTTCTTCAATAATATCAGCTTCTCGCTGAACATCATTACGATAAGCCGGAACGGTTAAACCTAAACCGGTTTCTGTAACGTTATTTATACGAATATCTAAAGACATTAAAATACTCTTAATGGTGTCTTTAGGTATTTCTTGTCCAATTAATTTTCTAGCATTTTCAAAGCTTAAACGCACTTGGAAATCTTCAAATTTATTAGGGTAGAAATCAATAATGTCACTTGTAACAACACCTTCTGATATTTCTTCAATTAATATTGCTGCACGTTTTAATGCGTATTCAGTAATATTTGGATCTATACCGCGTTCAAAACGGAATGAAGCATCGGTGTTTAACCCGTGGCGTTTAGCTGTTTTTCTAATACTAACAGGGTTAAAATAGGCACTTTCTAAAAATATGTTAGTAGTGTGTTCTGTAACTCCAGAATCTATACCTCCAAAAACACCTGCGATACACATAGGTTTTTCGGCGTTACATATCATTAAATCTTCTTCATGAAGTTCACGTTCTACACCATCTAAAGTTGTGAATTTGGTGCCTTTAGGAAGTGTTTTTACTTCTATTTTGCTACCTGTAATTTTATTTGCATCAAAAGCATGTAGTGGTTGTCCTAGCTCGTGTAATACATAGTTGGTTGCATCTACAATGTTATTTATAGGTGCTAATCCTATAGCTTTCAGTCTATTTTGTAACCAAGCAGGCGAATCTGTAACTTTTACATTAGATATTGTTAAACCGCAGTAACGTGGTGCTAAATTCTTGTCTAACACGTCTACGTCAATTCTTAATGAGCGATTATCTACATGAAATGAGCTTACTGATGGTGTTATTAGCTCGGTGTTGATGTCCTTATGAGTGAAACCGGCGCGTAAATCACGAGCAACTCCAAAATGACTCATGGCATCTGCACGGTTAGGTGTTAGTCCTATTTCAAAAACCTGATCGTTTTCTATATTGAATAAATCGGCTGCTAATGTTCCTACAGTTGTATCTTCAGCTAAAACCATAATGCCATCATGGCCTTTTCCTAAGCCAAGTTCATCTTCAGCACATATCATTCCATGGCTTTCTTCGCCTCGGATTTTACCTTTTTTAATCTTCCATGCTTCACCAGTTTCGGTGTATAAAGTAGTGCCTATTGTAGCAACAGGAACTTTTTGTCCGGCAGCAACATTAGGTGCGCCACAAACAATTTGTATAGGAGTGTCTGTGCCAATATTTACAGTAGTAACCTTTAAGCGATCGGCATTAGGGTGTTGTACACAGGTTAATACTTCACCTACAACAATACCTTCCAATCCTCCTTTAACGGATTGAAATGTGTTTAGGCCTTCTACTTCTAATCCTAAATCGGTTAATAGTTCACTAATTTGTTCTGGTGACCAATCTGTTTTTATAAATTGCTTTAGCCAGTTGTAAGAAATCTTCATGAATCATGGGTTAATTAAGTTTGCAAAGATAAAATATTGAAACTAGCATTCAAACAATGCTTGTAAAAATGTGCTCTTTGTAAACGAAATATTATTTGGAGTTATTTTAGTTGTCTTAAACCTTCGTATACAACGATACTAACGGCATTTGCTAGGTTTAAACTTCTAACGTGGTTGCTATGTAATGGTATTTTAAAGAGCTTATCTGAATATTTTTCTGTTAATTCTAAGGGTAGGCCTTTAGATTCTTTTCCGAACAATAGAAATAGGTTGTCTTCAAAGGTTATGTCCCAATGGTTTTGGTGTCCGTGACTTGATAGTAAAACCATTTTTGCGTGGCTGTTTTTATTGAAAAAGTCATCAATACTATCGTAGTAAAAAACATTGAGGTGTTGCCAATAATCTAGTCCGGCACGTTTTAGTCTACTGTCGGTTATTTCAAATCCGAATGGTTTTACTAAGTGTAAGTTAGAGCCAGAGGCTAGTGCTAATCGGCCAATATTCCCTGTGTTGTTGGGGATTTCTGGTTCTACTAATACAATGTTTAAAGGCATATAATATGGTTTTGTATGTACTTGTTTTTATAAAAAAAAAATAGACTTTTAAGAAATGTAGTTCCAGATATTTCGGTATTTACTCATTTCTTTATAAGTATTGAAAATGGCTTGGTTGTTGGTGCTGGATAAGCTTGGATCTTTTTCTAGGGTTTGCTTGGCGTAATATCTAGCGGCTTTTAGGATATCACCATCTTTTATAAGGTCGGCAATTCGTAAGTTAAGGATGCCACTTTGTTGTGTGCCTGTAATATCGCCAGGGCCACGTAGTTTTAAATCTACTTCAGCTATTTCAAAGCCATCATTAGTACGCGTCATGGTTTCTAAGCGTGTTTTGCTGTCATTGCTTAATTTGTGTCCTGTCATTAAAATGCAGTAACTCTGTTCGGCACCTCTACCAACACGTCCTCGTAGCTGGTGTAGTTGCGATAAGCCAAACCTTTCGGCGCTTTCAATAATCATTACCGAAGCGTTTGGAACATTAACTCCGACTTCAATAACAGTGGTTGCTACCATGATTTGAGTTTCGCCTTTAATAAAACGTTGCATTTCGTAATCTTTATCATCGGGTTTCATTTGGCCATGAACAATTGATATCTGGTATTTTGGTTGTGGAAAATCTCGAGAGATACTTTCGTAGCCATCCATAAGATCTTTATAATCCATTTTTTCGTTTTCTTGAATTAACGGATATACAGTGTAGATTTGTCTGCCTTTATCAATTTCATCACGTATAAAACGGAATACATTTAGACGGTTGTTATCAAATCTATGAACTGTTTTTATGGCTTGCCTTCCTGGTGGTAATTCGTCTATTACCGAGATGTCTAAATCGCCATAAACAGACATGGCTAATGTGCGTGGAATAGGGGTGGCGGTCATGACTAAAATGTGAGGAGGAATGATGGCTTTTGAGTTTGATTTTTCATTTAAATCAGCTGGTCCTTTACGCCATAATTTACTTCGTTGTTCTACTCCAAACCTGTGTTGTTCATCAATTATTGCAAGTCCTAAATTTTTGAATTTCACCTTGTCTTCAAGGATGGCGTGAGTGCCTACAAGTATCTGTAAAGTGCCATCTTCTAGAGTTTTGTGAATCTCTTTTCTACTTGAAGTTTTACTTGATCCTGTAAGTATTTTTATATTGATATTTAGCTTGTTACACCATTCAAGTAATCCATTGTAATGCTGGACTGACAAAATTTCAGTAGGAGCAACCAAGCAGGCTTGATAGCCGTTGTCAAGTGCCATGAGCATTGACATGAAGGCTACAATTGTTTTACCAGAACCAACATCGCCTTGTAATAGGCGATTCATCTGAGCGTTGCTTCCTAAATCGTGACGAATTTCTTTTAAAACACGCTTCTGTGCGTTTGTTAATTTGAAGGGTAAATAGGTGTTGTAAAAGTTATTGAAATACGTGTCTACTTTATCAAATGGGAGTCCTTTTATTTTCGATTTATGGATGAGATTTTTTAAAATTAATTGGAGTTGAATGTAAAATAATTCCTCAAATTTTAATCGGTATTGTGCCTTGGCTAATAGCTCTTGATTTTTTGGAAAATGTATGTTGAAAAGCGCTTCACTTTTTGAAATTAATTTTGGATTATCTAAAAGCTCAGGTGAAAGTGTTTCAACAAATTTTCCGTTTGTTTCGGTGAATAGTTGCTGCATTATTTTTGCTAATACCCTATTTGTAATTCCTTTGTTGTTTAATTTTTCGGTAGAAGGATAAATGGGTTGCATGGCGGACCGTAATCCGGATTGATGTTCTTTAAGTAATTCTAGTTCGGGGTGTGGCATGCTAAATTTGCCATTAAACCAATTTGTTTTACCAAATATAACGTATACTGTGTTTCGTTTTAGGTTCTCACGTATCCATTTCTGACCTCTAAACCAGACTAATTCCATAGTACCTGTCTCGTCCTGGAAGGTTGCTACTAGGCGTTTGCCACGTTTCTGAGCAATCTCTTCAAACTTAATTATTTTACCAATAACCTGTACTTCAGAGTTGTTTCGTTGTAGTTCGTTTATTTTGAAGTACTTGGTTCTATCTAAGTATCTATTTGGAAATAGATTTATCAGATCTTGATAGGTGTGAATACCAAGTTCCTTCCGAAGTAATTCGGCTCGATTTGGGCCAACGCCTTTAAGGTAATCGATGGGTGTTTGTAAATTGGTGCTCATGATAGCGAATTTAAGTCATTTCAGGCAATTCATAAAATGCAATTTTTGTATTTTGGAGCATTCTAAGTATAAATAACTATCATGAAATATTTTTTGTTGTTAGCATTATTCTTTTTTGTTGATTTTACTAACGCGCAACAAGCAGATTATGTGGATTTTAAGCAAATAGATGCACGTGTTATTCCTGAAACTCAAACCAAAAGTATATCAGGAGAATTGCGAGTTCAGTTTGATGTTTTAAAGTCTGTGGACTCCATTTTTTTAGATGCAAAAAACATGGACTTTGTTGAAGTCTTGTTAAATGGCCATGAAACTGTTTTTAAGAATGATGGTCAAAAACTTATTGTGTATAGTAATTTTTCGCTATCTGAAGGTAATTATATCACTTTTAAATATCATGCATCACCTAAAAAAGCTATGTATTTTGTGGGTTGGGCAGATCAGGCTCCAAATCAAATTTGGACACAGGGTCAAGGTAAGTATACTAGTAACTGGTTGCCATCGGTGGATGATATGAATGATAAAATAGAATTTGATTTAACGGTGACGTTTGATTCTGCTTATCAGGTGGTGGCTAATGGGAATTTGGAGTCTAAGGAGATATCTGGTGATAATACTGTATGGCAATTTAATATGGAGCAGCCAATGTCTAGTTATTTAGTTGCTATGGCTATTGGTGACTACGAAAAACGTGAGGAACTGTCAGAGAGCGGTGTGTTGTTGGAGTTGTATTATTACCCAACTGATTCCTTAAAGTTTGAACCAACCTATCGGTATAGTAAACGGATGTTTGATTTTTTAGAAACGGAGTTATCGGTAGCTTATCCTTGGCAAAACTATAAGCAGGTTCCAGTACATGATTTTTTGTATTCAGGTATGGAGAATACGAGCTTAACAATTTTTTCAGATGCTTTTGTTGTAGACTCAATAGGTTTTAATGATCGTAATTATGTAAATGTTAATGCGCATGAATTAGCTCATCAATGGTTTGGTGATTTGGTAACTGAAACATCGGGGACTCATCATTGGCTTCAGGAAGGGTTTGCTACCTATTACGCATTGTTAGTGGAGCGTGATATTTTTGGTGATAATTATTATTACTGGCGTTTGTATGAGTATGCACAAGAGTTGTTGGAGCAAGATTCTCGTAATGTTAGTACGGCGTTGTTAGATCCTAAATCTTCTAGTACGACGTTTTATAAGAAAGGTGCGTGGGTGCTTCATGCTTTGCGCGAAAAAATTGGCGATGAAGCATTTAGATTAGCCGTTAAGCGTTATTTGGAAACTTATAAGTTTCAAAATGTGCGTTCGGAAGACTTTATAAATGAAGTAGAAAAAGCTAGTGGTAAAAATTTAAACGATTTTTTTGATCTGTGGCTAAAAGAGAAAAGCTTTCCGTATAATGTAGCTATGGAGAGTTTAGAGAAGTCGATGTTTATGCAGGAGTATTTAATGGTTGATTGTGAGGCTGAAACTTCTAAATGTCGTTATTATTTAGAAGCGCCATTATCTGATAAAGCAAAAACTAAAATTATTAGCCAAGTACCAAGGTTAATTACAAATAATCTTTTTAATGGCAGTCTAAAGGTACGTCAGGCAATAGCGTTGAATGTATCGGAAATTCCAGACTCGTTGAAAGTTAATTTTGAGTCCTTGTTATCTGATGAGTCGTATGTTACTAACGAAGCTGCTTTGTATAATTTATGGGTAAATTTCCCTTTAAAGCGTGCTGAGTATCTTGATAAAACTAAAACTATTGTTGGTTTTAGTGATAAAAATGTGAGGCTTTTGTGGTTGGTGTTAGCTTTGTCTACTGCTGATTATAATAACTCAGAGAAAACAGATTATTTTAGAGAATTAGAATCGTATACTTTTGAAGTTTATAATGCAGAAGTGCGACAATCGGCTTTTACGTATTTAAATGCATTAAATGCATTCACGGAGGTGTCATTAGTTAATTTGATGAATGGAACGCGGCATTATAATTGGCGTTTTAAGTCTTTTTCTAAAAATTTACTGGAAGTATTGTCAAATAGTGAAAAATATGCTGAATTAATACGGCGTTTAACTTTATAAATATATGCGAGCTTTAGTAATTTCAGGAGGTGGTAGTAAAGGTGCTTACGCAGGAGGTGTGGCGCAATACTTAATTGAAGAGCAAGGAAAGACCTATGATATGTATTTAGGGACTTCTACTGGGAGTTTATTGATTCCGCATTTGGCTGTAAATAATATTCCTAAGTTGTATGATATGTACACCAATGTGCAACAGCATGATATTTTTAGTGTGAGCCCTTTTATTCAGCGTAAAAAGGATAATAGGGAGTATGTTTCTATAGATTTTGTAAATTCTATTTGGCAGTTTATTAGGCGTAAGCGGACTTTTGGAGAAAGTAAGGCGTTAAAACGACATATAAAACGAAAATTTACAGAGCAAGAGTATCATAAAATACGTACAGAAAACAAAGATGTTGTAGCAACGGTTTCAAATTTGTCTTTAAATTCTGTAGAATACAAGTCTATTAAGGATTGTACTTATGATGAATTTTGTAATTGGATTTGGATTTCGTGCAATTACATACCGTTTATGTCTATAGCAAAGGTAAATGGTTATGAATATGCTGATGGAGGCTTAGGTTGTGTTGTTCCTATTCGTGAAGCTATTAATAGAGGAGCAACTGAGGTTGATGCGATAATATTAGAAGCTGAAAATATAGAGCACAAAAAAGTTTTAGGAAAAAATCCGTTTTCGTTGATGATTAATTTGTTCGGCCATTTGTTGAATCAGGTGGAACGTAATGATATTTTAATTGGTAAGTTGGCGGCTAAAAATAGGGGTGTTAAATTAAATCTATATTATACACCTTCTAGTTTAACGGAGAACTCTTTAATATTCAGTAAACGATTAATGACAAAATGGTGGGAGCAAGGCTATGAAAATGCTAAAATGCGCCATGAAAAAAAATCTAATAGTTAGATTTTTACCACATTTCACTAACTTCCTTTTTAATAAACGATAATGCCGCATCGCTAGGTGCTTGTTTTTCCATCATTTCTGTTAAAACAACCTCACGAAGCTTATTGGCGGTGTCTGTTTTTTCTAGTAGACTAGCTTTTCTAATGAGTTGTATAGTGGCGTTTTTAGCTGCGGTGATAATGTTCCAGCATTCATCGGTTACATAAATTTGTTGTGATAGATTATGTTCAAACTCCTGTTCGATGTTTTGGATTAATAACGATTCGTAGTTTTCTTTATTAGAACTATGTGGTGAAACTCTAATTAATAATTTAGAAGGTGTGATGCGTTCTAAGAAAAGCGACATGCGTTCATAGGCTTGAAGTCGGATAGGTAATGTTGTAACTTGCATATCTTTATGAAGTAAAAAGCGTCGACGTCCATCTTCGTTTTTAGTGTGTTCTTTAAAAAAGTAATAAGCAATTAATCCAGTTATAAGTGCTGGAATTGTATACATCAATAGGTTAATTATCTGTCCTTCCATTGTTCTGATTTATGATACCACAAACATAAGTTGTTTTTTATAATAGCACAAGTATTCACTTCTTTGAATGATCTTATGATGTTAATTAAAGTTGGCTGTTTTAAAATGTGAGTTATTTGGTTTTTGAGCCTCCTAGATATTGGCAATCCTTTAAATCTTGCATACTTGTAAATGGTACGATAGCTTTATTATACATGTAAGTTCTGTCTAATTCTTTCGTTAAGTTTTGGTCGTCTACATTTACAGCTACATCGCTCATTTTAAATTGGCATGGGTGTTCATAGCCTGAAGCATGTGTGATTTCAATAAATTCTTTTCTGAAAGTTTTAAAATATTGTGCGAGTCTTACAGATTTTAATGTTGGATCGATACCGTTTTGTAGCCATTTGTTTTGAGTGGCAACACCACTAGGACAGGTGTTAGTGTGGCAAACTTGCGCTTGAATGCATCCGATACTCATCATAGCTTCTCGAGCAACATTAATGCAGTCGGCTCCCATGGCAAATGCCATGGCTGCTTTGGCAGGAAACCCTAATTTACCGCTACCAATAAAAACAATTCGTTCGGTAAGGTTTCTGTTTTTAAAAACCTTGTATACGCTACTAAAGCCGTACACCCAAGGGAGTGAGACATGATCGGCAAAACTAGGAGGAGCAGCACCTGTTCCGCCTTCGCCACCATCGACAGTAATAAAATCGGGACCTTTGCCTGTTTTAACCATAAGATCTGCTAATTCTTCCCATTGATTAAGTTTGCCAATTGCAGCTTTTATGCCTACTGGAAGTCCTGTTTTTTCAGCTATCTGTTCTATGAGGTCAAGCATTTCGCTAACATTAGAGAAAGCGGAGTGGTTTGGTGGAGATAATACGTCTTTTCCTAATGGTACGTGTCTGATATCCGAAATTTCTTGTGTTATTTTAGCGGCTGGTAATACGCCTCCTTTTCCAGGTTTAGCACCTTGTGATAGCTTTATTTCTATAGCTCGAACAAAAGGGTTTTTTTCGACCAGGGCTATTAATTTATCCATAGAAAAGCTGCCGTCTTCATTACGGATACCAAAATATCCAGTTCCAAAATGAAAAATAACATCACCACCATGTGAATGGTATGGCGATAAACCGCCTTCGCCTGTGTTGTGGTAAGCATCGGCCATTTTTATACCCTTGTTCATTGATTCAACAGCTTTAGCTGATAAAGATCCAAAACTCATAGCGCTTACGTTTATTACGGAGCCTGGTCTAAAAGGTTTCTTTCTATTATTTGCTAGTCCCATAACTTTTGCACAAGGTAAAAAATAAGGATCGGTGGTGTTTGGGTGGTTATTTTTTACTTTATAAGGCATCATGGCGTTGTTTATAAAAATATGCTGATGCGCATATATGTCACGATCTGTTCCAAAGCCTTCGTAATTGTTTTGGTGTTTTGCAGAAGCGTATATCCAGCCGCGTTCTATACGGTTAAAAGGTAGTTCTTCGCGGTTATTGGCAACTAAATATTGTCTAAGTTCTGGTCCAATTTTTTCTAACATATACCTAAAATGACCAACTACAGGAAAGTTATGGCTAATGGTGTGTTTTTTTTGAAAGAATACGTCTCTTATAGCAATAATGATAAGTAGTATAAGTAGCCATCCCCACCATGGAATATCGCTTAAAAAGTCTAAAAAGGTTTGCATAAAAGTATAATTTAACGTAAATATATTTAAAATAAATTTGAAATTTTAGATATCTTTATGAAATGGGTAAATCTTTAAATTTTTGGCTTAAAACTGTTTTGGGTGTTAGTGTTGTTGTTGTTTTGTTGTTGTTTGGTTTGCAGTGGTTTGCTGAGATGAAATTAGATGGCTACCTAAAAAAAGAGCTTCCTGAAGGTGTTGAGTTGAATTATTCTGAATTGAATGTTAATATTTTTAGTGGAAATATAGAATTGAGTCAGATTGATGTCTCATTAAATGGTGAGATAACTAATAAGCAATTGATAAATGTTGAACTTGACTATCTTCAAATTCATGATATTGGATATTGGGATTACATAGTAGGAGGAGTTGTTCATGTTTCTGATTTAATAGTTCGTGCGCCTAAAGTTACATATAGGCATAACTCTAAAATACAAGATTCTGTTTACCGGTCTAAATCACAGTCGTCTTTTAGTAAGGTTATTGAAGTTGCAAATTTTAATGTTGATGCAGGAGATGTTGTGGTTGCAAATGTGGTGAATGACTCACTGATGTTGCGTGTGTCAAATATCGATTTTTCCATGAAAAATGTGCGCTTTGATGAAAAAACACAAGCGCAAAAAATACCAATTGATTATCAGGATTTAAGTTTGCGATATGATAGCCTTTATTATAGAGTTAGTGATTATGATGATTTAAAAACAGGAGTTTTCGCGTTTAACAATAAACAACTTAGTTTACAGGGTTTAGTGTTTAAGACTAAATATTCTAAACAGGATTTGTCTCGAGTTATTAAAGTTGAGCGAGATCATTATGATGTAGTTGTAAAAGAGCTTCAGGTGAAAGATATTAATTTTGGATTTCGTCAAGACAGTATTTTGCAAATAAAAAGCCCAAAAGTGCTGTTTTCTGAAGTTGATGCAGATATCTATCGAGATAAATTAGTTGCGGATGATGAGAAAATCAAGCCGCTTTACAGTAAAATGTTACGCGATTTGAATTTCGATTTAACACTTGATGAGGTGGAGTTGGTGAATACAGCGATACGTTATTCTGAAAAAATAAAAGTTGATAAACCTGCGGGGACTGTTCGGTTTTCCGATTTCCATGCGGTAATAAAAAATGTAAGTAATACTTATGTGGCGCCAATAAAAACAACCTTAGATATCCAAACATTGTTTATGGAGCATGCGCCATTACAGGTGAATTGGGAATTTGATGTTAATAGTGTTGAAGATCGCTTTTTGTTTCAAGCAGAATTGGACGACTTGTTGGCTTCGGAGCTTAATAGTTTTACTGTTCCAAATTTGAATATTAGGCTTAATGGTAAGTTAGATAAAACATACTTTACTATAAATGGAAATGATGATTTGTCTGATATAGATTTTAAAACTAAGTATCAAGCATTCGATGTAGTAATTCTTAAAGAAAACGGCAAAGAGAAGAATAGTTTCTTGTCTGGTTTGGCTAATATTTTTGTTTCGTCTAATAGTAATAAAGCTGTGACTGATTTTATAACCGTTAATAAAGAAGGTGTTACGCGTAGTAAAAACAAGTCGGTTTTTAATTATATATGGATAAATGCACGTGCTGGGTTGTTAAAGGCTATGACATTTGAATAAGAGCTTGTTTGCAGGTATTTAAATTGTTTATAATTATTCATAAATCTGGCTGTCTAAACGGCTAACAATTATTAATTTCACACTTTTAAAATTATATAAGTTTGGAGAAGTATTTAAGCCAGTTAAATGAAGCGCAGCTAGCGCCAACATTGCAAAAAGATGGACCGATGATTGTTATTGCAGGAGCTGGTTCTGGGAAGACTCGTGTGTTAACGTATCGTATTGCTTACTTGATGCATCAAGGAGTTGATTCGTTTAATATTTTGTCATTAACATTTACCAATAAAGCAGCGCGTGAAATGAAAGAGCGTATTGCGACTATTGTTGGTTCTAGTGAGGCAAAAAACTTATGGATGGGAACCTTTCACTCGGTTTTTGCTAAAATTTTACGTTTTGAAGCAGATCGATTAGGGTATCCAAGTAATTTTACTATTTACGATACGCAGGATTCGGATAAGTTGATTGCTTCTATTATTAAGGAAATGAATCTTGATAAGGAAATCTATAAAACAAAGCAGATTCGTTCCCGAATTTCTTCTTATAAAAATAATCTTATTACTGTTAAAGCATATTTTCAGAATCCAGAATTAATGGAGGCAGATAAAATGGCTAGACGTCCAAGGTTAGGAGATATTTATAAAAATTATGTTGATCGCTGTTTTAAAGCAGGGGTTATGGATTTTGATGATTTGTTGTTGAAAACGAATGAGTTATTAACGCGTTTTCCAGATGTGTTAGCTAAATATCAGGATAAGTTTCGTTATATATTGGTAGATGAGTATCAGGATACGAACCATTCTCAATATTTAATTGTTAGAGCTTTATCTGACAGGTTTCAAAATATATGTGTGGTTGGTGATGATGCGCAGAGTATTTATGCTTTCCGTGGAGCAAATATTAATAATATTTTGAATTTCCAGAAGGATTATGATGATGTAAAGCTGTTTCGATTAGAGCAGAATTACCGATCTACAAAAAATATCGTCAATGCAGCAAATTCTATCATTGATAAAAATGAAACCAAGTTAGATAAGGTTGTATGGACTGCTAATGATGAGGGTGCTAAAATAAAAGTAAATCGCTCCTTAACTGATGGTGATGAAGGGCGTTTTGTGGCGAGTTCAATCTTTGAAAATAAAATGCAAAATCAATTGCCAAATAGCGATTTTGCAGTTTTATATCGTACAAATGCGCAGTCGCGTTCAATTGAAGATGCTTTACGTAAACGTGATATTCCGTATCGTATTTATGGTGGTTTATCTTTTTATCAGCGTAAGGAAATTAAAGATACATTATCGTATTTACGATTAATAATCAATCCTTCGGATGAGGAGGCTTTAAAACGTGTTATAAATTATCCAGCTCGAGGTATTGGTCAAACAACAATGGATCGTTTAATTGTAGCTGCAAACACTTATGGTAAAACTATTTTTGAAGTCCTTAAAAATATTGATACTGTAAATATTAATATTAACTCTGGTGTTCGGACTAAACTCCGCAACTTTACAACGCTTATTGAGAGTTTTCAGGTTTTAAATCAGAATTCTAATGCTTTTGAATTAGCTGATCATGTTGTGAAAGCAAGTGGTCTGATTCGTGAATTGAATAAAGATAGCACGCCAGAAGGTGTTGCTAGAATGGAGAATATTGAGGAGCTTTTAAATGGTATCAAAGATTTTGTTGAAGGGCAGAAAGAACTTGTAGATGCTACAGCTTCACTTGCAGAGTTTTTAGAAGATGTAGCTCTAGCTACAGATTTAGATGCAGATAAAGGGGATGCAGATCATGTGGCATTAATGACTATTCACTTGGCTAAAGGGTTGGAGTTTCCATATGTATATATTGTTGGTTTGGAAGAGGATTTGTTTCCTTCAGCCATGAGTATGGGAACACGAAGTGAATTAGAGGAGGAGCGTAGGTTGTTTTATGTGGCACTAACTCGTGCTGAGAAACAAGCTTATTTAACATATGCTTTGTCTCGTTATCGTTGGGGTAAATTAGTTGATGCTGAGCCTAGTCGTTTTATTGAAGAAATTGATGAGCAATATCTAGATATTATGACGCCTATAGAGGAGCGACGCTTTAATCCTATGTTGGATGCTGATATTTTTGGTGATCCACAACCTAATAAGGTACGTTTTAAAAAGCCTGTTCAGCCAACTTTTAAAAAGAAAGGTGCGCCAGTATCGAAGGTTGAAAAAAAGCAAATACCTAGTTCTAAAAATTTAAAACCCGTTAGTAATACAGGGGGTGGTGCTAATTTATTTGATGATAATCTGGTGGCAGGAAATATGGTTGAGCATATGCGTTTTGGTAAAGGTGAGGTTTTGAAAATTGAAGGAACAGGAGCAGATGTGAAGGCAGAGATAAAATTTGTTAATGGTGGCGTTAAAAAATTATTACTACGTTTTGCTAAACTTCAAATTATAGGGTGATTTTAGTTGAAATGTGTTTCAATAAAAGTTTTGAGCTTAGCACTTGTGTCTAGTAAGTTTAATCCTGTCCATCCATGACCGCTATTGGGGTAGAGTGTAAATTGATTAGTTACGCCTAATGTATTTAGTTTTTCATGCATAGCTTGGCCTTGTGATGTTGGCACTAGAGGATCCATGCCGCCATAAAATAATATGGTAGGTGCGGCATTGCTGGTTACTTGGTGGTAAGGACTGATTTCTTCTAAATATGCTGTAGTAGCATTAATACCATATAGGTCTAATAGTTCTTGAATAGTAGAATCGGCGGTGTTTAGGTAGGCTGGATCAGTAAAATTTGTAGGGCCAACAATACTGCAAACCATATCAATGTCATTTTGTGTATCAAAAGCATAGGTCCAAAGTAAGGATAAATGTGCGCCAGCACTTGTACCTATAAAAGCGAAATCATTATCAATAATATAGTAGTTCTGGTTGGTCTTTAGTTTATTGATCACAGAGGTAATATCGTTAATTTGCATAGGGTACGGAGGAGTGTTTGCGTCAGATAAGCGATAATTCATGTTTACAACACCTATGTTTGGAAACTCATTACGTATAAAATTTTTAATACTGTTCATGTCGCTTTTGTCTCCTGCGCTCCAGCCGCCACCATGAATTAAAATCATGATATTTGTGTTTAAACTTCTGTTGGCTGGTAGGTAAATGTCGTATGTTTGATAAGGATCCGCCCCGTAAGAAACATCTAGCTCTTCGTAGTACTCGACACTATTTAATTCTGTGTTGTCGGTTAAGTCGTTATTACTATTACATGAAATAATAATTAAAATCAGAAAAGTGTAAAATATGAGGTATTTATTAGTTTTCATAATAGTAAGAATTAAGTATCTTGCTTAAGTTAACGTTTTTTTTAATTTAATAGTATGGCAGAGTTTGTAAGAATTTACGAGGAAAACCCTAATTATAAGGAGATTAAAAGGGTTGTTGAGGTGTTGAAAAAAGGAGGTTTAATAATTTATCCTACCGATACGGTTTACGGTTTAGGTTGTGATATTACAAATGTTAAAGCCTTGGAGAAAATTGCACGTATAAAAGGTGTGAAGTTAGAAAAGTCTAATTTTTCGTTTATATGTCATGACTTAAGTAATTTAAGTGATTACGTAAAGCAGATTGATACAGCTACTTTTAAAATATTAAAACGAGCATTGCCTGGACCTTATACCTTTATATTGCCTGGGTCTAAGTCGCTTCCTGCGGTTTTTAAAAAGAAAAAAACAGTTGGTATACGTGTTCCTGGAAATAATATTGCTCTTGAAATTGTTAAGGAGTTAGGGAATCCTATTATATCGACCTCTATTCGTGATGATGATGATGTTTTAGAGTATACAACCGATCCGGAACTTATTTTAGAGAAATGGGATAATTTAGTAGACTTAGTAATTGATGCGGGTTATGGAGATAATGTTGCGTCAACGGTAATAGATATGTCTGGAGATGCTCCTGTTGTAGTTAGGGAAGGAAAAGGTAGTTTGGAAATTTTTTAAGAAACATCCAAACTACCTTTTAGTTCCGTAGTTATTAAAGTGATTAAGCAGATTTTAAGGTTTTATTATAGTATTTGGTTTTTTTATTGGTTCTAATAATAGAGTCTGCTTGAAAATACTTCTCAGATTTAATAACGTTAATTAACCAGTCTAAATGATTTTCAGACCGTCTTTCAAAGTGATAATGTAATACTTGTCTCATAGTGAAAAGATTTTGAGTAGGTTAGATGTTCTTTTGCAAATGAATAAGTATATGATAGTTTTTGGGTAATTAAATTTAAGTAAATATTTTTGTAAATAGCAAATATTCTTTAAAATACTTAAAAAACTATCAATAATTATTCTTATGAGTTAAATTAAAGTAAATATTTTATTTTTTTAACGTTATTAATTTGAATTGTTAATTCATATGGTTTTTGAGACGCTTTTTAAGTGTTATGAAATAAAAAGCCCACTCTTGAAAACTAAGAGTGGGCTTTTTTTAGATTTTATCTATTGCTGATTTATTTTCCGTCAGCAGCAAGATTTTTCATTTCTTTATCAATCATATCGTAAAACTCATCAATTTTCGGTAATACAATAATTCTTGTTCGTCTATTTTTTGCTCTGTTCTCAGCTGTATCATTATCTACGATAGGTTGGAATTCACCACGACCTGCAGCAATAAGTTGTTTAGGAGCAACCCCTAAATCTTCTAATACGCGCACTACAGATGTAGCACGTTTAACACTTAAATCCCAGTTATCAATTAATGGTGGCTTGCTGTAAGGAACAGGGTCTGTATGTGCTTCAACCATACATTCAAAAGTTGGTTTAGCCTTAACTACAGTAGCAACTTTTCCTAGAATTTCTTGAGCTCTAGAAGTCACACTATAGCTGCCACTTTTAAATAATACTTTATCGGCAATTGAAATAAATACAACACCTTTCTCAACATTTACTTGAATGTCAGGATCGTTGATACCAACTTCTTTCTTCAAGCTTGTTACAAGTGCTAACATCACACTATCTTTTTTGCTTACCGCATCTTGCAAACGAGAAATCCTTAAATCTTTCTCTTTTAAACTCTCTAGTGTTTTTTCAACATTACTAGCACCTTTAGATGTTAGCATTGTTAAGGATTCATTGCTAGATATTAGATTGTCGTTAGATTTTTTTAAATCGGCAACCCGATCTTCTAAACCTTCAGCTTTGGATAAGCAAGAGTTTAATTTTATAGTTGCTGTATTTAATAAATCTTGTGT
The DNA here is from genome assembly GCF_054031195.1 of Algorimicrobium bowmanii. The sequence continues at coordinate 1,446,698 of NZ_CM132929.1, forward strand.
TTCTTTTTGCTTGGCTTCAAGAGCGGCATATTCTTTTTTAGAAACGCATGAACCTAGTAGTAACATGGCGGAAACACTAAATAAAATTAGTTTTTTCATAATAATTAATGTGATTTTAGGTGTTAATAATTAACAAATCAAAATTATATAATAAAATGATGCATTCGGTAATGATTAACAAAAAATTTAACAAATTTATAAACAGTTGTATTTTAGTAAATTATGATTAAAATACGTGTAATCTTAACACGAATACTAAAGAAAGGTGTGCTATTAAATAAAGCTTGAATTTAAGAACGGTATTTACCTTTAACATAATAGTCCCAAACTATAGAATCTGTTTTGTAATAACCATCTTTTGGGGTAGTAGTACGTCGTTTTTTTAATAAACGAGGTAGGTGCTTATAAAAACTAAAATGAGCTTTTATGATAGCTAATATATGGGTTGGTTTCAGTTCTAGTAAAAATTTCACGCCTGCTAAACCATCTAAACAAAGTCGTATAAAAATCGTTAAGAATAAATTTTTAGAAGTGTTTTTACAAAGTGTAAATAGGCTGTTTCTAAAGTTAAGATATGTTTTTTTAGGGTTGTTGGCTTTTAATGTTGCTCCTCCAACGTGAAAAACAGTCGATTGGCTAATGTATTTTGCATGGTATCCTTGGTTGAAGGCTCTCCAGCATAAATCAATTTCTTCCATGTGAGCAAAAAACGATTCGTCGAAACCTCTCAGTGTATGGAAAACGGATTTTCTAATAAAAAAACAGGCTCCAGATGCCCAGAATATTTCAGATTGATCGTTGTATTGTCCTAAGTCTTTTTCTATAGAATCAAATACACGGCCACGACAAAATGGATATCCATATTTGTCGATGTATCCGCCAGCAGCTCCAGCATATTCAAACATTGATTTGTTGTTGTAATCTAATATTTTAGGTTGAATTATTGCGGTATCTGGTTCTGAATTAAAAACATTTGTAATAGGTTGTAGCCAATTTTCTGTAACTTCAATATCGCTGTTAAGTAAACAGTAAATAGTTTCATGGACATTTTGCAAGGCGTCATTATAACCTTTTGCGTAGCCTCCATTCGAGCTGTTTTGTATGATTTTGACTTCTGGGAAATTTCTTTTAATATAAAGAATAGAATCATCGGTAGATGCATTATCAGCTACATATATAGTAGCTTCTTTTGAGTATGTAACTACTAGAGGTAAAAACTGCTCTAGTAGCTGTTTTCCATTCCAATTAAGTATAACAACGGCTATTTTCATAAGTTATAATCAGGGATATCTTTTAAAAAGTTGTAGCATTCGGCCTCGAAGTCCATTTGACAAAAATAATGATTTATCCCATTCGTAACCATTAAATACGTGGCGTTCAAGGTTAAGTTGTATTGTGCAATTTGATCGAAGGTTTGTTGATTTATTGTAATATTTGGCGCTTTACATTCTACAATAAGGTGAATACTACCATCGGAATTATAAACAACAATATCATAACGTTTTTTTAAACCGTTAACATGCAGCTCTTTTTCTACATTTATAAGTGTTTTTGGGTACTTTTTATGAATCATTAAAACCTGTAAGCAATGTTGTCTTACCCATTCTTCAGGTTGAAGAATCACAAATTTTTTCCGAATAGGATCGAATATAGAAACTTTATTTTCATTATTTTTGAAACGGAATGAAAACTTGGGAAAATTAAGTGCTTGCATAGATGCCACTGAAGGTTTTGCCAAAGTTAACTTACAATAATCAAAAACCAAACCCCTTTTCAATTTTTAGTTTAGGGAGTTTTTAATTTCGAATTCAGCAATTTGGACGAAGTCAAACAATTAGTCAGTGATATAAAAAAACGGAACTTTAAACCTATTTATTTTTTAATGGGTGAAGAGCCTTATTATGTAGATAAGATTTCCAATTATATTGAAGAAACAGTTTTAACTGAGGAGGAGCGTGGGTTTAATCAAATGACGCTTTATGGTAGAGATGTAACTGTTGATGATATTATAGGTCATGCAAAAAGATTTCCTATGATGGCCGAATATCAGGTAATTGTAGTTAGAGAGGCTCAAGATTTATCTCGGAATATTGAGAATTTGGTAGCCTATGCTAAAAATCCACAGCCTACAACAATTTTGGTGTTTAACTACAAGTATAAGACTATTGATAAGCGTAAGGCGCTTTATAAAACTTTAAAAAAGTCGGCTATTGTATTTGATAGTAAAAAACTGTACGATAATCAAATACCAGCTTGGATTAATCGTGTTTTATCTGGTCAGAATTATACCATTACACCAAAGGGGGCGCAAATGCTTACAGAGTTTTTAGGAACGGACTTAAGTAAAATAAGTAACGAGTTAGATAAACTTAAAATTGTATTACCAGAGGGTACTCAGATTACACCAGAACTGATAGAAGAGAATATAGGTATTAGTAAGGATTATAATAATTTTGAGCTTCATAAAGCTATTGGGGCTCGTGATGTTTTGAAAGCTAATAAAATTATAACGTATTTTGGAGAGAATCCAAAAGACAATCCCATGGTTTTAACAGTGGGTTTTTTGCATACATATTTTACTCGAATACTAAAGTTACACGGCTTGCAAGATAAATCGTCAAGAAATGTTGCAACTGCATTAAAGATATCACCATTTTTTACAGAAGAATATCTAGTAGCTGCTAGAAACTATCCAATGAAAAAAGTAAGTGCTATTATTGCTGATTTACGTCTTTTTGATGTGAAAGGAAAAGGTGTAGGCTCACAATCAGTACCTCAGTCAGATTTACTTAAAGAACTAATGGTTCGGATTATGTATTAACATTTATTTTAGCGTTTTAACACTTCAATATTATTCCTTAACACTTTTTATTAAACTCAAGTTAAATGGGGTTTTAGATTCGTTTACACAAGTATTTTCTAGTAATTTAGAGTAAACAAATTATTAATCTTAAAATACTTATAATGGAGAATTTAAATAAAAAGCGAGTAGCTATTTTAGCTACAAATGGTTTTGAAGAGAGTGAATTAAGAGAACCAAAAAAAGCACTAGAAGAAGCTGGGGCACAAGTTGATATTGTTTCTGAAAAATCGGGAACAATTAAATCTTGGTCTGATGGCGATTGGGGAAAAACCTATTCTGTAGATCGGATTTTAGATGATGTGTCAGTTAGTGATTACAATGCCCTAATGCTTCCTGGAGGTGTAATTAACCCGGATTTATTACGTAGAAACGAAAAAGCTGTTCGTTTTGTAAAATCGTTTTTCGAAAACCATAAACCTGTAGCTGCTATTTGCCATGCGCCTTGGTTATTGGCTGAAGCTGATGTTTTAAAAGATAGAAAAGTTACTTCGTACGGATCTATTAAAAAGGATATCATCAACGCTGGTGCAAACTGGGTGGATGAAGAAGTTGTGGTTGATAGTGGTTTAGTAACCAGCCGCTCACCGGAGGATTTACCTGCATTTAATGCTAAATTAGTAGAGGAAGTCTATGAAGGAAAACATGAAGAACAGATGGCTTAATTATCAAGTAGTCTGATAAAAAAAGCGCAAACCATTTGGTTTGCGCTTTTTTTATGTTTTTAATTCTTCTAACATTATGTTGTAGTCGTATTGCAAATCTTCATGAAGGTTTTTAATTGTTTTCTGTATACTTATTATTTGTCTTTCATAAATATTAGTTAAGGTGACATTGTGTTTAATGGTAGGTTTTATGTCTTTTAAGCGTTTGCAGAAATGGAGAAGGAGCTCTACTTCTGTTTCTTTTTTTAGTGAATAGCGTGCGTACTTTTTTATGAGTCGCAATATTTTGCGAACGCTTTTTTTGATGTAAAAATAGCTATTGGTATTAATGTTTGAGAAATGTTCGTCAATTTCTGTTTTAATAGTTTCTATGTAAGTAGTTTCATCATGAGCTTCAAACAGTAAGTAGGTGAGTAGCTCTTTGTTTTCTTTTTTAAATTTAGATAAACGCAATACCAATTCTGTGAGTTCGGTATCGGTTTTATGTTGTAATTCTTTTTTAATAGTAACTACTGATGCGGCTTTCATCTCAAATTTTGTTTTAAGGTGCGGGTTAATTTTTATCTAAAGCATACTTTCCGGGGCCAGATAAAAAGATAACTAAAAAACCTAATAGGTAGAGTAGTGCTTTCTCTTTCGTGTAAAAATCATCTTGTAAATGCACTACAAATGCCGCGACAATCATTGTAATTATAGCAGGGATGCTTGCAAGTTTGGTTTTAAAACCAATAATTATACATAATGGAGCAATAACCTCACCAATGAGTGCTAATATTAATGATGTTGTTGCACCTAGACCTAAGGGGTCTCCAAATTCAATAGGTGTATTAAATAATCGTTCTATTTTTGGTATTCCGTGAACTAGCATCATTCCAGAAATTCCGATTCTTAAAACGGCTAATGCTATATCTGGGTAACTTTTTGTAAACATTTACTTGGTGATTTTTGTTTTAACTTGGTTAAATATACTAAAAGAAAAAGACCTGCTTGTTAAATTAACAGGCAGGTCTTTTGGTATGGTTGTTTAAATTAAGACTACTTATCTTAATTTAGGGAAATTATTAGGATTTGCTTCATGCATAACATTGTAAACCGCTTCAAATACATCTTCAGCAGATGGTTTAGAGAAGTAATCGCCATCGGTCCCATAAGCAGGTCTGTGTGCTTTAGCAGTTAATGTTTCTGGCTTGCTATCTAAATGCTTGTAGGCATTTTGCGTGTTTAAAATTTCGTTTAAAATAAAAGCTGAAGCGCCACCAGGAACATCTTCATCAATCACCATTAAGCGGTTTGTTTTAGCAACACTTTTCACTGTATCGTGGTTTAAATCGAATGGCAACAAGGATTGAATGTCAATAATTTCAGCACTAATGCCTACTTCTTGTAATTCTTTTGCTGCTTGTTCAATTACACGTAATGTAGAGCCGTAAGATACTAATGTAATGTCGTTACCTTCACGAATTGTTTCTACAACGCCAATAGGAGTTTTAAAAGCACCAATGTTATTAGGCATTTTTTCTTTTAAGCGGTAACCATTTAAACATTCAACTATTAAAGCAGGTTCATCGCTTTTTAAAAGTGTATTGTAAAATCCAGCAGCTTTAGTCATGTTACGCGGAACTAAAACATGGATACCACGTATTAAATGCATAACACCACCCATTTGAGATCCAGAATGCCAAATACCTTCTAGTCTGTGTCCACGTGTTCTTATAATTAATGGTGCCTTTTGGCGCCCTTTTGTTCGGTATTGTAAGGTTGCTAAATCATCACTCATAATTTGCAACGCATATAAAATATAATCTAGATACTGAATTTCAGCAATTGGGCGTAAGCCACGCATAGCCATGCCAATACCTTGACCAAGAATAGTAGCTTCACGAATACCAACATCCGAAACGCGTAATTCACCATACTTTTCTTGCATGCCTTCTAAACCTTGGTTTACATCACCAATATGACCAGCATCTTCACCAAAAATTAGTGCTTCAGGGTATTTACTGAAAATGGCATCAAAGTTATCACGAATTACCAATCTGGCATCTACTTCCTCACTTGTTTCATCGTAAGTTGGTTTAACCTCTTCAATGTTTAAAGCGGAATGCTCTGAATTAGAGTGTAAGTGTGAACTATATTTTGGTTGGATTAGATTTAAATAGTTGTTAATCCAATCTGCTAATTGTGTTTTTTCTTCTGAAGTTTCATTCACTACGTAACGTAAAGCTTTACGGGCAGTAGATAAAACATCCTTACGGATTGGTTCTGAAATTTCAGCTAAGTCGTTTTTAAGTTTTTCAATAAAAACTTTATTGGAACTTGAAGCAGCTACAGTTTCTAACAACGCAACTAATTCGTTTTGTTCTTGTTTAAGCGGTTGTGAGAATGCAGTCCATGCTGCTTTTTTACCATCACGAACTTCTTTTTTAATTGTTTTTTCAATAGCTTTTAGTTCCTCATCGGTAGCTATTCCATTGGCAATAACCCATTCACGAAGTTTAACATTACAGTCAAATTCAGCTTCCCATGCTAGGCGCTCTTCATTTTTGTAACGCTCATGTGACCCTGAAGTCGAGTGACCTTGAGGTTGTGTTAATTCTTGAACGTGAATTAAAACAGGTACGTGTTCTTCACGAGCTACTTGAGAAGCGTTTTGATATGTTTCAATTAGTGTTGGGTAATCCCAGCCATTAACGCGTAAAATTTCAAAGCCTTTTTCGCCTTTTTCACGTTGAAAGCCTTTTAATATTTCTGATATATTCTCTTTAGTTGTTTGGTGTCTTGCGTGAACGGAAATGCCGTATTCATCATCCCAAACACTCATAACCATTGGTACCTGTAAAACACCAGCGGCATTTATAGTTTCAAAGAATAAACCTTCACTAGTACTTGCATTACCAATTGTTCCCCAAGCTACTTCTTGTCCTTGGTTAGAAAAGTTGGTTGTGTCAATACCAGTAACATTACGGTATATTTTAGAAGCTTGAGCTAAGCCTAGTAATCTTGGCATCTGACCCGCAGTAGGAGAAATATCGGCACTGGAGTTTTTCTGTTCTAATAAGTTTTTCCAGTTACCATTTTCATCTAAACTCTGGGTTGCAAAATGTCCTCCCATTTGGCGTCCCGCAGACATGGGTTCGTCTGTTAAGTTGGTATTTCCATAAAGACCAGCAAAAAATTGCTCGATATTTAATGCACCGATAGCCATCATAAATGTTTGATCGCGGTAGTAACCAGAGCGGAAATCGCCATTTTTAAAGGCTTTAGCCATGGCTAATTGTGGTACTTCTTTTCCATCTCCAAAAATTCCAAACTTAGCTTTTCCAGTAAGTACTTCACGACGTCCTAATAAACTACATTCGCGAGAGGTTACGGCAAGTTTGTAATCGTTTAAAACTTCGACTTTAAAGTCTTCAAAAGAAAGGTCTTTATTTACTTCTGGATTTGCTTTCATAGATGTCTCTTTGTTTTTTGCAAAGGTAGTTATTATAAGTAATATTTACAATGCTAAACCTTGTTATAAAATTGATAAATTATAAGTAAAACACCTTTTTTGTTGCGTATATTTCAATTTTTGCTCTAAAACAGCAATTCTGTTACAGATACTGCATTGAATTTTAGGATTTTTAAAAAGGGTATATTTAGTACCAACGGCGGGTGAATAATCCGAGTAACGTTTTAAAATCTAACGTAACGATAAAACGGATTTTTTCGGGGTAATGGGCTTGAGAAACTTCCCAACCTAAATTTGAGTATACAGGGAAATAGAGTTCAAAATAATCGTCAACTAAGCTGACGCGAATACCTGTGTCATAAACAAATTTGGCACTGTGTTGACGGTTTTTAACAAAACCTAAATCGCCATAAGCCATAATGTATTTCCAAATGGTCATACTTCCGTTTAAAGTGGTTATCCACTGATTGGCAAAACTAGGTTCTAACATGGATTTGAATCCACCTTCAGCAATAATTAACTGCTGACTAAATAAGCCGTCGCTCTCAGAACGTCCGTAATAATTATAATCAAACAAATAATCTGTAGGTCGGTCTAAAGCGAAACTAAAATAATCGGAATTCTTGTAGGTTTTATTGTATAAAAAGGCACCTGCAAAGAAACGTAAGTTGTATTGTCTGTTATTTTTTGATAGTTTTCGGTACTCATAGTTTAATGCAATTTTACCGAATTTTTCTGAAAATTGAGTGTCAGCAAACCAAGAAGAGTAGTTGACTAAATCTTTGTCTATATGGTTATAACGCAAATTAAATACGCCGTAGTCTGGTTGGTTTGTTTCAGAAGTTAATAGAGCAGATGGGTCTGAATCTCTATTAATGTCTATGTATCGTAAGGTTATATAGTGGCGTTTATTGGCACGTAAGTTTGACTTGTCTCGAAACGATAATTGTACAGCGGGTGTAAATTTGGTTACAAATAAATTTTCGGCATAACTACTATAGCTAGCGCCAATACCATAATTAACATGAAATAAATTAGATGAGTTATCTATGTACTGTATGTAGTTTAAAGCTGCAGAACCCGTTAAAGATTCCGATTTTAACCCGTATTGTGGTGCTAATTTATAGTAAAAGTTTTTACGTAAAACAGTTTTATTATAGGCTTTAACGCCTAAAACAATACCATCATAAATGTTATTGAATTCTACAATGGGCATTAAAAATATTTGATTGTAGTCTGGGTCTTCAATATCTTTAATTAACCGAAGTTGTAGAGGTCTATTAAAAAGTGATTTTTTTAAGTTTTTAGTATTGTTTCTTACATTAAACTCCGGTACTATTTGGTCATGATTTAAGACTAATTTTGTGGTGTTATTATCAGGAATTGTAACGGTTATAGAGTCTGTAATGGGATCTAGCCAAATTTTTGAGTTTGCTGTTTTTTCAGTAAATGAAAATAAGGTAATCGGAACTGTTATGTTGCTTTTGTTTTTAATTGTAACTTGAATGGAGTCGTTTTTTTTAACGGCTTTACTGATGGTGTAATCTATATATTTTTTGGTTTGAATATACTCCGTAAAAAACCAATCTAAATCTTTGTCTGTTTTAGAAGTTAATAGCGATTTAAAGCTATCTGTATTGACTTCTTTTAGTCTGTTTTTTGTTAGGAATTCGGTAATAGTGGCGTTTACTATATTTTCACCAATATAGTCGTCTAAATATTTTAACCCAATACCTGCTTTGTATTTGTTAGCTATGTTTTCGTTAAACTTTAATAACGAATCTTTACTCATGGTTAAAGGTTGGTCTATGTTTTGCCTTGCCATGTGCATGTATAAAAACGGATACTGTGCATTGAATTTTAATTGTGTAGCATGAAACGATTTTAGTCCCCATATATTGGAAATAGATCCCGATAACTTCATGTTTGGATAGAAGTCATCTACATATTTCATTAAATAATAAGTTTGAATACCATCTAACAACCATTGATCTGTTCGTGGGTTTATTTGAAGTGTGTTTTCAAGATAGTTGCGCAGTCCGGTTTTTAATATTTTTAGTTCATATTGAAAATGATCTGGAAAAGGCCTGATGAAACTAGGTAAAAGGTTTAGGCCATAAATGGGGCTTTTTCTATAATCGATATCTGTAATTAATAAACGTTTGTTGGGGTAGGGGCCTAAATTAGAACTTAAAAAACCAGCTATTTTATCGGTTATTAAAGCTTTATTCATTGGGCTTAAATCCTCATCGTCTACATTAGATGCAATTGTAAAGTAGTCTGTTTCAATTTCTCTAAAAGTTGAAATGTTATTAAGAAACAGTTTGGAGTTAATGCTGTTTTCTCCTTCTAATACAACAGTTTTGGTAGTTGTTTCTTGAGAATAATCTACTTTGTTTAGTTCCGATTCTACATGGTAGTTTATCGGACAGGTTATTTCTAAGCGAATATTGCTTGGTGCAATAAACATATCGTCTAAATCTTTGTTACTACTGTATTGCCAATTTCCATTGTAAACAGCAGGCGAGATATACCAATAGCGTAAATTATAATCTTTTTCCGCTGTAACCCCGTAGCGCGTAAATTTATCGTTTGGGACTTGAACAATATAATTTAAGTGAATTTTGTAAGATTGATTTGGTAGTAGCGGTTCAACTAATTGTACACGAACCACATCAATATGATCTTTTAATCTATCAAAATCTAAAGGTGTAGGGCCTTGAGATATATTGGTTATAACCGAAAACCCACGGTCGGCACTTTTAGCAAAGTGAAATTCGGTTTTAAATTCTTCAGAAAAACGTTTTGCAAGTGGGGTGTTTTTGGTTGCAAAACTATTGCTCCAGTCGTTTAAATATATGGTTGATAACGTGTCGTTACTAGTATTAAAATAGGTTATATCTTGGGAGATTTTAATCTGGTTTTTCTCCACATTAAAGGTCGCTTTTACATTTGTAGAATTTTGACTACAAACAAGTGTGCTAAAAGCAAAAAAGATGACATTTAAAAGATAGGGTATTCTCAATGTATATTATGCGGCTTAAATAGGTTTACGTTTTAGGTTTATTACAAGATACTCGATTGCGACCTATAATTTTGTTAAGATTTCGTTATTTGTATAAAGAAATAAAAAAGTTGTGACTTATTTTAATACTAATGTCTTTGATTTAAAATAATAGCCATTTAAACGTTTTCAATTACTGATATAGCGTTTAAATGGCTTTTGCTTTTATTGAAATAAGTTCTAGAAATTAGGGCTTAAATCGGAGTTTTCATAGAAACTATCTAAGATAGGTATGATTTCGTCGGCTGTATCAACCAAATGAATTAAGTCTAAATCTTTAGCGCTAATATTAGCAAATCCATCTAATAATGTTGATTTGATCCAATCTAAAAGACCTTCCCAGAAGTCTGTTCCGACAAGTATAATTGGGAACATTTCAATTTTATTAGTTTGTATGAGCGTAATGGCTTCAAATAATTCATCTAAGGTTCCAAAACCACCAGGCATAACAACAAAACCTTGAGAATACTTTACAAACATAACTTTTCTCACAAAGAAATAATCGAAATCTAAACTCTTATCCGAATCAATATAAGGATTGTCGTGTTGCTCAAAAGGGAGCTCAATATTTAAACCTACAGAAGTACCACCAGCAATGTGTGCACCTTTGTTACCTGCTTCCATAATACCGGGGCCACCACCAGTAATTACACCGTAACCGTGTTCAACAATTTTACTTGCTACTTCTTCGGCTAATTTGTAATACTTATGGTCAGGCTTAGTACGTGCAGACCCAAAAATAGAAACACATGGTCCTATTTTACTTAGTTTTTCGTAACCGCTAACGAACTCGCCCATAATTTTAAAAATAGCCCATGAGTCGTTTGTTTTTACTTCATTCCAACGTTTATGATGTTGTTCATTTCTCATATTTATATATAATTTTTTATCGTATCTTATTTTTTTGGATTTAATTATAATCCAAAAGCAAATTTAATGGATTTAAATACATTTTCACTGCTTTCTGTAAATGATTTAGTGTCTGATATATAATCTTTTATTAAGCTTGTTTTTTTTAGGTATAAAAAAAAGGCAAACCATTATGGTTTGCCTTTAGAATATTTGGAGTTTTTATGTGATTTGCTATTGCATTTCCTTCTTTAAAAACTTAGCAGTATAACTTTTTTTGTTTTTTATAATTTCTTCAGGTGTTCCTTTTGCTATAATTTCGCCACCACCTTTTCCGCCTTCGTAACCAACATCTATAATGTAATCGACAGTTTTGATAACATCTAAATTGTGTTCAATAATAAGAACCGTATTTCCTTTGTTTACTAGTTTGTTTAAAACTTCCATTAGGACACGGATATCTTCAAAATGTAAGCCGGTAGTAGGTTCGTCTAAGATATAGAAGGTGTTTCCTGTATCGCGTTTACTTAATTCTGTGGCTAATTTTATACGTTGAGCTTCACCTCCTGAAAGGGTTGTGCTTTGCTGACCTAATGTTATGTAACCTAAACCAACATCTTTGATGGTTTTTAGTTTTTTATGAATTTTGGGTATGTGTTCAAAAAAATCAACCGCTTCATTCATAGTCATGTTTAATACATCGCTAATAGATTTTCCTTTATAACGAATTTCTAAAGTTTCACGATTAAAACGTTTGCCTTGACAGGTTTCACATTCTACATAAACATCAGGCAAAAAGTTCATTTCTATAACTCTTAAACCACCACCTTGACAGGTTTCACATCTACCTCCTTTAACGTTAAAACTAAAACGTCCAGGTTTGTAGCCTCTAATCATGGCTTCTGGTATTTTAGCAAATAAACTTCGTATTTCACTAAACACACCGGAATAAGTAGCTGGATTACTTCTTGGTGTTCGCCCAATTGGTGTTTGGTTTATATCTATAACCTTATCAATATGTTCTAAACCAGAAATACTTTTATAAGGCATAGGTTTTTTAACGCCATTGAAATAATGGGCGTTCATAATAGGGTAGAGTGTTTCGTTAATAAGGGTTGATTTACCACTACCTGAAACACCGGTAACTCCAATCATTTTACCTAAAGGAATAGTTATGGAAACATTTTTTAAATTGTTTCCTGTACAGCCTTTTAGGGTTAGTTTTTTGCCATTGCCTTCACGGCGTTCTTTAGGTATTTCAATTTCCTTTTTACCGTTTAGGTAATCGGCTGTTAGGGTATTATGTGTTTTAAGTTCTTCGGGTGTTCCAATACTGATTATCTCACCACCATGTTTTCCTGCATGCGGACCTATATCAACCACATAATCGGCGTGTTCAATCATGTCCTTATCATGTTCTACAACAAGTACGGAGTTACCTATATCTCTTAATGAGACTAAGGATTTAATTAATTTTTCATTATCACGTTGGTGTAAACCAATACTAGGTTCATCTAAAATATATAAGACTCCCACAAGTTGAGAGCCTATTTGAGTAGCTAAACGAATACGTTGTGCTTCCCCACCAGATAAAGATTTTGAGCTTCTGTTTAACGATAAATAATCTAATCCTACATCTAATAAGAATTTTGTTCTTGATGTGATTTCCTTAATTATTTCTTCTGAAATTTTAAGTTGTTTATTGGATAGTTGCTTTGGTAGTTTATCAAACCATGAAGCTAAATCGATAATGTCTTTATTTGCGACTTCAGCAATATTTAAACCGTTAACTTTAAAATTTAAGGATTCTTTTCGTAGTCGTGCACCGTGACAATCGGTACATGAAACTTGATCCATATATTCTTTAGCCCAACGTTTTAATGAGGTGGTTTCAGCTGTTTTATATTGGTTTTCAATAAAGTTTGCTACACCTTCAAAGTCTATTTTATAGTTTCTAGTTACGCCTAGTGTTTTATTTTCAATTTCAAACTTTTCATTACCACCATATAAAATTATTTGTTTAGCAGCCTTAGGAATGCCTTTGTAAGGATCGTTTAATGAAAAATTATAGCGTTGGGCTATCGTTTCGAATTGCTTAAATATCCAACTACTTTTTTGTGGACCATGTGGTGCTAATGCTCCTGCTTTTATTGAGAGCGTGTCGTCTGGTATTATTTTGTTTTCATTAACTTTATAGAGGGTTCCGATACCGTTACAGGTAGGGCAAGCACCTTTTGGTGAGTTAAATGAAAAATTGTTTGGTTCTGGATTGGGATATGAAATACCAGAACTTGGACACATTAGGTTTCGACTAAAATAACGAACTTCTTGTGAGTCTTGATCTATGACCATCAGAACATCATCACCGTGATACATTGCGGTATTGATGGTTTCAGTTAAACGTTTGTCGATGTCTGTGCTGGCATCAATTTTTAAGCGATCTATTACAATTTCAATATCATGATTTTTGTAACGGTCTAATTTCATGCCTTTAACAAGGTCACGAATTTCACAATCTGTACGTACTTTTACAAAGCCTTGTTTGGCTATTTGTTCAAAAAGTTCACGATAATGTCCTTTTCTAGAACGGATAACAGGTGCTAAAATATTAATGCGCTTTCCGTTAAAAGTTTCTTTAATAAGGTTTGTAATTTGTTCGTCGTTATAGCTTACCATTTTCTCACCGGTATTATAGCTATAAGCATCACTTGCTCGCGCATACAACAGACGAAGAAAATCATAAATTTCAGTAATTGTACCTACAGTAGAACGTGGAGATTTACTTGTTGTTTTTTGCTCGATGGCAATAACAGGGGATAGTCCATCAATTTTATCAACATCAGGACGCTCTAAGCCTCCTAAAAATTGACGTGCATAGGCCGAAAACGTTTCAATATAACGGCGTTGGCCTTCGGCATAAATGGTATCGAAGGCTAGGGATGATTTACCACTACCTGATAAACCAGTAATAACTACTAATTTTTCTCTAGGAATGGAAATGTCTATATTTTTAAGGTTGTGAACGCGAGCGCCTTGAACCTCAATAGTGTCTTCAAATTTACTCATAACATAGCAGATTGGCTCGTTTTACAAACCAATTTGCAAAGGTACAGATTATGGGGTGAATAATAAAGTGCTTGTATTTAGAGTTTTGTTAAATTGCTAGTGCTTGCTATAGGTACTTGGTGGTTTTGATTAAAATAGGCTATTAAGTTTGCTTAGTACCTATTTATCTTTGTACTTTGCTATGTGCTTACAGGAATTTGGTAGGCAACTATTAATTTACATGTAATTAAATGGCATTGAGTTTAAAACGTTTGCACTCCTTAGCATTATGGACAAGTATCATTGGAATATTTGTTTTTATCTATGATTTTGGTTTTTCGCAATCTGATTTATCACAAGAGATCATAGATGGTTACTATTTTATAGTACTTGCCATAGGTTTAGCGTCTACTTTTGTTAGATATGCTCTAAATTCATCCTTGTTTAAACGAAAAGTATTTGTTTTCGACTTGCTGTCGGTTTTATTTACGGGATATGTATATTTTCTATACCTGTTTATAGGACAACCTTTTAAAACAGATTTGGTACTAGAAAACCCTGTATGGTTGGCTGTGGCGGTTATTTTATCGTTTGTTCGAGAATTTTCAGAGATTAAAGTAAATTATAACCGTGCTGTTTTAAATCCCGCTCAGCTATTTATAGTCAGCTTTTTAGTACTTATTTTTTTAGGAACTTTTTTACTCATGCTTCCAAGAGCTACACATGAAGGGTTGAGTTTTATTGACGCTTGGTTTACGGCTACAAGTGCTGTTTGCGTAACCGGGTTAGCTGTTGTTGATACAGGAACTTATTTTACACTTTTTGGGCAGACCATTCTTCTCTTTTTAATCCAGATAGGTGGGATTGGAATTCTAACCTTTGCAAGTTATTTTAGTTACTTTTTTAAAGGAGGAACCTCTTATGAAAATCATTTAACTTTGAGTGAAATTGGTAACTCCAATAAGTTGAGTGATGTTTTTAAAACACTTAAATCTATACTTGTAATTACGGTTACAATCGAGCTTATTGCGGCTGTTTCTATATTTTTGTCCCTGCAAAATACTCAGATTACTAATGTTGCGGATCAACTATTCTTTTCCGTTTTTCATGCTGTTTCTGCTTTTTGTAATGCTGGTTTTTCAACGTTATCTAACAGTGCTTACGACATTGGATTTCGCTATAATTATATGTTTCAGTTAGTGTTAATAGGGACGCTTATTTTTGGTGGTTTAGGATTTCCAATAATGACTAATATTTTAAGTTATTTAAAAGATAAGCTAAAGCATTTGTTGTGGTATAAAAAATATGAAAAGACGTATAGGCCTTGGGTATTGAAAATTAATAGCCGTATTACATTAGTAACAACTGTTTCATTAACAGCTGTTGCTTTTATAGCCTTTTTTATACTGGAGTATCACAATACCTTAGCTGAACATTCTTTTTTTGGCAAAATAGTAACAGCTCTTTTTGAAGCAGCAACCCCAAGAACAGCAGGATTTAATTCGGTTGATATGAATCAATTAACATTTCCAGCCATTATGCTAACGTTTTTGTTAATGTGGATTGGTGCTTCACCAGCTTCAACAGGGGGTGGAATAAAGACGAGTACATTTGCTATTGCTGTTTTAAATATAACAAGTTTAGCTAGAGGGAAAAGTCGTATTGAAGTTTACAGACGAGAAATATCAGATGTGTCTGTAAAGCGAGCCTTTGCAACGATAGCGCTTTCATTGTTGGTAATAGGGTTTGGAATTATGTTTATTACTATTTTTAATCCAGAAAAAGGGCTTTTAAAAATAGCCTTCGAATGTTTTTCAGCTTATAGTACAGTTGGTATAAGTTTAGGGATTACTAGTAGTTTAAGTACGGCAAGTAAACTGGTAATTATTACCATTATGTTTATAGGGCGTGTTAGTATGCTATCGGTGATTGTGGCTTTATTTAAAAAAGTGAAACAAAAGAATTACAAATATCCAACTGAGGAAATAACAATTAACTAAAACAGAAAACAATGAAATATATTGTAGTAGGTTTGGGGAGTTTTGGAGCTTCGATTGCCGAAAAACTTACAGCTCATGGAAATGAGGTTATCGGTATTGATAAGAATATGGCTAAAGTAGATGCTTATAAAGAAAAGATATCACACACCATTTGTATGGATGCTATGGATGAATTAACAGTTTCAGGCTTACCTTTAA
The DNA here is from genome assembly GCF_054031195.1 of Algorimicrobium bowmanii. Next base: position 1,462,830 of record NZ_CM132929.1, read on the forward strand.
AAGAAACCGATGTTGTTATTATAGCTATTGGAGAAAATCAAGGTGCCAATGTTATGGCTACCGCATTGTTTAAAAACCTCGAGGTTAAACGCTTAATTAGTCGTTCTATCAATATGCTGCATGAAAAAGTTTTACTAGCTATTGGTGTTGATGAAATTGTTCATCCTGAGCAAGAAACTGCAGAACGCTGGTCTAAAAAACTAGCTTTTAATAATGTGGTAGATTCATTTGAGCTCAATTCTAATTACAGTATTGTTGAGGTTAGTGTGCCATCAAAATTTGTTGGAAAAACAATTAAAGATGTTGAGTTGGGAGCTAAATACCATTTATTAGCACTAACAACTATTAAAAAAGATTCTGTGCCAAGTGCCGTTGGTGGTCAGCGAAAAGTAGGACATATACAAGGTGTAGCTAAACCACACACCGTTTTAGAACAAGGCGATATTTTAGTTGTTTATGGTGCTAATTCCGATTTAAAAAACTTTATAACCTTAAAGTAAGGCGTATTTTTAACAGTGTGTTTTATTTTTTACTACTCACTAAGTCTGTTATTTCAATGCCTAAAAAGAGCATTTCATGAAAGGTAGGCAGTGTAGCTCCACTAGCTGTGGTAGTCCAATCGTTCCATGAGGCTTCAAGACCTTCAATAGGAAGGATATCTACCCACATTTTAAATTTCACAGGTTTGTTATTACTGTTTAAAATCCATAAATAAGAATCTCCTGGTGTGCTTCCGCCGCTTGTGTAAGTAACTAGTAAGCCTTTTTGATCGCCATCTAAATTAACAAGACGTCTTTCTGTTCCGGGATCGAATATTTTATAAGGTGCAACTAGCCAAAACGAATCGTTATTAAAATACGATAATGCCGTTGCGATTAATTCGGATGCTTCTTCAGAATTCACTGAGGTGTCTCCAACAAATGCATTACTCGTTTTAGGATTGTTTAAATTTAAATTCACCCGATTATTTTTCCAATATACCATACAGGTATTTTCTTGCTTATTCCACTTGTAGTGATGCCTGTTTTTAAAAGTCCATTCTATATAATCGGTATTTGTATAAGCATCATAATTCAATGCTTTTAACATGTTTTGCGCTAATAGTTCAGCTTCAGGACCTTTTACACCGGTAGGTAATTCTTCGTTGTATTTAAAGTATATAAAGCCAAAGAAAATTAAACTAGGTAAGGTGAAGAAAATAATAACACCTAGAGATATTTTTAGAATTTTTTTAATTTTCATGTGGGTTTGGTTCGGATTGGTTTTAATTTTTCAAACTTAATAAATATTATGCTCAATTTGGAGGCGTTTATTATCTGCAAAAACACGAAGTTCCTCAAAAAACAGAGAGAATTCTTCCTCAAACTCATCATAATACGCTATCAGTTCACGTGTGGCTTCATTCATTTTAGATTTGTTATTGGTTCGTTTATTCATTCCGTTTAAAACTTTTTGAATACCTGATATATCTGCATAGCTCAATAGCCAATTATCGGCAATCATAAAAGGAAGCATATTTTGTATTCTAGTGGGTAATATCTCAAAATTAGCTTTTAAGAGGTCGTAAAATTTCTGAATGTATTCCGCTAAAGGTTCATCGGAATAGTGGCTCCAATTTTTAGCTAAAAAATGATCGTATAAAATATCTACAATAACCCCGCTATAATGGCCATAGTTTTTATGGAGTTTTTTTGTACTTTGCCTTACAATGGGGTGTGCATCTGTAAAGGTGTCTATCTCCCGGTGTAATAAAATGCCTACTTGAATTTCTTTAGAAAACGATTTGTAGTTTTTGCCTCGAATACCGTCGGCAATAAAATTCCCAATAGTTACTGGATCATTATTATTTGAAAGATAGATGTGTGCAAGAAAATTCATTCCATAAATATATGTATTTTTAAACTCTAAAATTGAAATATTGAAACGTTTACCAAATTTAGATGCTTTACGGTTTTTCCTTGCTGTTTATGTAATTATGATACATATGTCTCAGTTGTCTGAAAACCAAAACCTACCAAATTATAATGACCTTTTAGGTGTTCATAAAGGGCGTCAGGCAATAGCTATGTTTTTTGTGCTGAGTGGGTTTTTAATAATCCGAATAATTTACCGTTCAAAAATGAAAGGGACTTTTTCTATTAAAAAGTTTTACATGCGGCGTATTTTAAAAATTTTTCCACTTTATTATTTAGTGGTAGGCCTTGCTTTTTTCTATTATCATGTGGTGTTTCCTTTTATGAATATCCCCATGGAAACCAATTATAACTTAACTGAAGGTGTTTTGCTCTGCCTCTTTTTTATGGCAAACGTTTTTGTAATACCTAATGAGGTTGGTGGTGCACTGGGAGTTTTATGGTCTATAGCTATAGAGGAACAGTTTTATATACTAATTGCTCCGATGTTGTTTTTATTACGCAGGCATTACATTTTTAAAATGTTATTAGCATTAACATCTGTTTATTTTGTGATTTATCATTTGGAAGCTTTTAAGTTTTTGCCGATTTACAAGTTTGATTTCTTCTTTATTTTTGCTGGTGGTTTAGTTGGTATTTTGGAAGAACGTAAGCAGTTAGAATTCCTTAAAAAATACAAAGCAGTACCTATTGCTTTGGTTATGGGTGTGATCTTGTATTTTTTTACTGGTATTTTCGATTTTGAGAGTGTCTGGGTTTACAATTTATTTACAAGTGTGCTTTTTGCATTCTTTATTTTTGCCATCAGCGAAGTGAATTTTAATATAGAAATCACTAATAAATATCTAAACTATTTTGGCGAGATCTCTTATGGTTTGTATTTATATCATATTTTTGCCTTAAATATTGCTGTTTATATATGCTTGATTATTAATAGTCAATTTCAAGTTAACGCCTATTTAATGTTGTTTTTAATCAACTTTTTTACCTTTGGGCTAACCATATTAATAGCACATTTATCATATAAATATTTTGAGACTTACTTTTTAAAATTAAAAACTAAATACAGATAATGACACTTATAAAATCTATTTCAGGAATTCGAGGCACAATTGGCGGGCGTGTAGGCGATAATTTAACACCTATTGATGCGGTAAAATTTGCATCGGCTTATGGTACTTGGTTAAAAGGCCAATATAAAAAAGAAACCTACCGTGTTGTTGTTGGTAGAGATGCTCGTATTTCCGGTGAAATGATACAAAATTTAGTCATGAATACCTTAGTAGGATTAGGGATTCATGTTATTGATTTAGGGTTGTCAACAACACCAACAGTTGAGGTTGCTGTGCCTATGGAGCATGCTGATGGCGGTATTATTCTTACAGCGAGTCATAACCCAAAACAATGGAATGCCTTAAAATTATTAAACAATAAAGGTGAATTTTTAAACGGTGACGAAGGTCGTAAGATTTTAGATATAGCCGAAGGTGATTCTATGGCATTTTCGGATGTTGACACTTTAGGGAAAATAACCAAAAACGATGCCTATATAGATTTACATATAGATGCCGTTTTAGACTTAAAACTAGTTAATCCTTCAGCTATAGAGAAAGCTAATTTAAAAGTTGTAGTAGACGGTGTTAATTCGACAGGAGGTATTGCTATTCCGTTATTATTAGAACGGTTAGGAGTGCAGTGTGTTAAGTTATACTGTGAACCAAACGGAGAATTCCCACATAACCCTGAACCTTTAAAGGAACATTTAACAGATTTATCGGAAGCCGTAGTTAAAGAGCATGCTGATTTTGGAATTGTTGTTGATCCGGATGTAGATCGTCTAGCTTTTATGGATGAAAAGGGTAATATGTTTGGTGAAGAATACACATTAGTTGCTTGTGCGGATTACGTACTTAGTAAAACACCAGGCAATACAGTAAGTAATATGAGTTCTACACGTGCATTACGTGACATTACTGAAAAACATGGCGGACATTACGAAGCTAGTGCCGTAGGTGAGGTTAATGTTGTGGAACTAATGAAAAAGAATAATGCTATTATTGGCGGCGAAGGAAATGGAGGTATTATATACCCTGAATCCCATTATGGTCGTGATGCTTTAGTAGGTATAGCTTTGTTTTTAAGTTTATTAGCTGAAAAGAAGATGGCTGTTAGTGATTTGCGTGCTAGTTATCCAAATTACTTTATGAGTAAGAAAAAAATAGCTTTAACACCGCAATTAGATGTTGATGCTATTTTAAAAACAATGGAAGCCAAGTATCAAAATGAACGAGTAACAACGGTTGATGGTGTTAAAATAGATTTTAGCGATAGCTGGGTACATTTACGAAAAAGTAACACGGAACCTATTATTCGTGTTTATACAGAAGCACCATCACAGGAAGCTGCTGATACCTTAGCAAATAAAGTTATTTCTGAAATTGAAGCTGTAGCGAATATTTAGTACCTTTACCATCTTAATAAACACGCATGATTAGTACAAAAACAACAACGGAAGTTTCAACAGATTTAGAGCAGTATTTTAGTCAGTTTAGAAAGCACATAATTGGTGTAGATCAGACATTTGAATCTCCTTTTGGGAATCAGAAGATTATCTATACAGATTGGACAGCTTCAGGACGTTTATACCGCCCTATAGAAGAAAAAATTTGTAATGTTTTTGGGCCTTATGTAGCTAATACACATACCGAAACTACGGTGTCAGGTACGGCTATGACTAAAGCCTATCATGAAGCGCGCCATATTATTAAAGACCACGTGAACACAAATGATGATGATGTTCTTATAGTTTCTGGTAATGGTATGACGGGTGTGGTTAACAAGTTTCAACGTATTTTAGGGTTAAAAGTTCCTGAAAACTTAAAGAAACACACGCAAGTTCCAGAAGAAATGTGTCCAGTGGTTTTTATTTCCCATATGGAGCATCATTCCAACCAAACAACTTGGTTGGAAACTATAGCTAAGGTTATTGTTATACCTCCAGGTGAAGATGGCTTGTTTAGTTTAGAAAATTTAGAAAAGTTGTTATTAGAACATAAAGACTGTACAATTAAAATAGCTTCTGTAATAGCCGGATCTAATGTAACAGGGATACAAACTCCGCATCATGACATTGCACAATTAATGCATAAGCATGGCGGTGTTTGTTTTGTTGATTTTGCTTGTTCAGCTCCTTATGTTGATATTGATATGCACCCCGAGGACGATACTAAAGCTTTAGATGCCATTTTCTTTTCACCACATAAATTTATTGGTGGCCCTGGTACATCGGGAGTGCTAATATTTAATAAAAAATTATATAAAAATATGGTGCCTGACTGTCCGGGTGGAGGTACCGTAAGTTGGACAAACCCTTGGGGTGAGCATAAATATATTGATAACATAGAAGATCGTGAGGATGGTGGAACTCCAGGCTTTTTACAAACTATAAAAACAGCATTAGCTATTAAGTTGAAAGAGCAAATGGGCGTGTCCAATATGTTGCAACGCGAACACGAGCTATTACAAACTGTTTTTAGCGAACTGGGAAGCCTGCCTAATTTGCATATATTAGCAGGTCAACATCAAGACCGTCTGGGAGTTGTATCTTTTTATATTGATGATTTACATTATAATTTAGGGGTTAAATTACTGAATGATAAATTTGGAGTTCAAACACGTGGTGGATGTAGTTGTGCAGGAACTTACGGGCACTTTTTACTTCATGTAGATCAGAAAACATCGAATGCGTTAACTCAAGAAATTTCATTAGGCGAATTAACGCGTAAACCAGGTTGGATTCGTATGTCTATACATCCAACAACTACCAATGCGGAGATTAAATATGTTTGTGAAAGCATTCAGCTATTAGCTGAAAATCATACAGAATGGGCTAAGGCATACCACTATAATAAAGCGACTAATGAGTTTATACATGAATCGTTAGGGCAGGAGCAAGCAGCAGAACTGGATGCAACTATTTCTGATTGGTTTCAACTATAAGAAAGAATCTTAGGTTTTATTTTTGATAAGAAGGAGGTACTTTGTCACGATGTTTCCAACGCTTATGTGTCCATAAATAGTATTCTGGAGCTTCGTTTATTTGATTTTCAACCAGCTTTAAGAATTTGTCGGTAATTTCATAATTTTCAAACTCTTTTGGGTGGTAGGCTAAGGTTTCAAAAGTTGTTTCGTAGTATCCGCGTTTTAAACGTTTAACTCCAAAAAATACGACAGACATATCTAGTTTTTTTGCTAGCATTTCAGCACCTGTATGTACCGGAACCGTAATGCCCATAAAGTCATTCCAATGAAATGCTTTTTCGGCTTTAGGAGATTGGTCTGAAACAAAACCACAAATAGTTAGTTTGCCTTCTCTTTTAGATTGTAAAAGAATGGGAATACTCTCTTTAGTGGTAATAAGGTGACTGTTAAATTTAGCGCGAATACGTTTTACAAGTTTATCAAAGTGTTTGTTTGCCAGTCGTTTGTATATGGCATAGCCTTTGTTTTTCATGTAGGTTTGCAGTACAAAAATCCACTCCCAGCTACCATAATGAGCACACATTAAAGCAATGCTTCTATTTTCAGCTTCAAGGTTTTGAAGAACTTCAATATTCGTAAACTTAAAACGTTTATGCATTTCTGCTTCGGTAATAGTCATAGATTTAATGGATTCCATAACCATATCACATAAATGGTGATAAAACTTTTTTCTTATTTTATTTAACTCGGCGTCTGTTTTATTAGGGAATGCTAGTTTTAAATTTTCCTTAACAACTTTTTTTCTGTAACCTAAAATATGGTAGATTAAAACAAATAAACCATCTGATACGGCGTATAATAATCGGAATGGTAAGATAGATACCAACCACAAAATGGGATAAATAATAATATAAGCAAGAAATTGCATGAATTAAGTTTAAATTTGCAGCTACAAATATATGTTATATTCTATTTAAAACTTTAGTATTTATGGGCAATTTAAGTTTAGTAACTATTGTGATTATTGCTGCCAATGTGTTAATATCCTTTAAAGCTTTTGGTGATTTAGCTTTTTTTGAAAAGTATAAATTTCAAGTGGGCGCTATTATAAAAGGTGAAAAATTACGCATGTTTAGCTCCGGATTTCTTCATGTAGATACGGCTCATTTATTTTTTAATATGTTCTCCTTATACTTTTTTGCTCATGTTGTTATTGCATATTTGGGGAGTTTCTATTTCTTAGTAGTGTACATAGGGAGTCTGTTATTGGGGAATTTATTGTCCTTGTATTTTCATAAAAATGAATATCATTACAGTGCTGTAGGCGCAAGTGGTGCTGTTATGGGGATTATTTATGCGGCCATTTTATTACAGCCTAACATGAGTCTATACTTGTTTTTTATTCCGATTCCTATACCGGCTTATATTTTTGGTATTGGTTATCTTTTATATTCTATTTACGGTATGAAAAATAGGGTTGGAAATATTGGGCACGATGCACATTTTGGTGGCGCTATTGGAGGCTACGCTATTACCTTATTAGTAGCTCCTTGGTTGTTTAAAGAAAATTTATTGATGATTGGCTTATTGGCATTACCTATAATTTTATTGTTTGTATTAAAGAAAATAGGAAAGCTTTAAGTTTCATTTTAGCTATATAAAAAAAAGCCTTTCATTACTGAAAGGCTTTTTTTTTATAAGGTCTGATATTTTTTAATCTAATAGTTCAGCCATTTTTGCTTCAAGAGCTGGACCTCTTAAGTTTTTAGCAATAATCTTTCCTTCGCTATCTAAAATAAAGGTAGCGGGAATAGATTCAATGTTATAAAGTTTAGCAACAGGATCATTAAAATAATTTAAGTTAGATACATGGTGCCATGTTAAATTATCTTTCTCAATTGCTGCTATCCATTCGTCTTTAGCGTTAGCTTGTCTTGGATTACCATCAAGGGAAACACCAATAATTTCCAATCCTTTTTCGTGATATTTATTATAAACATTTACCACATTCGGGTTTTCTTTTCTACAAGGTCCACACCAAGCAGCCCAAAAATCGATAATAGTTACTTTACCTTTAATATCTTTTAGTGAAACCATTTCGCCGGTAGGATTAGGTGCTGTAAAATCTGGAGCAGTACTTCCAATGTCTGTAGCTTGTAGTGTTTGTAATAATTCGGTAAGCGATTTACCAACGCGACTATTTTTTACAGATTCTGTAAAAGCAGCGTTTAATTCATCAGCCTTTGCATAGTCCACACTTTTTGTTTTTACTAAATTTTCAAGAATAACAGCACTCGTAATAGCATCGTTATGTTTTTCAATAGCGTCAATATTTAGTTGGTTTGTTGAATCCATTAAAACTTTAAATTGCGCTTGAATACTATTCATTTTTTGCGTGTCGCCAGCTGTTCTAGCAGCCATAAAATCACGTCCCATGGATTGATTTTTTCTTCTAAGCGGATCAGATAATTCTTTAAAAACATTAAAGATGTCATTCTCATGACTACCAGAAACCGTAGAGCCTGGGATGCTATCTTTATTAACATTGACCGTTATTTCTGTGTTTTCAAGAATAATTGGAATACCGCCAGGAGCTTTATCAATTGCTAAAATGAATAAATCGGGCGATTGAACTTTACCTTTAAAAGTAAATGTCCCATTTTTTATAACTGTAGAGTCGTTAAATTCTGGTGCTTTTAAATCGCCATTACGTAGTCTTATTATTTCGCCGTCTGCAGCCTTATCAATAGAGCCATTAAGAACATACCCTTCTTTTGAAGCTTCGTCTTTACATGAAACCGCAAAAACAATTAAAGAGAGTAATAGAAGTTTTTTAATCATTATTAATTTTTTTAGTTTTTACAAATATACAAGATAGAACAAAATAATCTGTTAAGAATTAGCTAATATACCTTTACGGATTTCTATATGTATTTTAGTATTTTTGCGGTATGAATCAAAACGATACCATTGTTGCACTTGCTACAGCTTCTGGAGCTGGTGCTATTGCTATTATACGTTTGTCAGGGAAACAAGCAATACCTATTACCGAATCCTGTTTTAAATCGGTTACAAAAACCAAAAAAATATCGGGTGTTAAAACGCATACCATACATTTAGGTCATGTAGTTGATAATACGCGTGAAATAGATGAAGTATTAGTTTCTGTTTTTAGAAATCCGAATTCCTATACGGGAGAGGATGTGGTGGAAATCTCCTGTCATGGTTCTAACTACATTCAGCAGCAAATTATACAATTATTATTACGTAAAGGTTGTAGAATGGCCGATGCAGGTGAGTTTACACTTCGAGCATTTTTAAATGGGAAGCTTGATTTAAGTCAGGCAGAAGCAGTAGCCGATTTGATAGCTAGTGATAATGAAGCTTCTCACCAAATAGCTATGCAGCAGATGCGTGGTGGGTTTTCTAGTGAAATAGCCAAACTACGTGAAGAATTGCTCAATTTTGCCTCGTTAATAGAGTTGGAGTTGGATTTTGCTGAAGAAGATGTTGCTTTTGCCGATCGGACACAATTTAGAGAACTAATTGAACGTATAACGGTTGTTTTAAAACGGTTAATAGATTCATTTGCTGTAGGTAATGTTATTAAAAACGGTATACCGGTAGCGATAGTTGGAGAGCCAAATGTTGGGAAATCTACCTTATTAAATGCGTTATTAAACGAGGAGCGTGCTATTGTTTCTGAGATAGCAGGAACCACGCGTGATACTATTGAAGATGAAATAACCATAGGTGGTATGGGGTTTCGTTTTATTGATACAGCAGGAATTAGGGAAACTCAAGATGTTGTTGAGAATATAGGAATTAAAAAAACTTTTGAGAAAATTGAACAAGCTCAGGTTGTAATTTACTTAATAGACGCTACGAGTTTTCATGAGCAACAGACAAAATTTAAGGTGGAACTTGAAAAGATTAAAAATAAATATCCTTTAAAGCCACTGATAGTAATTGCTAATAAAATTGATAAGATTAATCCGGATCAAATTCAAGCGCTACAAGAAGCTATTCCGGAAATACATTTATTAGCAGCTAAAAATAATGTGGGTGTTGAGCTGCTTACTGATACGTTATTGAATCTGGTTAATACGGGAGCATTAAGGAATAATGAGACGATTATTACTAATACGCGACATTATGATGCGTTGTTAAAAGCTTTTGAAGAGATTCAAAAAGTTAAGTATGGTTTAGATACCGATTTATCTAGCGACCTAATGGCTATTGATATTCGTGAAGCTTTGTATCATTTTGGTTTAATTACCGGTAGTGTTAGCAATGATGAGCTGCTTGGAAATATATTTGCTAATTTTTGTATTGGGAAGTAGTCTTTATAAAAGAGTCAACTTATACCAAAAGGTTTAAAAGCCTTTTAATTGGTATTTATTGTAAGAGTCGTTATTTTTAAGCGTGCTTTGAAACTTAAATCTTTGTTTTTTGATACGTATAAAGGTGTTATATCGGAATTAAAAAAAATCATGATGCGTGGTATATGTATTGGTGCTTTGTATTTAATACGAGTTCCCTTATAAATACCTGAAGTTTATTTAATACAATTGCTTTATAAATGGTGTGTTGTTGGTAGGTATTCGGTTTGTATTGATGCTTGTGGTAGTGAGTACTTTTAGAGTTCCTTAGTTGCTTAAAGGGTAATTTAATTTGTTAATACAACTTAGTAGCTTTAAATTTGTGTTTATGGGTGTTATTAGAAAAACAAAATCGGTAAACACAGTACTTCAGTTTTTTGAAGATACAAAAGAAGCTAAATCGGTTATTCAGTTGATAGAACTGGTAAAAGACCAGATGAATAAAACAACTGTTTATCGTATCTTGGATAGACTTGAAGCTGATGGTGTTATCCATTCTTTTAACGGAAAAGATGGTTTAAAATGGTATGCTACCTGTAACGGATGTTCAGGAAATCACCATATAGATAAACACCCCCATTTTCAGTGTTTAAGCTGTGATAAGGTATCTTGTTTATCTGTGGATGTCAAAATACCAGCTATAAAAAATCATAAAATTGTTTCTTCCAATATTCTATTAATGGGATATTGTGATGCCTGTAGTGAATAAACTCTTTTCAATAAATATTTAGTTTTGTAATCTAGCTTATTAGTAAATCCAAACTGTAATTATTAAGATGTTTGTTTTATATTCTGGCTGTTATAATCTGAAATGTTTCTTTAATTTTTCTTTTTCTTTCTGAAAGCACAGGGTTCTTTTGTCTGTGTATCCTTTATAATTGGGCTTTTGTTGATGGTTATTGTCAAAACTTAAATATTTTATAATTCCATAGGATAATTAAATAGTAAGTAGTATAATTGCATCTCTGTTGCAATAAGGTTTTCATTGCTATTTTTTCAAACTCGAACAGTTATAGTTGTTAATAGGGTTAGGAAATATTAAAAATGGGGCTATAAGTGACAGAAAATGTATTATATAACTTATTTTTTTTAAGTAAACCAAATTAGAAATGAAGAAATTACATTTAAAGCAAAACCTAATAATTTTATTAGTAATACTAGGATTCAACTCTTGTAGTAGTGATGATGCTGCTGTAGAATCAACTGGTGTATTAGCTAAGGCGGATATATACAATGTGGAAGTAGGACTGCGTGATAATGGATTAGGTGTTGTTGGTGATGATTTTCACTTTAACGCTGAAGTTTTAGTAGAAAGTTTAATAAATGTAGTAAAAGTAAATATCGAGCAAAGAAGTGATGAGACTTACGATCATGAATGGTCTTTTGAAATTGTTTGGGATGATCAATACGATGGTGTTAAAAATGCTCGAATTCATCAGCATTTTAGTATAGAAGATGATGCCCCTAGAGGTGTATATGACTACATTATTACAGTTATAGAAAAGAATGGATCGGTAACAGAAGAAGTACGTGAAGTTAATTTAATAGATTCTACGGATTATCCTGAAGTAGAACCATACGTAAGAACTTTTGGAGTAGATAAAATAGATGTGAATGGAGTAGGTGGATTTAATAATTTCTATAATAACGATGAGTTTAGAGATACGGATAACCCAGGCTTTTTGAAAGATGAAAGTATTTGGTCTTCTATTGGAATTGGTTCTATTAAAGGTGATGGTATTATGTATGGCTTATTAATAAAGAAGAGTTATAACCACAAGCCAGAAAATATAGAAGCTATCGATTTTTCTAAAGCTATTGTAACAGAAATTGTTGAACATACAGGTTATGACACTGTTCGTACATTAAATAACAGTTACAATGAAGATTATAACAACCATTATTTTTATGGTGCTCCGCTTCTAATAGGTGCAACGGAAGATAATACGCTTCCAAGTCCTATTCCAATTACAGGAGGTAAAGCATGGGAAAATGGTGAGTACTACTATGGTGTTGTATATACTAACTTCACATATGCAAGAAGTACATTTAAGTACATCGAGTTTGAAATTTCAGGTTTCTAAACCTAATAAAATATAGTTTGTAAAACCCTTTTTATACGGTGAATTTATGTCGTCACTTTATAGGAAGGGTTTTCTTGTGAGTAAAAAGGAGCTAAGTTTTACCATGTGTGTACTTAACTTGTATTTGTTGTATAAGTGTTTTATAGAAGGCTTCTGTGGAAATAGTATTGGTGTAAGGTTGTTTTTATTCAGGTAATTGAATTGGGCTTTGTTTTCTCTTATAAAAGTGAAAGAGGAGTAAAACTGTAATAGCAAGTATAGTAAAAAACAGATAACCAATTAAGGAGTTTTCAGTACCAAACTTTTCGGAAGTAAGCCCTAAAATAATACTAGGAACACCAAAACCCAAATACCCATATAAAAGATATCCAGAAACCACTCTAGGTTTTTCTTCAGGATTAAGTAATGAAACACCTTTCAGTGTGCCAAAATAACCAAAGCCGTAAGCTACCATTCCAATAATAGCACAGCCAGATAGGACAAATGCTAAATAACCATTAATACTTCCATAGGTTAAAGCGGAAAAGCCAATTGGTAATAACGTATAGGCAATGGTCATACAGTTTCTTACAGAAAAACGTTTGGCTATTGGTAAAAATAGGGCGCCTGTTCCATTTATTAAAAACAATGATAAACCACTCCAACCACCAAGGTTAAATTTAGATATTTGCGAAGGAATTATGGCTATAACCACACCTGTAGCGGCCCAAAATAAGGCTACAGACAGGTTGTATTTTAAAGCGCCTTTTGGATACAATGGTAGTTTTATCATTTTCTTACCGGTATCGAATTGCGATTCAGGTAAAGTAGTTGTTATGCCCAACCAGATAACAGAAATGGATAATAGAATCCAATAGGTTAGTGGTACCAGAGTTGTATAATACGCTAAATAAATACCTGTAAATAAAGCACCACTACCAAAACCTAAAGCTGTAGCCAAAGCAACAATATTTGAGGATTTGGTTTCCTTATGATTTGTAAACATATCGGAAAGAAAACTGCTACCTGTTGAAATGGATAAGGCCACAGCACAACCAACTATTATTCTAGATGCAAATAATACATATAGATTAGGGTATAAGCTAATGATAAAAATAGAAAGAGTAGATAGCATGAGTGCTATGGTGAGTACTTTTTTCTTTCCAATTTTATCTGAAAGCCCACCAAATAATAAGGCTGTAGGAAGAAGCCCACCAATATAAGAGGCAAAAGCAAAGCCCACCATACCTACTCCAAAGTTTTCATTTTCTGTATAGACTCTAAAGAGCGGCATTTCTAAATTAACAGCAGCGGTTATTAAGAATAATACGCCCGTAATGATGTAGATGTTTTTTTGGTTATGAGTCATTTGGGAACAAACAGGGGGTTTTTGTTTTGTTTTTAAAATTACTTTTATTCTAGCAATTCTTACTACACAATACTAAGTTTTTTAGCTTTTACATGTTTACACACTGTTATTTTACCAAGATCTATAAACTCTTACCGTGTTAACACGGCTCGGTTCTTTGTTTTACTGAAAGTTATTTTTAAACCGTTTGAAGGTTTTATTGTCTCAAAAACAGGTTTTTTAAAGGTTGTATAGCTATCTTATAACTATATGATAAATACTACGTTTATCCAGCTGTTATACTGCAATACAACCTTTTTATATACTGTTATAAACTGTCTTAGCAAGCTTAAGACAGATATGTATCATTAAATAGAAGTGAAAATTTCATTTTCAGGTAGCCTAGCCTTCGGGTTTTTATCGGTTGTATTAAAGTCTGTCTCGGTTCTAAAGCCTAAAGAAACAGCAACTAAAGCAGTAAAACCTTTTTCTCTTAATCCAAACTCTTCATCTAAAGCTTTTACATCAATACCTTCCATTGGTGTTGCGTCTATTTTTAAGCTTGCTAGACCTAATAAAAAACTTCCTATGTTTAAGTACACTTGCTTTTCTACCCAGTGTTGTATATCTTTTAAATCGTATTTATGAATATTTGTAAACGCATTCATTGCGCCAAACAAGCCGTTTTTTATATCTTCAGTAGGTAATCTTCCTGCTTGGTCTTCTGTTTCTAAAACATGTTTTAAGTACGGTTCATCTACAGATGTTTTAGCGCAAAACAATACCACTGCAGCAGCATTCGTTACTTTAGGTTCGTTAAAATGAAAAAATCCTTGAGTACCTTTGGCCATTCTTGCTTTTCCTTCTTTTGTTTCAGCAATAATAAAGTGCCAAGGTTGTAGGTTAATACTTGAAGGGCTCATTCTTAATAAATTCTTTATTTCTGCCATATCTGTGTCAGAAATTTTTTTGGTCGGATCAAATTCTTTGGTTGTGTACCTCCAGTTTAGGGTGTCTTTTAAACTCATAATATTTTGATTTTTAATTACTATACTTTTTATAGTTGCAAACTTAAGTATTGTATTATATATTTGCAATAACGGTCAAAAAGGATAGTATAAATTATATGAAGAAAGCAGAACAAAACATGTTGAATTTTAGAGGTAAGCAATATCCTTGTTGTGCCAGTTTAACCATGGGGATTATAGGAGGGAAGTGGAAAACCGTAATTTTATATCATTTAATGGAAAAGACACTCCGTTATAATGAGTTAAGAAAAGAAATGCCAACGGTTACTGAACGTACACTGAGTTTGCAACTGAAAGCCCTGGAAGAAGATGGCTTAATTAGCAGGAAAGTATATACATCTAAACCGCCATTGAAAGTTGAATATTCGCTAACCGATTTTGGAAAAACATTAATTCCTTTAATTCAGTCTATAGCAGATTGGGGAGATTCCGTGATTGAAAATTATTTATGATTACCAATATAGGTGATTATATTGTGAAGATTTATTTAAGATTAAGTTTTAGCCTAATATTTTAAAAAGTGCTTTTCAATCATTATTAAGCTACTTGTTTTATTGCTAATCATTAAGCGTCCATATAAGGGCTTTTTCTTTTGCTGCCCTAAAAATGGTATGATGAGCTTCGTCAGGTTCATCGGAATATTTCCAAATAAGCTTATTCTTTGGAGTTACTTTTTTAAAAGCCTCTGCTAAATTATGAGTGGCTTCTTGCATCCCTTCAACGTCAGAACTTGCAAACCATATTTTTGTTTGTGTTTTTGGTAGGTTGTTTAAATAAGTTTCTACGTTTATATCATAATTATGGTTATTCCACCATAATGAAGGATCAAAAGCTATATAGAAATCAAAACTAGCCGGTTGTAATAAGAAGGTTTCAGTAACAAAAAGGCCTGCTAGAGATTCCCCAATTATGCCTTTTTTGGCGCTTGTTTTATAACGACTGTTTATTTTAGGAATAAGTTCTTGGGTTATAAAAGCTCTAAAGTTGGCAGACTCTCCTGTTTCGTCAGCTATTTCTTTATCGTTTTCTACTCCTGTATAACCTGTTAAGTCTCGTTGTCTTTTTGTGTTTTCAATACCTACCAAGATGTAAGGCGGTATTTGTTTTTCTAGTATGAGTTTTTCTAAGGTATTTGCTATGTGTGGAAAGTCCTCCTTTATTCCTCCATCAGGCATATACAAAACTGGAAAATTAGTAGTATCTACTTGGTAATTTGGAGGTGTCCATACATTTATAACACGGGTTTCGTTAACAAATTTTGAATCAATGGTTAGACTATCATGCTCCGGAATGGGATCGTTATATACAATAGCCGTGTTTTTGCAACTAATTACAACAATGGCAATACACAGTAAATAGCTTAATTTTTTCATTTTTGTAAGGTTTTCTTAAAGATACAAATTTGTGATTAAGCAACTAACCGTTTTTAAGCTTTAGTTAGGTGTTTTACTAGCAAACGTTGAGGTCTGTTTTAGTTGCTGTATGTAAAGGGGGTTTCTTGTTTTATTTAGAGTGTGTTAATGTGTTGTAAAGCAAAAAAAACATGTGTGATTGCTTTAAAACGTTTATTTAATTATAATTTTTATATCAATTTTTTCTATAGATTGTAACTTTATATGATGGAATACTTTCCCAAAGTAGCTTATAGAATATAGCTCTGAATATATGCCATTTGGTATGTTTTTATGACGCTTCCATTCGTTATAAGAAGATTCAGAATTTAATATAGGAAGGTGAAAATCAGTAGAATTATCAATGATATAATACTGTGAAGCTAATTTATATTTTTTTGCTCTTCTAGCGTTAACAACACTTAACTTATACCTTTTAAAAACTTTATTATTAATGACTGTATCTTTTAGAATGAAAAAGTCTTGATTTTTATCATGAAAGTCATGAGGTTTAGCTCCTGATCCAACATTTTCAGACAGGATGTTTATAAATTCAGCTTTATGAAAGTTCTTTTTTAAGAATACAACATCAGCTAAAAGTCCGTTTATATTATCTTTAAAAACCAATCTGTAATTTAAGCTGTCCTTTTCTGAAATAATAGCTATGTAGTTATTGTTTTTCGAATTTGTTAAATAGTAATTGTAGTATTTTGAGTTTTTTAGATGTTCATTTTCAGTCTGAATAGAATCTTTGTATAAGTTTGTTTCGTATTTAGTTAAGTAGTCAAATTCGTATTGTTTTTTGTGCCAAACAAATGCTTGTAAAAAAGCAAAAAAGGATAGTGAAAATTTTCATTAATGTTTTTTTTAATAAATAACGTTCGTTTCATGTTTTTAACATTTAGAGAGGTGCACAATGTTATTTTAGGTAAGTAGGAGGGTTTTGGTAGTTATAAGGAGCTTGTAATTTTTTATGATTGGTTTATTTCGTTTTTTGGATGTGCTATTAGTATTACCAGAAATTTTAAAGCGTTAAATTAGGGAAACTGCTTGAAAATCTTGCTGTTCGTTTTTTTTATTTTACCAAGGGCCATTTTTATTAATCTTTACAAAAGTGTCATTTTCTAGTCTAAACGCACCATCAAAGCCAACAAACCAAAGACGATTATCCTGGTCTTTGAAAATTTGAAACACTACGGGACCTTTGTTAGTAGATGATTTTTGAAATTCCACCAAATGACTTCCATCATAGGTATATAAAGCATGCTGGTTTGAAACAAACCATAACTTACCATCTTGATCCAGTTCTAGGCTTCCGATACCTTTTCCGGTTTCAACTTTATCTTTTGTAATGTCTACAGCTTTATTTTCTGTAATTTTATACAGTCCTACTTTAGTTGATACCCATAAATTGCCAGAAGTATCTTCAATAATATCATTTATAAAATTGGTTTGAATTCCTAGTTTCTTTGAGCTATTAGTAAGGGTGTTATTAGTGTAAGAAAAAAGACCAGCATTGGTGCAAAACCACAGCGTTCCTTGGCTATCTTCTAATATGCTATGAATCATTTTAGTACTTGAAACCCCTAAAGTTGGATCGATTTCTCCTTCGGGAAGGGGGAATTGGGAAAACGTTTCACCATTAAAAACTGAAATGCCATTACGTGTGCCAATCCATATTTCTCCATTTTTAATAGCAGTAATAGACCAAACATCATTGCTAATTAATCCATCCGTTTCGTAGTAATTTGTTACAGTATCTCCCGCAATACTGCTTACGCCACCGGAATGGCCTATCCATATTTTACCGTCCGTACTTTCGGTTATGTTTTTTATAGTCACACCTTTGCCGTTTTGATGCGTTATGTTATCAATAGAAATTAATATGTTGTCCGTTAATTTAAATGTACCGTTTTGTGTACCAAACCATAGGTTGCCTTTACTGTCTTGAAATATGGTTCTTATAACTTGACTAATTTGGTTATTGCTATCTGAAAACAAAATACTATGTGGCGCATTATAGGTGTTTGGTTTTAGTGTGTCTTGATTTTTGTTTGAGTTTGTATCGGGTTTTAAGTTAGTCTCTGGTTTAGACTGTTTTGGAATATTGCAGGAAGCCCAGCATAGCGTAAATAACATTATGGTGATATGCAGTAAGCGTTTTATCATCTGATTATTATTTATAGCTGGTTTTGTTTTTAATTAAAATATTCGGCATAGGCATCTGCAACATCACTCACATTTGCTTTTTTGAATTCTTTATTTTCAATACGTTCTACAAACTCCGGATTATCCTTAAAAAATATGGCCATTGCTTTCCTAACCATTCCATGCGAAAAGCCTTTTCCGCTAACTATGGAAGCTTCTTCGTCATCAGGCATTTTTAAAAGAAAATAAATAGTAGACCAAAACGAATTGTTTCCTGTTATAGAAATCATCCGTCCCTTTTTATCCAATTTATACTTTTGAGCTAATGAGTATTCGTTTAAAACGGCGTTAGCATGAATTAGTAACATCCAATACTTACCGCTCTTAGATTTTTTATATTCTTTTCCAAAAGACTTAAATAAATGTACAGCTTCATTATACTCGAATA
Source organism: Algorimicrobium bowmanii (assembly GCF_054031195.1). Next base: position 1,481,532 of record NZ_CM132929.1, read on the forward strand.
AAAATTGAGTTCCTGTTTCTGCTGTATACATAATTTGGAAAATACTTTCATCTTCAAACTTTTGTACCTCACCGTCCATTGAGGTTTTGAATTTTATATTTCCATTCAACATTTCATTAGAAGGTAATTTTGCAAATCCTTCTTTAATTTGGCCATTATTGGTTAAAATTTTGGCTTTATAATATTGTGCATGGGAATGTAATGAGATAAATAAAAGTAGAAAAAGTAGGTTTTTCATGGTGCTTTTGGGGTTTAAAAAATTAAAATATGCTATTACATAATGTGTTTGTACATGATTACGTTACGTGTTTTAGCAACTAATTTAGTAAACTAAAATGAATCATTGGAAATTCTGAAGGAATTTCCAAGTAAGCGCAGAGAAGCTCTTGCTTAAGCACATTGTCCTGCTTTGGTTTTATTCAATAGCAAATTTTATGGTAATTGCACTTTCAATTTTTATTTTTTCAAACTCAATATCAATTGGTTGGTAGCCTTCAGCATTATCTGAACTATACTTTTTTACTTGTATTCCTGTTGTACGAGCTTGATAAAAATTAGAAACATGCGCGTTTAAATCTGAAATATAAAGTGCTTTTACAATTTTCTGATTTAAGGGTTTTAACATGGATTCTGCTTGCATTTTTGCTTTAAGAACAGCTTTTTGTTTTAAGTTTATTTTTAATGTTTCCATTTTAGAATATTCCGTTTTGTTTAAATGCACATTAGAAACTTCTATGGATTCTAGTGCAACAATTACTTTTCCGGCAGTTTCAGCATCATACACTAATAGGGTGTATGCTTTATTTTTTAAGACCTCTTTACCTTTTAAAAAGTAGTTTTTAAAATTACTTGTAACATCCGAAAGGCTCAGTTGTTTTTTTGTGTCAATCCCTAAAGCGATTAGTTGCGTATGCATGCGGTTTTCCAGTTCTTCAACAGACGTTTTACCTTTTGTATCTTTTTCAGTTATTAATATTGATAAATAAATGCGATCTGGTACAACTAAGGTGTCAACAGTTGCTGTAGTTTCTAGATACGCTTGGTCTATAAAGTTTTTTTCTTGTGAATAGCCTTGTATGAATAACAGGCCGATAGTTACTAATATTGCAATTTTTTTCATAGTATTTTTTTTATTCGATTCGTAATGTATGTAACGAAGCTACAATTTCAGATCGTTTCACAAAAGTCTGAATGCGTAAACGAGCTGTTTCAGTTCGTGTGTAGGGTAATATGCTAAATAATCGATAGCTTAGCAAGAAAAGTTTCAATTAAACCTAGGCAAGAACCCAGAACGATGTGTTATTGTTATGCTGTAATATTTTATGGTGAGTCACTTTTTATTTTATCCAATCTAGTGCGTATTCAAGTGCATCTTTATTGGTTTCAATATCTGGATAAACAGGTTCAAAAATATCTGGGTTGCCATTTGCTCCAATATCATAAGTAGAACTTACATACACATAGTTTCCAGAGTTAGGAAGTGCGAAATTTATTTGCTCACCAAAGTCGTTGGTTAATTCACCTGTTGCCGACCCAATTAAAGTGCTTAGTTTAAATGTTTTTATAGCATCAGCTAAAAAATTAGCACTAGAAAAAGTACTAGGGCCAATTAAAACGCATGTTTTTCCTATAAAATAGTTTTCAGGTTTAGTGGGGTGCATTAATGCATCGTCAAAAGATTCAATTATGGATTGATTTTCAGCTGCCTCATATTTTTCAATAAAATCTTTTCCAAAAAGTTCTTCATACTCCGGGTTATTTTTAAAACTGGTTTTGGCTTGGTTACTAACTTTCCAATACCTGCCGCTTGATTGTCTGTATGGTTTTGTGGTGATGTAAGTAAGTAGTAAATCATTCAGACTCGAATTACCTCCTGAATTCTCTCTAATATCTATTATGAGTTTGTTAATGTTTTTCGTCTTAATTTCTGTAAATGTTTCTTTTAGGAATATTTTAAAGGCATCATAATCCGTACAGCTATTGTAAGTAATAAGTCCAATATTACCCTGAACGATATCGAAAATATAATTCTCTTTTTCTTGATTTTGATTGATCAAAGTATTTAGGCCTGAAATATCTAATCCAGGTAATTCGATGTCTTTATCTGTATTGGAGAGTTTAACGGTGTAAGGCGCTGAAACCTTATCTGTAAAAAATAAATATAGCGGAAATACTTGCTCGGTATACTCTTTTTTGAAAGATTCAATACCGCCAATATAGCTCATGCATTCTTTGTAAAGTTCAGATACATCTATTCCGTTTATGGATGTAATTACGCTGCCTTTTTTTATATTTTGACTAGCAGAACGCGTAACAATTAGGCGGTGACTATTATTGGAAAGTTTACCCGTAAATGGAATGAATTTGTACTCCATTAATTCGGGTAGAATGTTATTAGTTTGCCAATCCATTGAGGTGTGTCCGCCACTCATAAGGGCCGATAGTTTCATACCGGTTGTTACAAAGCGTTTCAGTGAAATGGAATCTTTATTAAAAGTGCTTAATAAGTCGGTTTTGTATTGGTTAAATTGTTCTTTGCTAGTTTTAAAGTAAGGATTGTAGTGAATTTCTTCTATGGTTTTAATCATATAATTAATATCTGCTACTGCTTTTTCTGTTTCAATATAAGCTTTGTTTTGGCCAATTCCCGTAGTTGCTATTAAAGTGAAAATGACACTTATAAATATGGATTTCATGCTTTATGTTTTTCAAATTGATGCTAATGGGTTTGTGTAACCATCTGTTATGATGTAAATTAATAATTATTTTCTATTTAGCATAGGTTTTAACAATTTTGAAAGAATTTACATGTTGTTCATTTCGCTATAACAGCACTTAGGCATTGTTGTGTGTCGGTTTTTACTTCTTTTATTCCTAAAAGTATTAAAGCGTGTTGGGCTTGTTTCCTATGTATGTCCGTTTGCACATAGAACAAGGTGTCATGGTGCTATTAGGTTTCTAAAAGCTTATAAGGTTAGACCATTTTAAAAGGTATATTATTAATACGGTTGCTCCCGTACTAACAAAAATTGAACTTTGCCAGAACCAAACCTTGTTTCCCCAAATGCTTAACCATTTTTTTCCAAAAGTTTCTTTGGCGTAACCTTTCATACTTACGTAGTAGGTAGCATTCATGATCAAGAAAACGGCAAGGGCAATTAGTAATATCCACATGTTATTCATAGTCAAATTTTTAATTGGTGTTTAGTCTTTTGCATACACCCAACGGTTTGGTGTAAGTTTGGCTAAATGTCGTTTTTTTAATTCAGATTAATCATCCTAAATTGATTGAATGCTTGGTTTTCAGTTTTTGTAACCGTAAAAAGAAATCTACAGGATTAGGGTGGTAATTGCATGAAAAATAAACTATTATTTTTAGATATATGTCAAACCTTATACCTGTTATGGGTAGCGTGTTTTATTTTTAAGGCGCAAGCGAATATCCAGGTCAAAATTAATAATTCAATAATTCGTTGATATATGCCTAAAAAATCTGATTCTAGATTAGACATTAATAAAACAACAAAACCAGCACTTAGCATTCCTAAAACAACAGATGAAATAGAAAGACGTTTGTACTTTTCAAATTTTCTAAAGCCAATACCTGCTATTACAATACTTATAGGAACCAAAGTGTAAACAAATAGAGCTGATGCATTATGTATTACCTGCGAAATACTAGGATTTATATATTCAGGATTGCAACCACTATCACAAGGAAATATAGAAACAATAATAGTTCCTATACCATAGAATAGTCCTACACCCAGGAATCCAATTTTTATTAATTTAGAAGCGGGGAAATATTTGATACCAAGAAAGCAAAAAAGCGTAAATAATATACCGCTCGGTATATAACCTAAAATTCTTAACCATAATCCATAGATTGTATCTATAGCATAGGTTTCACTTATATATTGGCTAGTAATACTGTAATTTTCTATTAATAAACCACCAATAGCGCAGGTGCTAACAAATATAATTATGCCTATTACACCAATGGCATATATGGTTTTATTATTCATGAGGTATTTATGGAATTACTAGAAAAAATCTAGTTTATGTTTATATAGTTCAGCAACTAAGTTAGCAAATAAAAGCGAATATAAAGTCTGATTGAATTTAGGAACTAGGAGGGAACAGGTAATGGATTTTATGAAACGCTGTAAGGTGTTTTTATCTAAATTGTTTGGGTTTCATCTGTTTGCTTGCGTTTTCAACAATAACAGCAATTCTTTTTGATTTAGTTGCTTCTCGCTTTGCTGAAACCACCCAATATAACAGTGATTTTTTTACTGATTTGGATAAGCTCTCAAAGTACGCTGTTGCATTTTTTTCATTTCTAAGGGCTTGCTCTAAAGCTTTTGGTATCTCTAGGTTTTCAATAGCATCAAGAATAGTCCAAGAGCCATTTTCTTTTGCTATTTCGATACTTTTATAACCAGCTTCTGTCATCAACCCTTGGTTAATCAGGTTTTTAACTTTTTCCTTATTAACCTTAGACCAGTTACTCTTATGTTTTCGCTTGCAGAAATATTGTTTATATCGTTCGCTATCAATTGTTTTTTTTGTGCTGTCAATCCAACCAAAACAAAGCGATTCATCTACAGATTCACTCCAACTAAGGTTATAGTTAGGCGAATTTTTTTTGTAGAAAATCAACCATACCGAATCCTTTTTTATGTGGTTTAATTCTAACCACTCTCTCCATTCTGTTTGGCTTTTTATATTTATTTCTTCAGCATCTTTCATGTTGATTTCTCTAATGTTTTATAGTGGTTTATTATATTAAGTGTTACGGTTTTATATATGATACGTTGTATGTGTAGGGAACTAATTTAGCAAATAAAAATAGAATAGAAAACCTGTTTAGATTTTTATAAATAAGAGTGGATTAGCTAGGATTTATATGTGGTGTTGTTCTAGTTTTCTTCCTGATAATTTTCACAATTCGGTTAATTGTAATTTCCGATAAATTCCATTCATAACCTTCAAAATCTGTGGTATTGATAAACTGAACAACAATAGTGTCAATATCTTTGTGATATTATGCAAGACTTTGGTAACCAATAACTAAACCTCCGTGGTTGTGTTCGTAGGGATAAATTTCTTGTTCTCCCTTTTCAAATACGGAACCATCATTTAAGGCTCTTAAAAATATGCCAACATCTTGGGCTGTAGCTAACATGCCATTTTCTTGGTTTTTAAAGTCTTCATCAAAACCTACATAATAACCACTCATTACATTATCTAGGTTAACTTCTGTAATTGAAAAGAAGGTGTTTTTAAGATTTAAAGGTTTTAATATTTTTTCTTTAATATATTCATTATGGTTGTATCCTAAGACATTATCCATTATCCTGCGAAGTAATAAATAATTGGTGTTGGAATATTCATATCCTTGGTTTGGTGCAAAGCTAGTAGGTAGATCTAATGCAAAGTCGAGGGCATTTTGACTATTTTTTTGTTCGTCATGCCAGTATGCCGGATTATCGGTAAAATTAGGTATGCCAGACCGATGTTGAACCATCATTTTTAGTGTAATTTCTTGAGCATTTTCTATTCTTCCTTTTAATTCTGGTAGGTAATCTGTTAGCTTCTTATCAAAAGACAAACGTTTTTCTTTAACCAATTTAGTAAGGGCTACAGCTGTATATAACTTGCTTATACTAGCAATTTTGAATAATGAATTTGGATCGGCCAATATCTTGTTGTCTCTATCTTTCCATCCACTTGCGTAAAATAACGGAGCTTTGCCGCCTTGATCTACATAAACAATCATTCCGTCAAATCCATGTTCAATGGCTTCATCCATTTGTTCTTGAATTGTATTTGGTAAAGGGAGTATCCACGCTTTAACTAATATCCATGGAACAAAAAACATTGAAGTTATAGTACTAACAAATAAAATTACTCTAAATATTTTGGTTTTTTTCATACTCATTATGATAGTGACTTATAGTGTTTACTTACAAAAGTCAATATATATTTTAAGTACTGAAATTTTTAATCTCTGAATTGTTGAATATTCTAGATGAAATGTATTTCTGTTTTACTAGTTTATTCAAATTAGTTACTAGGTGTTTATTTAGGGTTTCCTGCAGCTATTGTTGATACTATCATTAAAAAGAAATTTTCAGTAAATAAATTAATTGCGCTTAATAGTAATAATAGTACTTCTAAAAATCATACTTGCTCAATCTCTATAACCTATAATAATTGCCGTAAAAACGTAACCATTTGCAAAAGAATTTGTAGGCATATCAGTTTCCAAAGATACAATTTTAAATTCAGTACCATTTGCACTTCCTTATCGATATTCAAATCTACCTTTATCTGGCATACTTACCGTTTTTTGAATTAACTTACTTAAAATTCTAAATAAAAATCGGAAAATAAATCAGAATTTTTCCAATCCGCAAACTTGCTTTAACATTTAACGAATTGGCTATGCGGAGTATCTTGAAGGGTATTGCGTATGGATATTGTATGGCATGGCATAGTTTTTTAGTTCTCTTTAAACTCCTTCATAATCTCTATGATGGGCTTATGAGGTCTTCCTGTTGCTTTTTCAAAATCAGATTTCACATCATTTACACCAATCTTAATTCCGTTGTAAATGCCAGCAATAATAGTTCCAATAAAATCACCTAACTCTTCTTTTCTTTCTTTCTCATAAGTCTTTACTGAAACAGAGTTGTATGTTAAATTGGTATTGAAAACCTGATTTATAAGTGTAGCTAATTGGTTCTGGGATATTGGTTGACCAACCAAATTGTAGGTCTGTCCGTTATGTCTGTCTTGAAGTAGCATTTGTGAATATGCAAAACCTAATTCTCCTCTGCTAGTATAACAACATTTTCCATCACCTGAACAGTTTCTAATTTCTCCTTCTTTTAGATAAGTGTCGAGATATTCAAGATCGGGTTCAATGTAAATTCCATTTCTTCCAATTACCCAATTTAAACCTGATTCCTTGACATCTTTTTCAGTCTGACGATTACTTCTTACTATTGGGCTAAAAGTGGTTTTTTCTTCGTCACCAATAATGCTGGTGTATACTATTTTTTTGACGCCATTTTGTTTGGCAGCTTCAATTACATTCCTGTGTTGCTGAATCCTTTTTTTTGGATCATCCATACCTGAAATTAGTAGAACCGTTTCAACTCCTTTTAAGGCTTTATTAAAATCTTCACGATTATTGTAATCTCCTTTTCTTACTTCAATATCAAGGTGAGTAGCCTTTTCAGGTGTTCTAACAATCCCAATAATATTTCTTTTACCAATTTCCTTTTTTAATTTATTAACAATGGAAGTGCCTAATTGACCGTTTGCTGCTGTAATTGCGATTCTCATATTTTGTTTTTTATTATAATCAAGGGGTTTGTGTATAATTAGTGGCGCGTTTAAGTACCTAATTTAGTAAACAAAAATTAGACAGAAAGCTCTCGATGATTTTAGTAAATTGGTTAAAACTAAGCCATGAATTATACATATTTTAAGTTAGAGGTATGGACTTTTTATTCCAATCCTTTTTTGTCAGGATTCCAAAATGGTTTCGTTTTAATTTGTTTGGTATTCCATTTAAGCTCTTTCCTTAAATAGTTGTTTACAGCAATACAAACCCTACTATCCCCTGCAATATATGCCATTTTCACACCTTTAAGTTGCGATAATAAATGCTCTATTTTGGCTATAATTTCTTGTGTATTATTGTCTTCTATACTATAAAAGTTAAATGGTTTTTCATTATCTATATCTGCGTATAATTCTGTAATATTCTTATTATAAATAATGCTTTCTACCTGTTTATCTTTAGATAAATTTCTATTGATGATATATAAATGTGATAATGCAGAAAGGTCACCAATCATTAAATAGCTATCTGCAGTAGTATCTACGGTAAATTTTCCTCTTTTTGTTTTGTAATAAACAGTATCACCAGCCATACAGTCTTTCACCCATTGTGCACCAATGCCGTTGCTATGGGTGGCTATGGCTAGACTAAATGTGTTTTTGGCTTTATTTATATTCCAGATAGAATAGCTTCTTACCATGTCTTTTTTTGAGCTAGCGTCTTGCCCAATACCAACTCCTAATCGAATAAAACAACCTGGTACAAAATCTATTGTTTTTACAGCCTCACTTTGTATTTCAATTTTATAAACGCTTTTGGAGAGTTGTTCTTTGGATATAATTACGCCATTATCCATTATTTTTTTGATGATGTTTTCTATGAGCGCCATAATTTTCAGTTTTTAATTTTTTTTAAATAAATAATTACTCTTGTTAAAACGGCAGGAACGCACAAAAAGACAGTTACTTTTAGTAACGGAAGTACATAAATTAACCATTGTATAGCTGGTTTTTTTGATTCTTCTGCTATTTTTGGCGTACTGTTATGTGTTATGGTTTCTGCCCAATTTGTAAATTCTAGGAGCCAGATTGCTAGGGAAAGAATAATACTAAGAGCGATAAGAATTAGGAATGCTGTTTTACGATTACGAAATATTGTTGTGATTTGTTTTATATGATGCAAATCGGATAGGAACTTTAATTTTTGAAGTGTTTTTACAATCCATTTCCAATGTAAAGCGAGGTGAATTCCTAAAAGGGCAATAAATAGGGTTGCTGATGCATTGTGAATTGTAGTCCAAAACGGATTAATATTAAAATGGATGCCTATTGCAGGTAAAGCAGCTTCAGAAATTACTATACCAGAAACGGTTACCAATAGCATGTCTATATACAAAACCCAATTGAAAAAGTAATCGAACTTGGTTTTTCGTAATGGCTTTTTGAACAGATTTTTAGAATAGCTTACAATCCAATTCCAATTAATTATTAGATGTAAAAAGAAAGGTATTAAGATTATAAAACTTAACCATTCATGTATGGCGATTCCTGTACTTTGTGGTATAAGTACAGCAATCATTAAGATAAAGAAAAACAAGTCTAGAATGACACGTGTTTTATTGGTATTTCCTGTATTTTTTTTTGAATTTTTCAAGTTGTTTTGGATGTGTTTATTGTTATGATAAAATAGATAATGGAAAGCACCAATAAAAGACCACTAACGGCTATGAAACTATGTTGAAGTCCTAAGACATTTTGTATAGGTCGAATGGCTATAGGAGACATAAAAATTCCCAAAAAATTGAACCTTGTTAATTTACCAATGTATTTTCCTCGTTGTGTAGATGGTACTAACGACATTATCCACAAATTAGCATTGGGAATAAGCGAACCAATACCAAAACCAACTAGAACAACACCAGCTATTGCTATAAGATAGCTTGAACTAAAACCAATAATGAGATACCCCAAAGCCATTAATATAAACCCTAAAATATACATACTTAAAAAGCTCATTTGTTGTCTTAATTTTTTAGAAAGTATGGCAGAAATTGCTAAAGATATCATCATTATTCCAATAGCTATACCTACTAAGTTTGCACTAACACCAGTAAAGGTTTTTAGTAAAAAAGGAAGCTGAACGGGTATGATATAAAAGAAAAGTAGCGTTAAAAATGAACTGATGTATACAAGCCAAATTTGGTTACCTAACTTTAAATTGGATTCTTTTTCTATGTGTTTTAGATGATGTTTGGGTTCGTGTAAATAAAAAGGAACCAATAGTAAAACAATAAAAGCAAAACCATATACTAAAAAGGTGTAATGCCAATTAATATCTGCTAAAAAACCTGCAGCAGGAATAAAAAGTAAACCACCAAGAGCATTAAATGCGCCTTGTAAGCCCATAAAATGTTCTCTTTTTTTTCCTTCAAAATAATCACCAACCAAGGTGGTAGAGGTCGTCATAATACCAGCAACTCCAAGCCCTAAAATAACACGACCAAACAATATGAGGTATAAATCATTTAGCCAAAACCCAGAGGTTCCGGCAAGTGTATAAATAATTAAAGAAATGATTAAAACTTTAATTCTTCCTTGTTTGTCTATAATACGTCCAGTAAAAGGAGCAATTATAGCAATAGTAAGAGCTGGTAGAGTGAGCATTAATTTTGTTAAAGCTTCCACATTTTCTACCGTGCTAAAGGCACTACTTATTGCAGGCAAAGAAGGAACAATTATTGCATTTGCTAACATGGTTAGCATACTTGCTAAGAGCAAGGTTATTTCTAATGGTTTGCTTTTATTCATATTTTCTTTTTAACAAACGTTGACTAGTCAACTATTGCTTTAAATTTTTATTTAATGTGAGTTAGTAATTTGTTTAATAGTTGATTCAGAGTTTTTGCTTCTGTGTCTGTAAAACAGCTTAATGCATCTTCAACAGTGGCTCTAGATGCTTTTGTAAAAACCTCAACCTCCTTTTTACCTATTTCGGTTAATGCAATGGTATGAGATCTAGAATCTTTTCCAGATTTTCTAGTTACTAGGTTCTTTTTTTCTAAATGATCTATTAATCGTTTTATTGCAGCTCTATCTTTATGTTGTAGTTCTGCTAGCTGGCTTTGATTCATTTCTCCTTCGTTAGAGATTACTACTAATAAACGCCATTGTTCGGGAGTTGTATTAGACCCTGTGTTTTTAAATCTAGATAGTAGTTTTTGTTGTAATATGCGTGAAATGGTAGTGGTTAAATAACCTACCGAATCTGTAAATACATATTTTTTCATACATTTAAATGTTGATTAGTCAACAAAGTTAATGAAAAAATATTTAAGTTTAGTATGATAGTTAAGTTTGTTTCTTTACTGTATACATATTTCAGGACAGTGCAGTCTTTACGATTGTACTTTTTAATCCACTCATTTACGGCTGTAGTAGCAATGGAGTAGAGTTTGCAAAGTTCGCTCTTTGTGTGTTTTCCGGTTGTAAGTTCGGCTAAAATTTTCAGTTTGAAAGGTTCTGAATACCGTCTGATTACTTTGTAATTTTTGTACATAATTTTTAAAATTATGTAGCCTTTATTCAGGACGGGTCATTTTTTAATGTTACTGTTTTTATTGATTTAATTACGGCTAACGTATTTGTATATAATTTGCTTCGCCTGTTCGTTATACTCGGGTGTAGAATGGTTTAAGCAGCAAAATTAATAAATATAAACTGAATTGTAAGTCTGTAAGGACTTTCGTTAGTAGGTTATAACTTACATAAATTATACGTGGTTTTGTAAGCGTTTCTATTTGTTTTGTTACTTACTTAATCTTAAATATAGGATATTTATTTAAATATGTTGTTTTGGTGTTTGATAAAATAAATGTTATTTTCTAAAGTGTTGTTTATCTATTAAGTAACCCAAAGTATAAGCAAATTGACTTTGGTTAATTTCCCAATACGTCATGATACTTTTTAGTGGCTTTTTTTAAGTTTTCAGACAGTGTTTTTAACCATATTAATTGGTTATAAACAAGATAAGCTTCTTGCAGTTCATGAAGCGTTTCAGTTTTAATTTCAGATTGTCCTTTTTCTATATCCTCATCACGCTCTAAGGCTAAGTTTTGATAGGTTTTAAGGAGTTTGTCTTGTGCGTCTTGAATGTATTGCTGATTTTCAGTTTGGTTGGGTGGCACCCCTTGAAGTCGGGCACAGGATACTTGTAGCGTATTTGCTATTTTTAAAACAACAGCATCAAATTCTCGTGATACCGGTGTCGTTTGGTGGTTTACTATAAAACTCCCTATGGAGGCTATGGCTGCTACCATAGTTTGGTTTAATGTAACCAAGTTGTAAATTAATTGGAATTCCTTTTGTTTGGATTTCGGATCTTGGGTTAACCGCTGGAATGCTGCATTTAAATTACTAATAGCTAAAAACACTTCTTTACGCGCCAATTTATAGGCTAGTAAATTGGCATTTTTATCATGATATAAGTCTTTTGTAGCCAATAAATAGGCTTTGTTTTTTTTAAGTGCAGTAAGGAGTACATCTTTTAAATTGTTGGTTTCCCAACTAGGCCAAAGTGTATAGTTGGCTATTATCGCAATTGTAGCGCCTATAAAAGTGTCTATAACGCGGTACTGAATAACTTGAAAGGCATTGGGGTGAATTAAGGAGTAAACAAATATGACGTTTATAGTAATAAGCGCGGCTCCAGATTTATAATTCTGCTGAATTAATGCAAACGCTAGTGTTAAGGAAATAACGGCTAAACTGGCATAAATTATAGTATTTTGCGTAAGAAAAACAATGCTAATAGCTATTATAGCACCTATAAGCGTGCCAATGGTTCGGTCTTTTGAGCGTTCCTTGGTAAGGCCGTAACTAGGGCGCATAATAACAATAATGGTTAGTAAAATCCAATAGGTGTTATTTATTTCAAATAAAGTACCTAGAATAAAAGCCAAAACCATGGCAATACTTAAGCGTAGGGCGTGTCTGAAAAGGGTAGAGTTAAAACTAAAATTTTGAATAAGTACATTTAAACGATACTCTTGAAGGGTTAAAAACTGACTTCCATCTTGGCGTTTTAAGGATACTTTTGAGGCATCGTGAACGTTTGCCATAACGCGTCTGATAGCGCGAACTTCTTCCAATAGAAGCTTTTGGTAATCGTATAAGTTTCGTAATACCAAAGCACCATCTCGGGCTTGTGGTAAGCCCACAGCTTCTACGTAACTCTCAATAGCATCAAAAGCATTTTTTAAGGCATTTAGTAAAGGTCTTTTATTAGGAAGTGTTTTGTTTTGGATTAAATGTTCAGATAAGGTAATTAACTGATTACCCATTATTTTATTTAATTTTTTTGATGCTTTTAGGTATTCTTTATTCGAACCAAAAAGCCTATCTATTTCTGTGTAATCTAAATGTTTGGCTTCAATAAGTTCAAAAATATTAACTAATGAAATAAATATAAGGAGTTGCTTTTCATCGTAATGGGATCTACCGGAACGTTTTCTACCTGTAAAGAGTATTTCTCTTAATGTTTCGTGTTTTTCATTAATCTGGGTTTGCAACACTAAGGTTTGCTGCATTAAAGATTCGCGCTTTTTTTTCTTGGTAAGCAAACGCGCCCGTAGTTTTAAGTAGTCGCCCGTTAGTTGTAAAGTATCCGATAATAACTGTTTTTTTTCTTTGGTAGGTGCTAATTTTTGAAAGATATATGAGGCTAATAAATACCAGAGTCCACCAATACCCATTAACCCGATGTGCATGATAATTTCGGAAGGGCTTTCTTTGGTAATAGCAAATGCTAAGACCATGGCTAATAGGCCCGAAAAGGAAACTAATGAGGCGCGAAAACCGTAAACCGATAATAAGGATATTAAAAAAGAAATAACACCAATACTGATGAGTAAAGGGATAAAGAACGGTTTTAAAAACAGAATAATAGTGGTAATAAGCATAGTTAAGCAAATGCTTATTAAAATGGCATTAACCTTCCGTTTTAAACTACCTGGAATGTCACCAGGGGCATTTAAAAAAGCACCAATTATTATAGGTGGGGCTAGTTCTGTATAGCCCAAAAAGAACATGATGATTAAAGGCATTAAAACCGTGAATGTGATTTTTAAGCCCCTGTAAAAATTGGAGCCTCTTAAAAATAATTCTATGGTTTTTAATTTTTCTTTCAATACCTGTTGGGTTATAAACAAAGATACTTTAATTACTGTATAGTCCTTTTTATTTGCCCCAAAAATATCATAAACTCCAAAAGTTGCTCGGTGTATGGGTTAGAGTAGTGTTTGTTTAACTATTATAAACCTCATAAAACTAACGCATAAATTTTTTGTTATTTAATTTATTTTAAGTGTTCTATAAAAAAGTGATATGCTAGGTTTTTTGCAATAGCATTGCATGAAATAATTTATATATTTGCTTCAATGAAATTCGTAACCATCATATTTTCAATTTATGTTCTTGCACTGAATATTATTCCGTGTGAGGATACAATTGTGGTTTCTAATGACGTTGAAGTGGCGATAACCCAGTTGGAAATAGATCATCACGAGCATCAAGAAGTAGACATGTGTTCCCCTTTTTGTATATGTCAATGTTGTCAGATTAACATTACGCAATTTCAGTTTTATAGTGTTCAGTTTTATTTAGAAAATATTACGACACAGGATTTCTTCTACCTTAATAAATCTGAAAAGGATTTTTTAAATAGCATATTGCAGCCTCCTAGGACTTAATTCAGTTTTTTTATAGGATACATGTATCCTAAACCGATTTACTTTTTTATGTAATCGCTTTTTTTTTTGATGGTGCATGTTACGTGCCACACTATATGTTTAACTGAATTAAAATTATCAATATGATTAATAAAATCATTGATTTTTCAATCAATAATAAATTCATTATTGGCTTATTTACACTAGTCATTATTGGTGCAGGTTTTTGGAGTATGACCAAAGTCCCTGTAGATGCTGTACCAGATATTACCAATAACCAGGTTCAGGTTATTACCCAGGCTCCTAATTTAGGAACAGAAGAAATAGAACAATTTGTAACCTATCCTATAGAACTTGCATTAAGTAATTTACCTGATGTTACCGAAATTAGATCTGTTTCTAGGTTTGGTTTATCTGTAGTTACCATTGTTTTTGACGATGCAGTAGGTACATATTTACCACGTCAATTAGTGTCCGAAAAACTACCTGAAATTGCAGATCAAATTCCAGAAGGCTTTGGAAAACCTGCAATAGGTCCTATTTCAACAGGGTTAGGAGAAATTTATCAATACACACTTGAAGTAGAAGACGCTTATAGATCCGAATACGATGCTACCAAATTGCGTACAATTCAAGATTGGATTGTTCGCAGACAAATGGCTATGGTTCCGGGGGTTGTTGAAGTGAATACCTTTGGTGGAAAAATTAAACAATACGAAGTTTCTGTAAAACCAGACAATTTAAGAGCTATTGGATTGACTATATCCGATGTATTTGAAGCCCTTGAAAATAATAATCAAAATACAGGAGGTGCATATATTGAAAAGAACCATCAAGCTAATTTTATCCGTGGCGAAGGATTAGTAAGAACCGTTTCAGATATAGAAAACATTGTTATTAAAACTGAAAATGATTTACCAATTAAAATAAAGGATATTGCCGAAGTGAAAATTGGTAGTGCAGTTCGTTATGGAGCCTTAACCAAAGATGGGAAAGGAGAAGCTGTAGGAGGAATGATTCTTATGCTAAAAGGAGCAAGTTCTAATGATGTTATTGAAAACGTTAAAGAGCGTATTGTTCAAATTCAAAAATCGTTACCTAAAGGCGTTACTATAGAGCCGTTTTTAGATAGAAGTGAACTTATTAAAAGAACAACAGGAACCGTAAAAGGAAACCTGTTAGAAGGTGGTTTAATTGTAATTTTTGTTTTAGTATTATTATTAGGTAACTGGCGTGGAGGCTTAATCGTAGCCTCAACCATTCCTTTATCTTTGCTATTTGCATTTATACTCATGAATGTTTTTGGAGTATGGGCAAACTTAATGAGCTTAGGAGCTATTGACTTTGGTATTATTGTCGATGGCGCAGTAATTATTGTAGAAAGTACTGTTTTCTTAATATCCTCTCAAATATTAAAGAAGAAAAAACTAAAACCAGAGGAGCGCGATAGTATTGCGGCAAATGCTTCTAAAAAAATGATGAATGCAGCCTTTTTTGGTCAGTTAATTATCTTAATTGTATTTATCCCAATCTTAGCTTTAGAAGGTGTTGAAGGAAAAATGTTTCAGCCAATGGCATTAACGTTTATTTTCGCAATGATTGGTGCAATGATTCTGTGCCTTACTTATGTGCCAATGATTTCGGCTTTGTTTTTAAGAGCTCCAAAAACGGATAAAGTATCATACGGCGACCGTTTTGTACATTGGATAGAACGTAAGTACGAACCTATATTATCAAAAGCACTCCGTAACGGAAAAACAATTGTTGTCGTTTCCGTAGGACTATTCGCGGTAGCAGTTTTTCTATTTACTAGAATGGGAGGTGAATTTATTCCTGAACTTGATGAAGGAGATTTAGCTTTTCATGCCATTTTAAAACCCGGAAGTTCTTTATCCGAAACAATTGAAACAACCACGAAAATTGAACAAATTGTAATGGATGAATTTCCAGAGGTTCTAGATATTGTAAGTAGAATAGGTGTGGCCGATGTGCCAACAGATCCTATGCCAATGGATATTGCCGACGTGTTTGTAATATTAAAACCAATTAGCGAATGGACAACCGTTTCATCAAAAAATGAAATGGTAAATAAAATGAAAGAAGCCGTTAGTGTGGTACCAGGTGTAAATTTTGAATTTACCCAACCTATCGAAATGCGTTTTAATGAATTACTTACTGGTGTACGTGAAGATGTAGCTATTAAGTTATTTGGCGATGATCTAGGTATACTAGCAGCTAAAGCAGACGAAATAGGAAAATTAATAGCTAATGTTAAAGGTGTTGCTGATTTTAAAGTTGAAGCAACTACGGGGCAACCTCAAATTTCAATTAATTATGATCGAAATAAATTAGCCCAATATGGATTAAGTGTTAAGACACTAAATACCATTGTAGAAGCCTCATTTGCAGGAGGACAAGCAGGGGTAGTTTTCGAAGGCGAAAGACGTTTCGATTTAGTAGTTAGGCTAGATAAATCAAGTCGTTCAGATATTTCAGATGTTGAAAATCTATTTGTGAACCTGCCTTCTGGAATTCAAATTCCATTAAGACAAGTAGCAGATATAAGTTTTCAACCAGGACCTATGCAAATTAGTAGAGATAACACAAATAGAAGAACCTATGTTGGAATTAATATTAGAGATCGTGATGTAAAATCTGTAGTTTTGGAAATTCAAGATATTTTAGAAGAAAATCTAGAATTACCAGCAGGTTATTACATTCGTTACGGTGGTGCATTCGAAAATTTAGAACGTGCTAGTAATAAATTAAAAACCGTTGTACCATTAGCGTTATTATTAATTTTTGTGCTTATATTCTTTGCTTTAAAATCATTACCACAAACGTTAATGATTTATATCGCTATTCCTATGGCAACCATAGGAGGTGTGTTTGCATTATGGATGCGTGATATGCCTTTTAGTATTTCAGCAGGTGTTGGGTTTATTGTATTATTTGGCGTAGCTGTGCTTAATGGGCTTGTTATGATTAGTGGTTTAAACGAGCTGAAAGAAGAAGGTGTTACCAATCTTAAAGACCGAATAATTGAAGGAACAAAACGTCGTATTAGACCTATTATGCTAACAGCATTTACCGATGTATTAGGATTTTTACCTATGGCAATTTCCTCAGGAGCAGGAGCAGAGGTACAACGACCATTAGCAACCGTAGTTATTGGTGGTTTATTAACCGCAACCTTACTAACGTTATTTGTTTTACCAATTTTATACCATTGGGTAGAAAATAAATCATTCACCTTTAAAGCAAATAAAAAAGTAGTTATAGCAGCAGCTATGTTAGCGCTTATGCTTGCAGTACCAACTCAGGCTATTGCTCAACAAGTAAATAACCAGCTACCTGAAATTACAATGTTGGAAGCAGTAAAACTTGCAAAAGAAAATTACCCAAGTTTAAAAGCTATGCAGTTGGAAATAGACAAACAAGAGCAACTAAAAAGCACTGTATTTGATTTTGGAACTACCGATGTATATACCGGAGGTGAAGAAATTAACAATGAGTCAAATATTTACACAACTATAGGATTAGGACAATCGGGAATTGATGTATTTGGCATTTCAGCAAAGAAACGCTTACAAAAGCAGCGCATTCAATTATCTCAAAAAGCCTTTAGACTTAGTGAATTAGAATTAGAATTAGAAGTTAAAGAAGCTTGGGCAAATGTTCTAAAAAGTAAAAGAAACTATAATTTATATGAAGAATTAGATGTTATTTATACTAAATTTGAAGAAGCAGTCGCTTTAAATTATGAAGTAGAAGCCATTTCTAAATTAGAATATTCTGCCGCTAAAAATCAAGCTTTGCAAATTAAAAATAAATTAACAAAAGCCATTAGTAACTATACAATAGCATTACAACAATTAAATTTGTGGTTAGTTTCTGATGATTTTTATACCGTATCAACTATTGTAGAAGATGAAATAGAATTAAGTCTAGATACATTTAGTATAGAAGCACATCCATCGTTTAGTATTTTGGAATTACAAGTTGCCGAGGCAGAAGCAAATTATAAAGCCGCAAAGGCAGATAATTTACCAAAAATTAATGTACAAGGTGGTTTGCAAAAAGTAAATGGAAATTCTGGTTTTTACACCTATCAAGCAGGACTTTCAATTCCATTTTTATCGGGAACAAATAAAGCACGAATAAAAACAGCTCGTATAGATAAAGAAATTGCAGCCGTAAATACTGCCTTTAAGAAAAAGGAAGTTGTATCAAAATACGTGCAAAGTCAAGAAAATTATCAAAAATGGAAAACATCGTGGATTTTCTATAAAGATGAAGTTCTTCCACTTGTTAAAGAGCAAAAAACAGGTGCTTTATTAGCTTATAAAGAAGGGGAGATAGATTATGCTTCATTTACACAACTAATAAAAGATGCTATCCAATCGGAATTAGATGCCGAAATAGCCTTAACCAATTATTTAGAAAGTACATTTCAATTACAATATTTTAAAAACTAATAAAATGAAAAAAATACAATATAAATTTATAGTACTACTTGCGGTTTCTCTTTTGTTTGTAGCTTGTGGAAATAAAGACAAGTCAAGTAAAGACGACGGTCATGGTCATGACGAAAGTACTGAAGAAGCTGATGGTCATGAAGAAAAACCTAAAGAAGAACATGGAGAAGAAGGAGAAGGAGAAGGAGAAGAACTTATGCTAACCGCAAAACAATTTGATGCTTTAAAAATGAAAGTTGATACCCTTTCATTACGAAACTTAAGTGGTTATGTTGAAGCAAACGGAACTTTAGAAGTGCCTCCACAAAGTAAAGCAGCCGTAACTTCGGTAGTAGGGTCTAATGTGGTTTTAATTAACGTAATTGAAGGTGATAAAGTTAGTAAAGGAGAAATTTTAGCCTATTTAGCGCATCCAAATATTATAAAAATGCAAACTGATTATTTAAATGCCTCTAGTAACACCGTTTTTTTAAAGAAAAATTATGAGCGTCAACAAAAATTATATGATGCAGGTGTTGGATCTGGAGCAAATTTTCAAAAAGCAAAAGCAGAATACGATGTTTCAAAAGCACTATCAAATGGATTAGCAGCACAATTGCGAATTTTAAATATTAACCCATCGGTGGTTAGTAATGGAACCATTGCTCAAAAAGTATCTTTACTAAGTCCAATTAGCGGGGTTGTTCAAAAAGTAGAAGTGAAAACAGGACAGTATGTGGATCCACAAACAGAATTGTTCGAAATTGTAAATACAGAAGATGTTCACGCCGATTTAATGGTATTTGAAAAAGACGTTATGAAAGTGATAGAAGGCCAAAAAGTAGCCTTAAATATACAATCGGCTCCAGATGAAAACTTAGTTGCTAAAATATATTCAGTAGGTAAAACTTTTGAATTAAATCCTAAAGCGGTTCACGTTCATGCTAAAATTGAAAATAAAACTAAAGGCAAAACGTTAATTCCAGGTATGTATATTACAGGGAAAATCCAAGTCGAAAACATAAAAACTACAGCTCTACCAGAAAGTGCAATAACTAATGATGGTGATAAATTTTATGTGTTTTCAGCAGAACAAGAAGGTGATGAGTGGCATTTTAAGCAAATAGAAGTGTTTGTATCAACAAAAGATGACAACTGGGTTGAAGTTAAATTTGCAGAAGAATTAGAAAAAAACATAAAATTCGCATACAATAACGCATATTATTTACTTGCTGAAATTAAAAAAGGAGAAGCAGAACATACACATTAAACCATGATACGAATAGAACAATTATTAAAGCAACAGGGTATACGCGTAACCGCTATGCGCTTATTAATTTATAAGTTCCTAGCACAGAAAGATGTAGCTGTAACCTTGAGTTCTGTAGAACAGGCTTTTGATAAAATTGACCGAACAACTTTATACAGAACTATTAAAACATTTGAAGAAAAAGATATTGTTCATCAAATTGACGATGGAACAGGAATTACCAAATATGCGCTGTGCGAACAAGGTTGTAATTGCGAAATAGAAACTGATTTACACTTACATTTTCATTGTAATAATTGTGAAGAAACAGTTTGCTTAACCGATCATAAATTACCTAAAATACAAGTGCCAAAAGGTTATGTAGCTGAAAACATAAACCTAGTAGTAAAAGGTGTTTGTAATAAATGTAGTTACTAAATTGATAATCCTCTTTTTTCAAGGATGAGGTGTTTTTTAATACAAAAAAGAAATATGAGTACAAATAAAATAAAATCAGTTACTAAAAGTAAATCATCATCACATAATCATGAAGATGATCATAACCATGACCATGGAGTCGATTCTGTTAGTTTTAAAACCTATATACCAGCAATCATAAGTTTTGCCATGTTAATCATTGGTGTTGGTTTAGATTATTTTAAGGTACCTTTTTTTAAAGACTGGGTACGTATTATTTGGTATGTAATTACATATTTGCCAGTAGGATTTCCAGTTATAAAAGAGGGCTTGGTAAGTATTAAAAATGGCGATGTTTTTACAGAATTTCTATTAATGTCTATAGCAACCATTGGAGCATTCATAATTGGAGAATATCCCGAAGGTGTAGCAGTAATGTTATTTTATGCTGTAGGCGAATTGTTTCAAAATGCCGCTGTAAACAGAGCTAGAGGCAATATTAAAGCCTTATTAGATGTACGCCCAAACGAGGCTAATGTTTTTAGAAACGGCGAGGTAATAAGCGTAGATCCCGATACTGTTAATATTGGTGAAAAAATTCAAATACGAGTAGGCGAAAAAATTCCTTTAGATGGTGTTTTAATTTCCGAAAAGGCTTCGTTAAATACAGCAGCCTTAACAGGAGAAAGTAAACCAGACACCGTTTCAAAAGATGCAAAAGTATTTGCAGGTAGTATAAATTTAGAAGCTGTAATAGAAGTTGAAGTTACTAAAAAATTTGAAGATAGTTCTATTGCTAGAATATTAGATTTAGTTCAAAACGCACAATCGCGAAAATCTAAAACAGAACTGTTTATCAGGCAATTTGCACGTGTTTATACACCAATAGTTGTTTTTTTAGCCATAGCCTTAGCCTTTCTACCCTACTTTTTTGTAGACGATTATGTGCTTAAAGATTGGGTATATAGAGCCTTAGTTTTCCTTGTAATATCGTGTCCTTGTGCTTTAGTAATTTCTATACCATTAGGTTATTTTGGAGGATTAGGAGCTGCTTCAAAGAATGGTATTTTGTTTAAAGGTGCGTCATTCATGGATGCAATGACCAAAATAAACACACTGGTAATGGATAAAACCGGAACCGTAACTAAAGGTGTTTTTAAGATAAAGGATATTAAAGTTGTTGGTTGGGATGAAAGTGAGTTTATGAAATATCTTTTAGCTATGGAAGAGCAATCTACGCATCCTATTGCTAAAGCTATTCTAGAATATAAAGTTGATGGTTCTAATTTTGAAGTCTCCGATGTATCAGAAATTGCAGGTAAAGGTTTGAAAGGACTTGTAAACGGAAAACCCGTTTTAGTAGGAAATAAAGCTTTAATGACAGCAAATAATATAACTGTTTTAGAAGAAACGGACCGTATTGTTGAATCTATTGTATTGGTTTCTATAGATAATAAATTTGCAGGATATGTTGTAATTGCAGATGAATTGAAAGCCGACGCTAAAGAAACTATTACAGAATTATATAGAGTCGGTGTTAAAAATGTGATGATGCTTTCTGGAGATAAGGACTCTATTACACAGCAAGTCGCTAAAGAACTAAAAATAGAAAATGCTAAAGGTGGTCTACTTCCTGAAGATAAATTAAATGAAGTAGAAGCCTTTAAGAAAAATCCTGAAAATAAAATTGCTTTTATTGGCGATGGAATTAATGATGCCCCTGTTTTAGCAGCAAGTGATGTTGGTATTGCTATGGGTGGTTTAGGAAGTGATGTTGCTATTGAAACTGCCGATGTAATCATTCAAACAGATCAACCATCTAAAGTTGTAACAGCTATAAAAATAAGTCGTTCTACTCGAAAAATTGTATGGCAAAATATCATATTAGCATTTGGTGTTAAAGTTATTGTGTTAATTTTAGGAGCTGGAGGTTTAGCTACCATGTGGGAAGCTGTATTTGCAGATGTAGGCGTATCTTTAATCGCTATTTTAAACGCAGTTAGGCTACAGAGGATGACATGGAACTCCTAATGGTAGCCGGAATTTTAATTTATATTGAAAAGGTGTTTTTAGAATAATAAGTATATTAAATTAGCTATAAGTATTAATTTTGTAACAATTTAAAGTTTTGTGTGTCTAATAAATAGAACAATCAAAATAAACACGCTTTAAATGCTATGATGAGAGAGGATAAACAATTATTAGTTTTAACACATTTAAGTCAGCTGTTAACCTATATTTCGGGTTTTGGTGGATTGGTAGTACCTATAATTATTTGGGTTACGCAAAAAGACAAGGTTTTAAATATAGATGCACAGGGGAAGCAAATTATAAACTTTCAAATTAGTTTATTTATTTATGCTATTTTATCTATTCCAGCTATTTTCTTGTTAGGATTGGGGATTGTTACTTTAATTATAATAGGTATTATAGCCTTAGTATTTCCTATTATGAATGCAATTAAGGCTAGTAATGGTGAAGCAACGAATTACCCATTTTCTATTACTTTTTTAAAGTAACGGATTAGAATCCTATTTTTATATTATTAAAAAAACGTTTACTTATGGTAAGCGTTTTTTGTTTTTAGAAAAAAAACACCCCATTCTAGAAAGAACCCATATTTATTTAAGTAATTATATAGTAAGTTTGTTTTTAATTTGTGATGCTACATATTGTAAAGAACATACTCGTTATAGCCTTATATTTTTATAAGGTTTTAATATTTTCTCAAAATCCTGTATTTGAGAATATGGCTTCTGTTTCCAATCTTCCGGATGTGGAGTTTTATGATATTAAAACAGATTTAGAACACTATGTTTGGCTTGCAGCCGATAAAGGCTTATTTCGTTATGACGGAAAATCTTACAAGCGTTTTACGCATCCCAGTCAGAAATCTAATTCATTATTTCAATTAAAACTCGATCAAGAAGGTAAAGTATGGTGTAACAATATTTATGGTCAAATTTTTTATGTTGAAAATGATTGTCTAGAGTTGTTTTTCGATGCCAGCAGCATTGTTAAAGGTCAATTGTCTCCATATACTATTCTAGACAATGCCATTCGTTTGTTTACCACAACGGGGATTTATGATATAGATAAAAGAACCAAAAAAGTAAGTCAGATTTTTGGTGATATGTGTATTAGTCAGGGAGCTATAAATCAAACGAGCTATGTGTTTGCTATAGATTTGGAAAACAGTTTGAAAGATCATGCTATTTACAAAGTACAAGGAACCAAAAGTGTTAAGTTATATACTATTGAAAGTGAAAATTGGACTCAATCGCCTAAAATATTTGCTTTTGATAAGCATGTATTTCTAACCTACAAAGGCGCACATGGTAATAACCTGTTTGTTATTAATAATTTGAATGATGCCATAGAAGAGCTTCAAACACCACATCATTTAGAAGATGAAATTATATATAACCTGTTGAGATTTAATGAGGATTATTGGTTTTTAACAACTTCAGGCGTTTATATTTATACCTATAACAAGCAAGGTTTTACATTTAAAGAGCAGCTTTATAACACGGAGTCTATTACCGATGTTGAAATAGATTTTAATGGTAATTATTGGTTCACAACGTTAGATAATGGTGTGTTTGTTTCTCCTAATTTAAATATTAGACGTGTTGAGTTGAATTCGGTTTCTTCAAAAGTTACAGCCGCTTGTGTATTAGAAAATAACCACTTTGTCCTTGGTACAAATAACGGTGAGCTTTTATTTTATAACCAAACAGAGCATATTAAAACCCTTGAGCTACCCGGTAAAAAAATTATTGGAAACCTATATTATGATGCAGATACACACCGTTTAATTGTTAGTATTAATGGTTTGGAATCCTATGTGGTGAATTTAACTAGTCATAAAATTACAGATGTATTAACTAGGTTTTCTGTGGCTAAATCATTCTCTAAAATAGACGCTAACACCTTATTTTATGGTAATTATAAAGAAGGTGTTATTTATAAAAATCCATTTACAGATATTCAAAAAAAAGTTTTACGTTCTAATCGGGTAAAAGCTTCTATAGTTAGTAATAACAAACTGTTAGTCGCTTATAACGATGGATTACTTGCCTACGATAAACAGACATTTAAATCAGATACCTTAACATTTAATACTAAGAATTTACTTGTAAACACACTTGCTAAAACAGATGAGGCCGTATGGTTGGGTACACAGCATAATGGCTTGTTGGTTTATGCGAATCATAAGCTGTCTAAAGCGGATATTAAACTTCCAAATCAATTTAAAATTAATGAGTTACAAGCTGATGGTGACATTTTATGGATTTCAGCAGAGGAAGGTTTGTTTCAGTACCAAAGTAAAACAAAGCAATTACGATCTTTAAGTGCTCAAGATGGCTTGAATACAGCGGTTAACGATTTTTTAATACTGAAAGATCATATTGTTATAACCCTCCCAACAGCATTTTATATTTTACCAAAAAACAATCGATTATTTAAAGATTTTAAAACAGCTAAAGTCCGTATTGAAGGCATTACAATTAATGATCGTGATACTCTAGTAAAAACCAATTATAAGCTGCCTTATAATTATAATAAAGTAGGGGTTCGATTTAACTCTAATGGCTTTCAAACCAACCAACATGTGGCCTATCAATACCGCATTAAGGAACTAGATGTTAATTGGCAGGTTATCCCCATGAATACTCATTATGTTAATTTTAATAGTTTATCTAGTGGAAATTATACTTTTGAACTTAAAGCTCAAAATGTAAGTGCTCAAGAAGCGGTGTTTGCCAAGCCAATAACGTTTGTAATAACTAAACCTTTCTGGGAGACATGGTGGTTTTTTGTGTTTGTGTTTCTAGGTGTATTTGGTTTAATATGGCTGTATTTTAGATGGCGTTTAAAACAGAAAGAGCATTTAAGAATTGTTGAAATAGATAAGATTTTAGTCGATAATAAAATCACCAATTTACGATTAGAAAATTTACGCTCTCAAATGAATCCGCATTTTATTTTTAATGCCCTAAATTCTATTCAGGATTATATTATTTCAAATGAAAAAGAACTAGCAAGTTCCTATCTGGTGAAGTTTAGTAGACTTATTAGAATGTATTTAGAATACAGTCAGCAAAATGAAATTACATTACAAGAAGAACTCAAGGCATTGCAATTGTACTTAGAATTGGAAAAAGTGCGTTTTGAAGATGAGTTAGAATACCGTGTTGTGGTAGATGATCGGCTAAAAACCAAGTATATAAAAGTACCTTCATTATTTATACAACCTTATGTGGAGAATGCTTTAAAGCATGGGTTGTTGCACAAATTAACGGATAGAAAATTAACCGTTGAAGCTAAAATGGTTCAGGACAATAAGTTGCAAATTACTATTGAAGATAATGGTATTGGTAGAGCACAATCAGAAAAATTAAAACGACCTAATCAGCATCACAAACCTTTTGCTACCAAAGCCAACGAAGAGCGGGTACACCTTTACAAAAACAAATTGAAACGCGATATAACTATTGAAATTCTTGATTTAACCAATCATGTAAACCAACCCATAGGAACTAAAGTAGTTATATTAATGCCTATAAAATAAGTTTATGAAAGCCATAATAATTGATGATGAAAAACGCGCTAGAAATTTACTGTCTAATTTAATTACTGCGCATTGCTCCAGTGTAATTAGTTTAGAGGAAGCTCCAGATTTAGCTTCGGGAGTGTCTTTAATTAAAGCATTCAAACCCGATTTGGTTTTTTTAGATATAGAAATGCCTAATCAGTCTGGTTTAGATATATTGGAATACTTTCCAAATCAAATCGATTTTAAAATTATTTTTGTAACAGCATATAACCAATATGCTATTGATGCTTTTAAGCTATCGGCTGTTGATTATCTTTTAAAACCGGTTGATGTAACCGAGTTAAAAGAGGCTGTTATAAAGGCAGAAGAAGCAATTAAATCAAATAATTTTAATGAACAATTAAACAAGTTACGCGATTCTTTAAAACAGTTATCTATCGATAAAATTGCTCTCGAAATTCCTAAAGGGATTATGTTTGCATCACATAATGATATTGTATACTTTGAAGCCGACGGGATGTATACACATGTGCAATTGTTAGGCGGAAAACAAAAAACCATATGCAAACCTTTAAAACATTTTGTGGAGCAGTTAGAAAATAATACTATGTTTTTTAAGTGTCATAGGTCGTATTTAATAAACCTAAAATATGTAGACGAATTGGTAAAGGATGATGGTGATTATTTACTAATGAACAACCAAAAGCGCATACCTATTTCAAAATCTAAACGCGATCAGTTTCTAGAAGTGATAAAAGAAACGTTTATGTGAATGGATTAAAGTAGTGGAGTATATGTTTATTTCTATACAGTTTTTTTGTTTTTAAAAAACAAATACAGTGCGTTCTATTCTATGACTAAATCAAGGTTTGGCGCCTATGTTTTATTCTTATTTACTTAGCTATAGGGGTTTTATAATCGTCTTAATCTGATTAGGTATTCCTTTCTGGTTTATTTTTTCAAGTAAACATATTGCAACTCTATTGCGATAAAGGATATTTTACTTAATTTTGCAACTCAGCTGCATTAATATAAGTTATGATATTTACAAAACAAAAATCAGATGAATTAGGCGTTATGGCAAGTGGGCTTTGTCTTATTCATTGCGTTGCTACGCCTTTTTTATTTATTGTTCAAAGTTGCTCACTTTCAGGTTGTACTGATACACCTGTATGGTGGCGACTTATAGATTATGTATTTCTAGTTATTTCTTTTTTTGCTATATATCAGACTACTCAAAACACCTCAAGTAACTGGATTAAACCAGCTTTATGGTGGAGTTGGGGGGTGCTGTTTTTTATTATTGTCAACGAACACCTAGCTTGGTTCTCGATACCAGAATATGCTATTTACATTCCAGCAATAGCATTAATAACATTGCATTTATATAATAAAAAGTATTGCCAATGTGACACCAATAAATGTTGTACACATGAAGGTTAAAAAAATAAGAAGTTTGGAGGGTATATAAGGTTTTGCTAGATTTTAATTCAAGTTAATAAACTGTCATTCAGAAAGAAATTAAACCTATTCAGAAAAATCTCACTTATAATATGTTCTAAGCATTGTTTTTTTGTTGTTGATTAATCATTAAATCTTAATAACAATGAAAAAAACATTACTCTTATTTACAATCTGCTTATGCATGGGTGTGTTTTCGGCTATGGCCCAAAACGTTACTATTCCAGATGTAAATTTTAAAAGCTATTTATTAGCAGATCCAGCTATTAATACCAATAGCGATTCAGAAATTTCAGTTGCCGAAGCGCAAGCTTTTTCGGGTGACTTATTGGTAAATGGGTTATCCATTTCAGATTTAACAGGTATTGAAGCTTTTGTCAATATTACAAGATTAGATTGTTATAGTAATAATTTAACGGCTTTAGATGTAAGCAATAACCTTGCATTAACACGCTTACATTGTTCTGATAACCAAATTGAAACCTTAGATATTAGCGCTAATACACTAATTACAGATATTCAATGTCATAATAATGGTGTTTTAAGTGAGTTAAATATTGCTAATGGTAATAACAGCAATATTAACTGGATGAAAGCTTATGGTAATAGTTTATCATGTATTCAAATAGATGCTGGTTTTACACCACCAGCAGATGAAGGAATATACAGCCAAGGTTGGACCAAAGGTAGCTCTGCAATTTATAGTGAAGACTGTGCTGCGTTAAATCAAATAGTAAACCTTCCAGATGCTAATTTTAAAAGTTATTTAGTAAACAATAATAGTATCAATTTAAATGGTGATACTGAAATCTCTGTGGCTGAAGCACAAGCTACAACAGAGCTATTTATCAATGGTTTGTCTATTGCAGATTTAACAGGTATTGAAGCCTTTACCAATTTAACACGTTTAGATTGTTACACAAATAATTTAACGACTATAGATGTTAGTAATAACTTAGCCTTAACGCGTTTACATTGTGCTGAAAATCAAATTGAATCTTTAGATATTAGTGCCAATACGCTAATTACAGACATACAATGTCATAACAACGTTGTTTTATACGAATTAAATATAGCTAATGGTAACAACAGCAATATAAACTGGATGAAAGCTTATGGTAATCCAAGTTTAACTTGTATTCAAGTAGATGTAGGCTTTTCACCACCAGCAAACAGTGGGCTGTATGTAGCAGGTTGGACTAAAGATAATCAAACAAGTTATAGTGAAAATTGCATACCAACTGTGTATTATGTAGATGCCAATGCAACAGGTGCCAACGATGGTAGTTCATGGGCAGATGCTTTTACAAACGTAACAGACGCTTTAGCAAATACCAATTTAAATGATGCTCTTTGGGTGGCAAAAGGAACGTATACTTTAGCAGACAAAAACACGCCAATAGCCATTAATACAGACGAAGTAGATATTATTGGAGGTTTTGCAGGCACCGAAATGTCTCTATCAGATAGAGACTTAACAGCTATTCATACCACAAATGCTACCATTTTTACGGGTGATGTCAATGGTGATGATATTGATGGAGATTTCTCATCCAACAAAACAGATAATGCGGAACGATTATTTGAATTAAGAACAAGCAATGTCACTTTTGATGGTATTATTTTTGAAAACATTTACGACACCTCACAATCTGGTGGCGTAGAAGAAAACGGTGTGATTTTTATACCAAATAGTTTAAATGCTAATAATTTGAAAATAAAAAATTCAATATTTAGAAGTAATTATTCTAATGGCTATTTACTTAAAATTAGAAAATTTAATCAAGGATTACTTATTGAAAACACCAAATTTATTAATAATACCATTGTAAACATGGGATTGGTTTATATACAGTCTGATAGTACAAACGGTTATATTTTTACACGTTGGGCAAATGTATTGGTAGCGGATAATGATATTAATCTTTCAGCACTAAATATTTACAGAGAAGATTGGAATAACGGAAGTACTTTAGATGTCGTCATTAATAATAGTACGTTTGTTAATAATGATTATAATGGTACTTATGGTAATTCTATTACAGCATCAGGTAATGGAAGTGTCAACCTAAATGTTAATAATTCTATTTTTTGGGAGAATACTGTTAACGGAGCAGCAGCAACCAGAGATATTTCTAATGGAATAGACGAGCATTACGATGTATTTATTAAAAATTCTATTGCTAATGTACCTTCAAACGCTGGAACTTACGGAACGTTTTCAACGACTAACTTAACCACTTTAGATCCTGCAACAGATAATTTAAATTTAGATGCTGAATACAAACCAACTTCAGCTTCAAATTATATTGTTGATCAAGGAGATAACGCTTACTACGATGTCGCTTTATTTGGCGATTTGGATTTAGCAGGTAATGATAGAATATTTAACACGACGATAGATTTAGGAGTTTATGAGTATAATTCTACCTTAGGATTAGAGGATGATATTTATGATTTTGAATTGAAATTATACCCAAATCCAGCAAGTGATAGATTATTTATAAAATCTAATAAAACAATAAATAGATTAACTATTTACAATGTAAATGGACAAGTAATCAAACAAATTCACAGTATATCTAATGGTGTAGATGTTTCTAGTTTACCTACTGGTTTATATTTTCTGAATATAAAAACAGCTAAAGGAGAAATATCTAAAAAGTTTATTAAAAATTAATTATTACTAACCTAAAGAGCACCTTTTTGCTGGTGCTCTTTTTATTAAAACAACCTAAAAAATGAAAACACTAAAATTTTTGTGCTTATCTCTAATTGTGGTTTTTTTAAGCTCATGTTCATCAGACGATGATAATAATACAATAGAAAGTACAACAGTATTAACGAATAAGATACGTGTAGGTGAATCAGATTTTGAAATAAAAACAGCAATTGTAGAGCCTTCCATAGGTAATACTGTATTTTTAAGTTTAACTAATAGCACTGAGGCAGAAATAACAGCTGCTTTGAATGGGACTACATTTAATCATGTAGATTTATTTTCGGCTCGAATTAATGCGTTGGACCTTTCACCTAATACAACTTACAATTTATCAGAAATTTCAAGTTTAGAGTTTGTTGTTGATGGTGACATTATTGGTTCCGAATTTGAAAATGGCGTGACCCAGTTTTATTTAGGAGATGGAACTTCGGATTTAAGAGTTGTTGCAGGTACTATTACAGTTGCAGATTACGATGTGGAGACTATTAGTTTATCGTTCAGCTTTACACGAGCAGATGGTGAAGAAATTACAGGACAATACGATGGTCGTTGCTTATTTATAGATCCAAGTGATGAATAGGGACAACAATTGTTATTTATAGGAATTTACATTAAAATTATGGGACTAATTTTATGTAATGTTAAACGCTTACTTTTATGTGAGCGTTTTTTATAAGCTGCATTTAGAACTTGTTTTCAATGAAAAAACCGCAACTATTAAAGTTGCGGTTTTTTTTATTGGAGTTATTTATTTTAACTGTTAAGCATAACAGGCATCACTAACATGGTTACATGTTCACCTTCATCTAAACCATCTACAGGTGTTAAAATACCTGCTCGGTTTGGAAGACTCATTTCTAATTGAACTTCATCGCTAGTTAGATTGTTCAACATTTCTGTTAAGAAACGAGAGTTAAAACCAATTTGCATATCATCTCCTTGATAATCACAAGTTAGACGTTCTTCTGCTTTGTTTGAGTAATCAATATCCTCTGCAGAAATATTTAATTCAGCTCCTGCAATTTTTAAACGTATTTGGTGTGTTGTTTTGTTAGAGAAAATACTCACACGGCGTACCGAATTTAAAAATTGGTTTCTGTTAATTACTAATTTGTTTGGATTCTCTTTAGGAATTACGGCTTCGTAATTTGGATATTTACCATCAATTAAACGACAAATAAGTACTACGTTTTCAAAAGTAAATTTTGCGTTAGAGTCGTTATATTCTATGGTTACATTATCATCACTAGAAGCTAAGATACCTTTTAATAAGTTTAAAGGTTTTTTAGGCATAATAAACTCAGTAACCTCAGAAGCTTGAACATCAGCTCTAGCATACTTAACAAGTTTATGTGCGTCGGTAGCTACAAACGTTAAGCCTTCAGTTGAAAATTGAAAAAATACACCACTCATTACCGGGCGTAAATCGTCATTTCCAGCAGCAAAAATAGTTTTATTAATTGCTGTTGCTAAAATATCACCATTAAGCGTGGTAGCAGAAGCATCATCTAAAGATACTGGCTTAGGAAATTCGGCACCATCGGCATATGCTAACGCATATTTACCATGATTTGAACTAATTTCCACCGTATTATTTTCTTCAACAACAAAAGTTAAAGGTTGTTCTGGGAAGGTCTTTAAAGTATCTAATAATAGTCTTGCAGGTACTGCAACGCTACCACTATTATCACTTTCAACTTGTAATTTAGACGACATGGTTGTTTCTAAATCGCTAGCTGATATTATAAGTTCTGACTCGTTTAATTCGAATAAGAAATTATCTAAAATAGGCAAGGTGTTTGAACTATTAATAACACCACCTAGAACTTGTAATTGTTTCAGTAAATAGGTACTTGATACTATAAATTTCATCTATATAAAATACGTTTATGAGTTCAATAAGTTAATCATACAAATATATCTTAAACCTATTAATATAAGAAACAAACTTATTAACAACGCATTCCCTTAAAAGCGGAATTAATTTCAAAAAATTAACAGATTATTTTGCGTACTTGCGCTTTCTGAAAAAGTTAAATAAAAACCCGAAAACCGCCAAAAACACTAATGGTAAGGCTATGTTTATTATTTGCCAAGTTGTTTTTTCGGCTGCTACTTTTTTGTAGTCTAAAAAAGCTAAGGAAATATCTTTAGATCGAATGTTTATAAGTCCACTATCGTCTAAAAGGTAATTTACAGCATTTAGTAAAAAATCTTTGTTACCATAGCTCTGACCAGTCCAACGATCGAAACCTAATTCTAAAGGTCCATTTCTACCTACATCGTTTTTTATAATATCGCCATCGGAAACAACAATCATTTTAGTAGGTGTACTTGTTTTCTCAAAATCAGAAACGGCAAATGGTTTAACACGGTTGTTGTAAACGGAAGTAAAAGTCCCTTCTAATAACACAGCTAGATTTTGATTACCATTTGTGTATAATTCTGGGTTTGGTTCTTCATTAGTCATTTCTAGGCTTACTTCACGAGGTGTGCCATCTAACTTGGTTAGTATAGAGCTCTGTAGCAGAACTGTTTTTTTTATAGTGTTTTTTAGAGTGTCTATTTGATTTGCAAAATCGAGTTTTATCAGATTCAAATTATTAACAATAGGGTGCTTGGATGTCGGATTTACTAAAGGGGAATAATACCAAGGCAACTGTTGAAATTGTGATTGACTACCATCACCGGTAGCAAGTGTAATAGGAGCGGAGTATAAATCATTTATGAGTACCGGATTGATACGTACGCCATATTTAAAAAAGAAATCGGTTAAATTTAAATGCCTAGCAATAGCTATATTTTTTCCATTAGCATTATATAGGCTATCTTGTTCTATAGCAACCTTGTCTAATAACCATAGGCTTTTACCTCCAGACATGGTGTATTGGTCTAGAACTAGTTTTTCAGGCTCTGTAAACGCCTCTGTTGGTTTTGCAGAAATAATTAAGTCGTAGCCTTTTAAATCGTTTAATGTTTTTTGTGGATTTGCTTGAACACTATCCATCGTAAAAGCTGCTATGTAATAATAATCTTTTATAGTTTTTACAAAGTCGAAAATCTGAGCATCGTTTAGCTGATTGTTACCTTTTAAAATAGCTATTTTTCTGCGTTTAGGATTAACTAGTTTGCTAAACCCATCGGCAAAAGCGTATTCCAAATGCTGAATAGAGTTACTCGTTAGTTCTTGAACATCTGCGCCAATTTTATTTTTAATAAGGGGTATTTTTACTGTTACATCATTATAGCTTGCTAATGCCCACGGAAAAACGACTTCATTGCTTGATTTTCCGGCATCTTGAACCGTAACTTCCATAGGTTTCAAACCGCGCTCGTTTAGTTGTTGGATGTTTTGTTCGCGAGTCGCATCATCTTCAAGCGGATTAATAAAGTTAAAATGGATCTCTCCATTATTAGATTTAAACTCTTCTAATAGTTGGCGTGTTTCACTTTGTAAACGTCTAAATTCAGACGGTAAATTGCTACCATCTAAAAATACATCAACAACTATTGGTGAGTTTACAGACTCTAAAATATCATTTGAGGCTGCACTTAGTGTGTAACGTTTATCTTGAGTTAAATCAAAACGCTCATAAAAACTATAAGCAACACTGTTTAGTGCTAATAAAGCTATGGGGATTAAAGCTAAAACACTTAAATCTTTTTTAGTAACAGGTTTGGTGCTGATATAACGTGTTGTAAAAAAAAGAAAGGCAAATATGATGCTTACAAAATAAAGCAAATCACGTGTGTCAATAACTCCTCGACTAATGCTTTTATAATGCGCACTCATACCTAATTGATCTATAAAATTGCTAGATACGAAATCTGCAATACCTTCTAATCCTATATAAAAAAAGAAGCATAAAAATACGGCTGTTATAAAGGCTACAATTTGATTGTCTGTCAAACTAGAAGCAAATACACCAATAGCGGTATATGCTGCAGCTAAAAAGAGCAAGCCTAAATAGGAGCCTAAGGTGCTGCCAAAGTCTATATTGCCAATAGGGTTTCCTAATTGATAAACGGTATAGACATAAATTAATGTGGGAACTAAAGCTAACAGAATAAGTATAAAAGCGCCTAAATATTTGCCTAAAACAATACGGAAAAGAGAGATGGGTTTAGTTAATAATAATTCTAGTGTACCTTGTTTTTTTTCATCAGAAAAACTCCGCATGGTAACCGCTGGAATTAAAAATAGTAGAATCCAAGGTGCTAATAAAAAGAAACTAGACATATCGGCAAATCCATTGTCTAGAATATTAAAATCTCCTTGAAATAACCACAAAAATAACCCGTTCAAAACAAGGAAAATAGCAATCACTAAATAGCCAATAGACGAAGCGAAAAAGGCGTTTATTTCTTTTCTAAGAATAGCAAACATGATTATTTAGGTATTATAAGGTTAAGATTTAAATATTATACAAGCGTTTCTAATTTATCAACGCTCCAAGCTTCAGGTTTCATATTAAACAATGGCTTTGTTACAGCCCAGATACCTTTAAATAAATCAGAATGCCTGTAGTTTTCTAAATCCGATTCAGAATTCCAATAGCTATAGGTGAAAAATATATTACTGTTCGTCTTATCGCGGTATAACTCTAAAAACTCACAACCTTCAAAATTACGAATGGCTTGCTTATTAGCATGAAAATTATCAATAAATGTATCAATATGTTGTTCTTCAAATCCTAGTTTTACTATACGAACTATCATAAGTTAATCTTTTATAAAATTTACAGTTACGGTATCCATAAGGTTTAAACCTAATAAAGAGGATGCGCCTCCAACTGTGTTTGGGTTACTTTTATAGACGGCTATTTCAACGTAACTACCTGAGTTATATAGAACCATCACGCTTCCATCAATGAAACGTTTGTCGGGTGCTTTTGTAAAATCTACAATATCACTGTATTTATTGTATATCTTAGTGAACGACTTATTACGTGCAGAAATTGTAAACCTTCTTCCGCGTTGGTGTTTCTCAAAGAAAGATTTCTTAATATTACTAATAACGTTACCGTAATTGTCTATATAGATAATATGACCAATAATTTGCGATGCATCATCATTAACAAATGGAATGATGTTTCTTATAGGTTTAATAGTGTTTATAACCCTACCTATAACTTCTAACGTTCCACCACGCGCAATATGGCAGGCTACTTTAACAAACACATCTAAAACAGCAAAGCTGGTTTGAATTTTATCATGAATGTTTATTTCTACAATTTTTTCAGGAGCTATTTCAGAACATAGCATACTCATTATACCATTGTTGGCACAAATAAAATAATGACCATCTAATTTAACAGCTATGTGTTTATTCTCCTCATTTAATTCCGAGTCAACTCCAATAATATGAATGGTTCCTTCTGGGAAATTACGATACGCATTTAAAATAATATATGCGGCCTCAGGAATACTGAAAGGAGAAATAGAATGTGAGATATCAACAATTTTAACATCGGGTAGTTCGCTATAAATAGCACCTTTAGTCGCACCAGCAAAGTGATCGCGCTCTCCAAAGTCTGTTGTTAAAGTAATTATTGCCATGTAGAATTGTTGATAATTTTTTAACCTAATGCGTGTTAAAAATGTGTATTTTTGATTAAGCACAAAACTAATAAAACTAAATAGATAATTTTAATTAAATCACTTAGCTTTTGAACGAAATCATAATCCAACTTGAAGAAGTCTCACCTAAAGAATTTTTTGGTGCTCAGAATGTCAATATTGAACTCTTAAAAAAATACTATCCCAAATTAAAAATTGTTGCCCGTGGAAATAAGGTCAAAGCTTACGGTGATGCTGATTTGCTGGAAGAGTTCGATAAGCGATTTCATATGCTTTTAGAACATTTTTTAAAGTATAATAAGTTAGATGAAAACGTTATTGAGCGGATTTTAACAAGTCATAGTAAAGCCGATTATGTAACCAATGATAATGGAAAAGAAGTTATAGTTCATGGAGTAAATGGTCGTTTAATTAAAGCACAAACAGCTAATCAACGCAAATTAGTAGAGAGTATGCGTAAAAATGATATGGTTTTTGCTATTGGTCCTGCTGGTACAGGAAAAACTTATACAGGGGTTGCTTTAGCAGTACGTGCTCTAAAAAATAAAGAAGTAAAACGTATAATTCTAACGCGTCCAGCTGTTGAAGCCGGTGAAAATTTAGGATTTCTTCCAGGAGATTTAAAAGAAAAGTTAGATCCATATATGCAACCGTTATATGATGCTTTGCGTGATATGATTGCTCCAGAAAAATTAGCTAATTACATCGAAAATGGAACTATACAGATAGCGCCTTTAGCTTTTATGCGTGGAAGGACATTAGATAATGCATTTGTAATATTGGATGAAGGACAAAATACGACCCATGCACAGATGAAAATGTTTTTAACGCGTATGGGGAAAAATGCTAAATTCTTGCTTACTGGTGATCCGGGGCAAATAGATTTGCCAAGGCGAACCATTTCGGGACTTAAAGAAGCTTTATTAATCTTAAAAAATGTTGATGGTGTTGGTATAATATACTTAGATGATAAAGATGTTATTCGTCATAAACTTGTTAAAAAAGTAATTGAAGCTTATAAGAGTATTGAAAATGTAGATTAGTAAGTAAAATACAATAGTAATATACGAGGTCCGTTGTTTAACGGGCCTTTTTTTGTTGCTAATTTTGAAATGTCTTAACAGTGAAGTCTGATAATTATGTAAACATTACCTAAAATACTGTAAGCCTATTGTAGTTGCTATTAGGCATATTTGTAGTCTAATCGAAAAAATAAAAATCATGAAAAAATTATTTTTAGTTGTAGCATTGATAGGATTACAACCTTTATTTGCACAAGAAGACTTAGACGACGTAGAAATAACACCAGATAATTCTTGGTTAAAAGTAGGGCTTACAGCTGGAGTTCCAGTAGGAGATGTTGATGATGCTTCATCCTTTGCATTAGGCGCAGATGTACGCGGACAGTATTTATTTAATCCTAATATTGCTGTAGGTTTGGCATCTGGGTATACCCATTATTTTGCAAAAGATAATTACGATGAATTTGGCGTAATACCTGCGGCAGGTTTTTTCCGTTACTATTTTACACCCGATGGATTGTTTTTTGGTGCTGATGTAGGGTATGGATTTTTAACTAATGTATCGGATAACGACGGTGGACTGTATATAAATCCACAAATAGGATATCATAATAGAGATTGGAATTTTTATGCCTACTATCAAAACACATTTGCTGAAAACGACCTAGAAATTCAAAATGTTGGTGTTGGCGTAAGCTACAATATTAGGTTTCAATAAAACAGCTACAAATTTATTATACTAAAAGGAGTCATATTTATGACTCCTTTTTTTAATTATACTTGTTTCACGAGACGAAACAAATTACTTTTGTGAAACAAACAACTGACTAACACACATGAATACAATAACGGATACTAATTTTAATTTCCAAGGCCAAAAAAGCCTATACAAAGGAAAAGTTCGCGAGGTTTACAATATAAATGATGATCAACTGATTATGGTTGCAACTGATAGGTTAAGTGCCTTTGATGTTGTTATGCCTAAAGGGATTCCATATAAGGGGCAAATACTAAATCAGATAGCTACTAAAATGATGAAGGCAACGGAGGATATTGTGCCGAATTGGTTGTTAGCAACTCCGGACCCTAATGTAGCTGTAGGCCATTTATGCGAGCCTTTTAAAGTAGAAATGGTTATTCGTGGGTATTTATCTGGACATGCAGCTAGAGAGTATAAAGCAGGAAAGCGTATGCTATGTGGTGTAGCTATGCCAGAAGGTTTAAAAGAAAATGATCAATTTCCAGCACCTATAATTACACCAGCTACCAAAGCAGAAATGGGTGATCATGACGAGGATATTTCTCGTGAAGATATTTTAGCCAAAGGCATTGTTTCGGAAGCGGATTACTTAGTGTTAGAAGATTATACGCGTAAATTATTTCAAAGAGGAACAGAAATAGCAGCTAGCCGTGGTTTAATTTTAGTGGATACCAAGTATGAGTTTGGTAAAACAAAAGAAGGCAAAATTGTATTAATTGATGAAATTCATACACCTGATTCTTCTCGTTATTTTTATGCAGAAGGTTATCAAGAACGCCAAGATCGTGGTGAAACTCAGAAACAGTTATCTAAAGAGTTTGTGCGTCAATGGTTAATTTCTAATGATTTTCAAGGATTAGAGGGGCAAACAGTTCCAGAAATGAGTGATGATTATATTCAGTCTGTAAGTGAACGATATATTGAATTGTATGAGAATATTACTGGTGAAACATTTGTTAAAGCGGATTTGTCGGATATTCAAAATAGAATTAAAACTAACGTAGAGGCTTACTTAAACGCCTAACCGTTTTGAATAAAATAATAAAAAGCCTCGCTAATAATTTTAGTGAGGCTTTTTTCTTTTTAATCTATTATAACTTTCTCTGTGATTAATTTTCCAGAATCGTATAATGTGCCGTAGAATAACACATATTCCGCTTTGGCATTATTAGCAAAAAAACCAGTTTTTAGTTGTA
This sequence comes from Algorimicrobium bowmanii, assembly GCF_054031195.1. The sequence continues at coordinate 1,520,037 of NZ_CM132929.1, forward strand.
CAAACATGCGATTTAAATACATTTTCTGATTATTAATTATCGTGTATACTTTAGCTTCTGTTTTGTTATTGTTGTATTCTAAGTAAAAATTTAATTCGCCAGAAGCAGCTAAAGTAAACGTTATTAAATGTGGTTTTTTTTGTGTTATTTCAATGCCGTAAGCTAGTTTTTTCTGTAAGCTAGTTAGTGGTCTTTCTATTCCGTTTTCGGTATAAATCTTACGGTATGCGGTAATGGGGTTCTCTAAATTTAAGGTGTTGTTTGTCCAATTACTATCATAAATATAGGTGTTAAAATTATTACTGTGCTGAATGTAAAACAACCTATTTGATGTCTTTATTGGAGTTGGATAATTATCTTGGGAATGCCCAATTGTAACAAACAAGTGAAATATTAAAACAGCTAGTATAAAACGTGTTCCCGAAAGTTTTTTTTGTGATTTATGAGCTAATTGCATTTTAAAGTACTTGAGCGTTTAATTTGTAATATGGGCTGTTAATGTTTATTTAAATAACGTATAATAAGTAAATAAAACAAGTAAATTGATTGATTAAAAAATAAACTTTTCAATATTCTTGAATGTAGTTGTAATTACTTTGCTACTTTTAAGACTATGTATGAACTTATGGAACAACTTAATAATTATATATCAGATTTTGCTTCGTTTGCTTGGGGATTACCCTTGCTTATTTTATTAGTTGGTGGTGGGCTATATTTGTTAATCCTGTCTCGTTTTTTACCCTTTCGGTTTTTTGGACATGCTATTAAGGTGTTGCTTGGAAAATATGATAATCCAAATGATCCTGGAGAGATTAGTCACTTTCAAGCGTTAACAACAGCTTTGTCTTCTACCATTGGTATGGGGAATATAGCTGGGGTAGCGGTAGCTATTTCAATAGGTGGTCCTGGAGCTGTTTTTTGGATGTGGGTAAGTGCCGTTATTGGTATGTCTACTAAGTTTTTTACTTCAACACTTGCTATTATGTATCGTGGTAAAGATAGTGCTGGTGAAATTCAAGGTGGACCCATGTATTTTATAACAGAAGGTTTGGGGAAATCTTGGAAACCGTTAGCTGTTTTTTTTAGTATTTGTGGCTTAGTAGGTGCTTTACCTGTATTTAATGTTAATCAGTTAACTCAGGCTATTAATGATATTCTATTAGAACCTAACGGCGTAACAGTTGGGTTGGCTTCTAATTTAACCGTGGGCATTGTTTTAGTTGTCATTACGGCGATTGTAATTTTAGGAGGGTTGAATAGAATTAGTAAAACGGCATCTAAGTTAGTGCCTAGTATGGTGTTATTGTATTTTGTGTCCGTTATAACAATTCTAATTCTAAATTATGAGGCTGTTCCTCAGTATTTAAGTTTGATTTTTACCGATGCATTTTCTGCCGATTTCTATAAAGGAGATAGCTTCTTAGGAGGTGTGGTAGGAGGGTTGATGTTACTTGGTATTCGTCGTGGTGCATTTTCAAACGAAGCAGGTATAGGAACGGCTCCAATGGCACATGGGGCAGCAAAAACAAATGAACCAGTTCGAGAAGGACTAGTTGCTATGCTTGGACCTGCTATTGATACATTGGTTGTTTGTACGTTAACAGCTTTGGCTATTTTGGTTACTGGCGTATGGCAAACAAGTGATGCAAATGGCGTTAGTTTAACAGCATCGGCATTTGGAAACACCTTACCTGGATTTGGTAAATATTTGTTATTAATCTGTATTGCAGTGTTTAGTATTTCTTCATTATTTTCATATTCTTACTATGGAAGTAAATGTTTGGCGTTTTTAATTGGTGCAGACAAAAAGCATTATTATAATTATATATACATAATTAGTATTTTATTGGGAGCAACCACTTCATTAAGTATGATGATTAACCTGATTGATGGATTTTTTGCTTTAATGGCTATCCCAACAATGTTTACAACCATTATGTTAGCACCTCGGGTGATGAAAGAAATTAAGGCCTATAAAAAACGAACTTTCCAATAACAAAAAAGCCACCTTTTAAACAGGTGGCTTTATTGTTATGAAATAACTTATTATTTTTTCTTTAATAATATTTTCTCATTGGTGAATTGAAAGGCTTCATCTAAGAAGGCAATCATTAATGGCCAATCGGAATTAGCTTCGTAGTTATTCTTATATTGTTTTGTGGTTGTTATAACGAGTTGATTGTCTGTTAAAGTTGTAGTGCTTATAAAAGCGCCTGTTTTATTGTTAACAGATTTATTAAGTTTATCTAAACCTGAAACCGTATAACCTTCAGGAATATCAAGTTTAATGGTGTAGTTGTAGCTTCTTGGGTAATTCATATAGGTATTTTCTGTCCGTTTACGTTCTTCTTCAGATAAATCTACCTGACCACCAATTAACTTACCGATTTCTATAATGTAATTAGGGCCTGCTTTTTTTATTAGCGATTCGGAAACATTAAATTGCTCTTCGTAACTAAACGGTTTGTCAAAACCAAAACGGCCTGTTTCTAGAATGGTATAACTATAATCTGAAACTTCAGGGATTTCCAATTCGGCTTTAATGCTGTTTTCTAGATTTTCTTTTTGCTTTTCTCTAAGGTTTTCAACGAGAGCGTTTAACTCTTTTGCTGTTTTTTCACGTAGCTTTTTGTTTCGTATTCTGTCGGTAAATTTTTCCGTATCATATTTTTCATAATCCTCATCTACATAGTCTTTAAAGATCAGTTTATCAAATTGATGGTCGTATTTTTCATGACCTCTATACGTGTTTTGAGCAGCGTAGTTAAAGCCTGAGAAATCTTCCAGTAGTGTAACTGTAATTTCTTTAGCAGATTCGTTTAGCTTATAATCAGATACTGGAAGTCTGCCTTCTGCTATTTGATCCAAGCGCTTTTTGCTAGCCGAAATTTTATAAACATCGGTACCTTCTAAAAGGTGGTTAAATTGGTTGGCATTAGAGTAAACATTGAAATTCTCTAAATACAGAGGCGGATTGGTGTTGACTTTTAATATCATATCAACATTTTTTTGAATCAATAAATCTTCTAAATCACCATCGTAACGTTTCTTTCCAACTATAACATCGTAATCATAGTCAAAATCGTATAAGAAGGCCATAAAATGTCTGATAAAACTAACGTCATTATTAAATAAATAAGGATTGGTTTTGGTCGCCATAAAAGGTGATGGTAAAATTTCCGACTCCATAACCATAATTGCTTCAACATATTGTGTTAAATATTGATGACGTGCAAAATAATATACGGCAATTGCTTTTTCGCGCTCGCTGCTAAAATCATTTTCTTTCACAAAACGTTCAATGGCTCCTAAATTACCAAGAGGTGTGTACTTTTCATAAAACTCTAAAACCTCGTCCTTGCTAACCGTTTTCTTGATTATGGTTTCTTTTTCGGGAAGAAATCCAGAAGCACGGTCTTCAAATTTTCCTGAACGGGCAAAAAATACTTGAAACTTATAGGTTGGAAGCTCTACTAACGGATAAAACCAACGTTCGTACTTGTGTTTTTCAATATTATTAGCCACCAACTCATAACGGCGTGTGTTGTTTTTGTCCACTGGAATCTCTTGTAATTCTGGAGCTCCGTTAAAAGAGTTGAAGTTTATAAAGAAGTCGTTTTCTGTTTGAAAGTATAATTTATAATCCATAATTGGATATTCTTCACCTAACGTTTGTTCAACCGGAGCAAAACCAAAGGCTTGCACAGATTTAAATGGCTCAACACTATAATAATAAAAGTCTAGAATATCTCCAATTTCAAGGTTAGATATGGCTATTTTAGTTTCGTTATCCACTTCAACCGCTTCCGCTTCAATGTCTATAATTGTTTCGGTACCATCTTCTTTAATAATTTTTAAACCAACTATAGCGTGTGATGCGTTGTAGCCTGAATAACCTTTTGAGGAGCTAAATCGTTTCTGGTAGGTGAATGTTGAGAATTCTGTAACTGCAGCTTGGTCTAATAGTTTTATACGTTTTCTTAATGAAGATTTGTATTCAACGCTTTTACCAAACTTATGGAAATCGTAATTTTCATTTTTGTAAATTATTACAGCCGATTCATTTTTCCATTTTTCGGGAATAGCAACAACATCCTTATAAGCGTCTGTTTCTCCCCAAAAAAAGTTTTGTGCTTCTTTTTCTAATTTCGATTGACCATAGAATAGGGGCGTGTATGCTAAAAAGCATAGCAGTAGAATTTTAATTTTCATGTTAAGGTTTAGTGTTTGGTTAGTGTGATTTGTTCGTTATAAAGGGTGTTCAGTTTTTTTATAAACGCATTCCATTCAGAAAAGTCTGTTTTTCTAATAACGCTTTCAGTGATTTCGAAATTCTTTTTATAGGTGATGGCGTTATCGCTTTCGGTGAAAGAAACTTCTAGGTTGTAATTACTGTTAGATATTTTAATGTTTTCTGGCAGGGATTCTACTTTGTAGCCTTCAGGTATTGTTAAAGTTGTTGTAGATTCTAAGTGTTTTTTGAAATCGAAAACAAAATCTGTATTGCGGTTTTCAAAGTTGTAATCAGACAGTTCTTTATCTAAATCTAAATCAATATATATGGTTCCATCAAATGAAGAAGCAGCATTGTTTATAGTTATGTTATAATTGATGTCTATTGGTGTTTCACGGTCGGTTAAATTGGATGTTTCAATGTTTTCAACCTTAATATTCGAGTCGCCACCATCCAAATACCAAAGTAAAAAGCGATCTTTTCTATCAGTTTGAAGTTGATTTAAATACTGTAATAATGATGAGCGGCTTTCACCATTATAGACTTTATGTACCGTACCTGTTAATTGTTCGTTTTGTAACGATAAATTATAGTTTACCGTTTCTTTATTAAAACTAGCAGTTACTTTAGGAACTTCCTGGAGAATAAAATTATCGCCATTTTCTATAAGAACTTGCTTGCCTTGAATTCTATTAGCGTACTCTTTATAAGGATTGAATTTTTCGGTACCATCTAAATAAATAGGCTCGTTGTTATTGAATATGGTGCATATCATATGGTTGTCTACAGCCAGATTAGGTGTAGAATAATCATAAGCTATACGATTGGTGCCAATCCATGTTAGTCGGGCATCAAAGCCTGCTTCAATAAGCATTTGCTTGGTGAGATTTGCCATGCCTTTACAATCCCCATAACGTTTGTTAAACACATTAGCGGCCTCGTCTGGCTTAAAGCCTGCAATGCCATCTAAAAAGGCTATATAGCGAATGTTATCTTGAACCCAATAGTAGATGTTTTTAATTTTTTCTTCGTCCGTTTTGGCATCTTTTGTTAGCTCTAAAACCTTTGCTTTAATATCTGAATTATCGTTTTCTAAGCTATTAACAAGAGTTTTGTACCAATTATATAAATCTTGAGTCGATTCAAAAATATGCGTTTTATGACCTTCAAAAGTGTATGATTTTGCTAAAATTAAAATATGTGGATAGATAAATGACGGACCAGGAGCGCTGGTGTCATCAAACATAGCAGGGATGTCTTTAATGGTGAAATTGTATACGGTTTCAGTGTTTTTTAAATCTTCTTTAGCTGTTTTTTCTATGCTGTAGCCATTAAAATTCATTTCACGTAACTCTAAATCAAGCCAATGAGGAATATGAATATTAAAGGTTTTTTTTACAGTAGGGTAGTCGTCATTAAAATATAAGCTTGTAAAGTACTTAATGTCTTTGTAGCGCTTTACCGTTTCGGTTTGGTATTTATAACCTTTTAAAGGGAAATCTAAGTTGGTGTATTTTACCCGAGCATCATTATGAAATAAATCATCGCTGGTCATGGCTTCATCGTATATATAGTAATCGGCACGCTTGTCCGTTTTATATTTGATGTTGAAAGATTCAATTTCAGATTCACCATCATAAAAACAATACACTTGAATGTCTGCTCTAGCACCAATATTGATGAGGTTTTTGGTAATTGTTTCAATAACTTCAACTTTCTCTGTGCGATTGTTGTATTCAAAAGTTATGTGATAATTTTCAGTTAGAGAAGCGACTTGGTCGTCTGGAAAAGCTGTTTTAAGGGTTTCAGCGGTTGTGACTTCTTCGGGGGTGGGTGTCGTTTTTTTCTGGGCAAATGAAAAAATAGTACACGTTAAAACGAGTAGGAGCGTTAGGTGATTTTTCAAGATATAGCGTTGTTTAGATTGCTAATATAAACAAATAGAATAAAAAAAGGCTATGCTTCTTGATTGTTAGTGCTTTGGATGTAAATCTATGTTTTAACTATATATCGAGGCTTTAAATTGTTGTGGTGTAATTAGTTCCATCTTTTTAAATTGTCGATTAAAGTAACTTACATTATTAAAGCCCGATTTGAACGCTATTTCTGAAATCCTGAAATTCTGACTTTCTTTAATGAGTTTTTTTGAGAATTTTATTTTTTCTGAATTTATATAATCAATAGGTGAAATGCCTAAGGTGTTTTTAAATTGTTTATGAAAATGCGAGGTGCTCATGTGCGCTTTTTTAGCTAGTAGATTTACACTCATATCTTTATTTGTTAAGTTTTCTTTTATAAACTTTATAACGGTACCTATTCTCGTGTCGTTAAAAACTTGATCGGAATCGTTAATAATTAACGACTTGGCTTTTGTTTGTAACAATCGCACAATTAGTTCTTGAATCATTAGGTCTAATAATACATCTTTAGATTTGTTATTGTTGGTAAAAGTGTAAGTGAGTCTTTCAACTAAATGGTTAACATCTGTATTATTTATTAAATGTGAAGCTGTTTGGTCTAAGTCCCAAGAATTGTTTTCGTTTTCAATAGCTACTTGCTGATTAAATTTTTCTACAACCTCATTAATTTTAAAAGCATCTATTCCTAAAGCTAAACACTGTGTAGGTGCGTTGTGTGTGGCTAAAGGAAAATCAATAACCATTTCCTTATTGGTGGGCATGACAACCGATTCTCCAGGAAAAAAATCAAAAGCCTCAAAACCATCAAGATGCATAACCTTTTTACCTGTTAGCATGCTTGCAATAATAGGAAAATTGAATGTTAGTGAGACTTTCTCTGCAAAAGCATGAGTTTCATAAATGTTTAATTCTGCATACTCTGCTTGGTAGGTTATTCTGTTTTCTACTAAAGTTGTTAGTTTTCTGTGTTTTCTATGTGTAGTTAATAACGACTTCATATGTTGTAAGACTAATTTTTAATGCTGAATTAATTAAATAATAGATATGTTCAAGAATATAATAAATATGTTCAATGAAATCTGAATTTGATAAAATATCTTTATCAAAAATAAATATAATATATTTTAAAGTACAAATAATTATATAATTACTAATTTAACATTAAATAAGATGAGTTATTCAAAACCGAAGTTTAAAGAAAAGTATGGTAATTTTATTAACGGAAAATTTGTTGAACCTCTAGGGGGGCAGTATTTCGATAATACATCTCCTATTGATAATAGTTTTATTGCTAAATATCCACGTTCCCAAAAAGAGGATGTAGAATTGGCTTTAGATGCAGCTAATGCGGCTAAGGAGTCTTGGGGGAATACATCAGCAACCGAAAGATCAAATTTACTTAATAAAGTAGCAGATATTATTGAAGCCAATTTAGAGGAGTTTGCGCTAGTAGAAACCTGTGATAATGGAAAACCAATTCGTGAAACCTTAAATGCTGATGTGCCTTTAGCAGCAGATCATTGGCGTTATTTTGCAGCGTGTATCAGGTCGGAAGAAGGAAGTGCTACTGAGTTAGACCAGAATACCCTATCAATGAATATTAAAGAGCCTTTAGGTGTTGTAGGGCAAATTATTCCTTGGAACTTTCCGTTATTAATGTTGTCTTGGAAGTTGCCTCCGGCGTTAGTTACAGGGAATTGTGTGGTGCTAAAACCAGCAGAACAAACGCCGTCATCAGCAACTTTATTGATGGAAAAAATAGCCGAAATATTCCCTCCAGGCGTTGTAAATATTATTCATGGCTTTGGTCCTGAAGCAGGAAAACCATTAGCGTCTAGTCCTAGAGTGGATAAAGTAGCATTTACCGGTGAAACTACTACCGGCCAATTAATTATGCAATATGCTTCTAAAAACCTAAATCCTGTTACTATGGAATTAGGAGGAAAATCTCCAAATATTTTCTTCAATTCTGTCATGGATGCTGATGATGCTTATCTTGATAAAGCTATTGAAGGTGCTGTATTATTCGCTTTTAATCAAGGTGAAGTTTGTACGTGTCCTTCAAGAATCTTAGTACAAGAAGATATCTATGATGCCTTCATGGAAAAAGTAATTGCACGTACCAATGCTATAATTCAGGATAATCCTTATGATGTAAATACCATGGTTGGTGCTCAGGCTTCTAATGATCAGTACGAGAAGATTCAATCATATTTTAAAATTGGTAAAGATGAAGGAGCAAAAGTATTAGCGGGTGGATCGGCTAATAAATTAAGTGGTGATCTAGCTAATGGGTTCTATATAAAACCAACGTTATTAGAAGGGCACAACAAAATGCGTGTTTTTCAGGAAGAAATATTTGGACCTGTAGCTTGTGTTACTAAATTTAAAGATGAAGCAGAGGCTTTAGAAATAGCCAACGATACACTTTACGGATTGGGAGCTGGTGTTTGGACTCGTGATGCGCATCAGTTATATCAAATTCCAAGAGCAATAAAAGCTGGTAGAGTTTGGGTTAACTGTTATCATGCATATCCAGCACACGCACCATTTGGGGGTTATAAAAAATCTGGATTCGGAAGAGAAAATCACGTGATGATGTTGAACTATTATCGTCAAACAAAAAATATGCTTATTTCTTATGATAAGAATAAGCTAGGATTCTTTTAATAATTAATAGCAATAATTATGGAGGCTGGATAATTGAAAGTATTCAGCCTTTTTTTAAATTTTACGTGTATGAAACGAATAGATATAACAAATGAAGCTACAGAAGTGGTTAAACAGCTTCAAGCGAAACACGGGCCCCTTATATTCCATCAGAGTGGTGGCTGTTGTGATGGGTCGGCACCTATGATTTTTGAAAAGGATGATATGTACCTTGATGATAGTGATGTGCATCTAGGGAATGTAGCAGGTGTAGATTTTTATATGAATAGGGATCAGTTTGAATATTGGAAACATACACATTTAACTGTTGATGTTACAAAAGGACGAGGTGCTAGTTTTTCATTAGAAATTCCTTTAGGATTGCGTTTCCTTATACATTCTAGGTTATTAACAGCAGCCGAAGAAACGCATTTTAATACATAGTTTCTAATCTGGTTTGTAATTTTATTATTGTAAATAAAAGCTCCAAAAATTAAGGGTATTCTTGATTTTTGGAGTTTTTTTTGATTAATAGTTATTTATTTTAACAAAAAACATAATTATTTATATTGCTAAATTGATATATTTATGCTAAATTAATATATATGACTGTAGAATTGTGTCCAAATTGTGGTTCAGATCATTACATTAAAAGTGGAATTGTTAATAATAGGCAGCGCTATAAATGTAAAAAATGCAACTACTTTTTTTCTGTAAATAAGATTGGTAAGAAGATAGATGACTACTATGTAAATAAGTCACTTCAATTGTATTTAGAAGGTTTAACTTATCGTGAAATTGAACGTATTTTAGGGATTTCACACGTTAGTATCATGAATTGGGTTAAGAAGTATAATATTAAACGCCCTTATAATTCAAATTACCATCCAACCTATAAAATTTTAAGCGCTACTGAGTTGGCCATGTACTTTAGTGATTCCGAAAATATTAAGGGTGCTGGTGTTGTGGTTACTGAGCTGGGAGATAAGTTTATGTTAATTAAATGGGAGCGTTTTAAAGATTAGTATATTAATTTAACAAAAAAATATATTGTTTTTTTGTTACCCCATAGTTTTTAAGAGCTTAGTAGTGCACACAAAACCAATTAACTACTAACTAATCTTTTAAACAATGAGAAAACAAAGCGTTTTATTGATGGGATTATTTTTTATGTCCTTTCAATTTATGAATGCCCAAGGTTCGCCAGATTATGACGGGGGACTTAAGTTTAAATTTAATGAGGATGGTTCGAAGTATCTTCGGCTTCTTTCATGGGCACAAGTCCAAGGGAATTATAACACAGATGAAACATTTGATTCCAATGGTAATGAAAATAGTAAATTAGATTTTAATTTACGCCGCGCACGAGTTTTAATGTATGCGCAAATCAATAAAAACTTCTTAATCTTAACCCATTTCGGGTTGAACAGCTTAACAAGTACAACGTTAAGTCCTACTGGTAAAGGCGATAGTTCGCAACTTTTCTTTCATGATGTTTGGCTTCAATATAGCTTAGGTGAAAACCATACTGCTGGTGGTGGATTACATTATTTTAATGGTATTTCCCGTTTAAACAATCAAAGTACTTTAAATATGCTAACCCTTGATAATAATAGGCAATCCTGGGCAACCTTGGGCTTGTCGGATCAGTTTGCAAGACATTTAGGGGTTTTTATAAAAGGGAAATTCGATAAACTTCAATACCGATTAGCAATAAACGACGCTTCTGCTTCTTCTTTAGATACGCGTGTTGCAGTAGCTGGTGAAGCTGCCGTTTACAATGGTCGTGCTACTTTAGGGTCAAAAGATGCCGGAAAAACTTATGCTGGTTATATAGATTATAATTTTTTAGATCAAGAATCTAACTTTTTACCTTATAAGGTGGGAAGTTACTTAGGAGGTAAACGCGTTTTTAACGTAGGAGCTGGTTTCTTTTTGCATCCTAAAGGAGCTGTTGTTGATAACGGTACTTTGTTAAATCCAGACTTGCAAGGTGATGATGTTTCTATTTTTGCTGTCGATGCTTTTTATGATGCACCACTTGGAGAAAAAGGAAGTGCATTAACGGCTTATGCAGTTTTTCAAAGTAATGATTACGGTGAAAATTATTTATACAGTGCTTACGGTACGGGTAGTATGATTTATGGTCATGTTGGATATGTATTTAATGGTGATGTAGCAAAAACAAGATTTCAACCCTATGTTAGTTACGGGAATCATACCTATGATGCCGTAAGTGATAATAGGTCGACTTTAGGGGTGGGTTTAAATGTTTTTATGAGTGGACATAATTCAAAACTAACCTTAGAATATAAAAATGAACAATTTGGGGCTTTAGATGCAAATACCATTGCACTTCAAGCTATGATTTATCTGTAAAACAATTTACTATGAGTGAAAAACAAAAAAACGCTACGGCGTACTGGAAAGAAAATATTAGGTATTTAGCAATACTTCTTGTGGTGTGGTTTGTCGCATCTTTTGGGTGTGGCATCCTTTTTAGAGAAGAATTAAACCAATTTATGCTTGGCGGTTTTAAGCTTGGTTTTTGGTTTGCACAACAGGGATCTATATTCGTATTCGTGATTTTAATATTCGTATACGTGAGATTAATGAATAAACTAGATAAAAAATATGGCTACGATGAGTAAGCCTTATTAATAACTTAAAAATAATAAATTATGAGTGTACAATTTTGGACGTGGTTATTAGTAGGGATTACTTTTGCCTTGTATTTTGGAATCGCAATTTGGGCTAAAGCGGGCTCAACAAAAGAATTTTATGTCGCAGGAGGTGGTGTTTCGCCAATGGCGAATGGTATGGCTACTGCAGCCGATTGGATGAGTGCTGCATCATTTATTAGTATGGCTGGAATAATTTCATTCTCAGGGTATGATGGTTCTGTGTACCTGATGGGATGGACAGGAGGTTATGTACTTTTAGCTTTACTACTAGCGCCGTATTTACGGAAATTTGGAAAATTTACAGTACCCGATTTTATTGGAGACAGATATTATTCAAATACAGCGAGAACAGTAGCAGTTATATGTGCCTTAATAGTTTCATTTACCTATGTTGCTGGACAAATGAGAGGTGTGGGAATTGTATTTTCTCAGTTTTTACAAGTTGATATTAATATAGGTGTTATCATAGGGATGGCTGTTGTGTTAACCTTTGCGCTATTAGGTGGTATGAAGGGAATTACATATACTCAAGTTGCTCAATATTGTGTATTGATATTTGCCTTTATGGTACCTGCATTTTTTATCTCTTTACAGATGACGGGGAATGTAATACCTCAAATAGGTATGGGGGGCTCTGTAGAAGGTGGTGAATTTTTACTTCAAAAATTAGATCGTTTACATACCGAACTTGGTTTTCATGAGTATACAAGTGGTACTAAGTCTACATGGGATGTTTTTGCTATTACTTTAGCTTTAATGGCGGGTACAGCAGGGTTACCACACGTAATTGTTCGTTTCTTTACCGTTCCAAAGGTGAAAGATGCACGTAAATCGGCAGGATACGCTTTGTTTTTAATAGCAATACTTTATACTACAGCACCAGCTATATCGGTGTTTTCTAGAACAAATTTAATTGAAACAGTTAGTAATAAGGAGTATAAAGAGATTCCAGTATGGTTTAAAAATTGGGAAAATACAGGTTTAATTGCATGGTCTGATAAAAATGGTGATGGAAAAATTCAATATGTTGCTGGTGATGCTTTATCAGGAAAAAAACCATTATATACAGAAGCTAGAGGAGCTAATGGAGAGCGTTTAGTATCTAATCCTAGCGATGCAGAAAATGAATTATATGTAGATAGAGATATTATGGTGCTAGCAAATCCTGAGATTGCAAATCTGCCTAATTGGGTAATTGGTTTAGTGGCAGCAGGTGGTTTAGCAGCAGCATTATCAACAGCAGCAGGTTTGTTATTGGTGATATCGACATCTGTTTCACATGATTTGGTGAAAAAACAATTAAAGCCAAACATCTCGGATAAAGATGAATTGAAAGTTGCAAGAATTGCCATATTTGTAGCTATTTTAATTGCTGGATATTTCGGAATTAATCCGCCTGGTTTTGTTGCCGCAGTCGTCGCACTGGCCTTTGGTCTAGCAGCTGCATCATTTTTTCCCGCTATTATTTTAGGGATTTTTGATAAGCGAATGAATAGTCAAGGGGCAATTTCAGGTATGGTAGTCGGTATTGTATTGATGCTATTTTATATGATGAAGTTTAAGTTAGATATGTTTGGTGGTGGTACCAGTGATGATTGGTGGTTTGGTACATCTCCAGAAGGATTTGGTACAATTGCAATGAGTGTTAATGTTATAATTTCATTAGTTGTTTCACGTTTAACACCAGCACCACCTCAAGATGTTCAAGATATGGTAGAAAGTATTAGAATACCATCTGGAGCAGGTGAAGCTCAATCACATTAATAGAAATTAAAAGTTTTGTTTTGTAGCTTATGGCTTTAAAATGAAAGACTTAATTATTAGTTTGTTAGTTTGTAAATCAGCATTACATTTTTGTAGTGCTGATTTCTTATATTAGTAAAATAATCAAAATCTTAGGTTTTTATTACACCTTGTGGAATTAAGAGAAGTCAATATTGAAAATGAATCTCTTACATATCTAAAATAATACATGAAAAAACGACACGAACAAAAGCTTGTTGTATTAGCTATAGCATTATTTTTAATTTTTAATGTGCCGCTGATTCTTATTTTTAATTTTGAAGGTGCAGTTTTAGGAATTCCTATTCTATATTTTACCATATTTTCAGTTTGGTTGTTATCCATAATTGTTTCATATATCGTATTAAAGCGTCATTATGAATAACTACATTTTAATAGCAATCATAATTGCTTATCTAGCTGTACTGTTTTACATGGCTTTTCTTGCTGAAAAAAAAAGGCAAAGCAAATGGGTAAATAATCCATATGTATATACTTTGTCTTTAGCGGTTTATTGTTCGGCTTGGACTTATTATGGAAGTGTGGGTATTGCTGCCAATTCTGGAATAAATTTTTTATCTATTTATTTAGGACCTGTAATTGCTGCACCGCTATGGATAGTGGTCCTTCGGAAAATTATTAGAATTTCTAAACAGCATAAAATTTCTTCTATTGCCGATTTTATCTCATTACGTTATGGAAATAGTAGGTTTTTGGGTGCTTTAGTGACAGTCGTATGTTTATTTGGAACCTTGCCTTATATTTCTTTGCAGTTAAAGGCTGTATCAGAAACATTTGAAATAATGTCCGATGAAACAAGCTATGTTTCTACTACGGTCATGGATGATTCTACTTTTTATGTAGCATTATTATTAGCCATATTTGCCACCTTTTTTGGTACTCAACATGCTGATGCTTCGGAAAAACATAAAGGTATTATTGCTACTGTGGCTTTCGAGTCGGTTTTAAAACTAGTTTTCTTTCTAGTTGTTGGTGTTTATGTTACATTTTATTTGTTTGATGGTACAACCGATATTTATAATCAGATATCTACTACCGAAAACTTTACAGAGCTAACCACGTTAAGTGGATTAGAGGCTGGTTTTAATTGGTTTTTCTTAATAGGCTTATCGTTTATGGCTATATTTTTATTGCCAAGACAGTTTCAGGTGTCTGTTTTGGAAAATAATAGGGAAAAGCATCTAAAAAAAGCAATTTGGTTGTTTCCGCTGTATTTGTTTCTCTTTAATATGTTCGTTGTTTTTATAGCTTGGGCTGGTAAGTTAACTTTCGGAACCACTAAGAATGCGGAATATTATTCGTTATTGTTACCATTAGAGAATGGAAATTCGTTTTTAGCGACGTTGGTTTTTTTAGGTGGTTTTTCTGCTGTTATTTCAATGGTTATAGTTTCTACTTTAGCACTTTCAACCATGGTGAGTAATAACCTAGTTATACCATATGGTTTTCTTGATAAATTTATAAAGAATCAACCGGAGCGTAATTCAAAATATATTAAGAATATTAGACGTATTTCTATTTTTACAATTATTATAACGGCATATTTCTTTTATATCACCTTTTCAAAGGCGCTATCGTTGTATGCTATCGGTCTTATCTCTTTTGTTATTATTTCGCAATTAGCACCATCGTTTTTTATAGGATTATATTGGAATCGTGGATCTTCAAAGGGAGCAATTATTGGTGTATTAGTAGGTTTCTTTATTGCTATATATACTTTGGTATTACCTTTTGTTCTCAGGGTTTATACGGGGACTGATGATTTTACGCAGTTTGGTTTGTTTGGTATAGAGGTGCTCAAACCTTATGCTTTATTTGGTATTAATTTTTTAAGTCCGCCAGCGCATGCGTTCTTTTGGAGTATGATTTTTAACGTTATGTGTTATTTGTTGTTTTCGTTAACATCTAAAGGTGATTATCGCGAACGTAATTATGCAGAAATGTATGTTGATAGTCGAAATTTTGCAACACTTCAAGATAGGGCTTTAGTTTGGAAAGGAGAGGCGCATGTTGTAGATATTAAAAATGTATTAATCCGATTTTTAGGTGAAAAGCGTGCAACAAGAGCTTTAAATATATTCTTTACCAAATACAAACTTCCACAAGACACACAGTTAGCGGATGCTAGATTGATCAATTTTTCTGAAAAACTCTTAACAGGAAGTATTGGTTCGGCTTCAGCAAAAATACTCATAGCAAGTGTGGTAAAAGAGGAACAGATAAGTTTGGTTGAAGTCTTGAAAATTTTAGAAGAGTCTAAAGAAAACATTGTAAGTAATAAAGCGCTGTTAGATAAATCTAATGAATTGTCCCAGCTATCATCAAAGCTTAAAGAAGCTAATAATGAATTGTTAACCAAGGATAAACAAAAAGATGAGTTTTTAGATACCGTAGCGCATGAGCTTAAAACACCAATTACGGGTATTCGTGCAGCTACCGAATTACTTATGGACGAGTCCGATGATATGCCTCCAGAAATAAAAGCTCAGTTTTTAAAGAATATCCTTCAAGATTCAGATCGTTTAGGACGTCTTATTAATAATATTTTAGATTTTGAAAAATTTGATACCGGTCGTTTGCCTATGGAATTAGAGTATCAGGATCTTCAAAAAACTATTAGCAAAGCCATTAATAGCCTTGCTCAGGTAGCAGCAAGAAAGAGTGTGCAAATTATTAATAAAAACGTACATAGTTTTAAAACTCATTATGATGAAGATCGAATTCTTCAAGTTTTAACTAACTTATTATCCAATGCTATTAAATTTTGTGATGAAAAAACAGGTTTAATTGAAGTTGATTTTAAATTGGGTAATGGACATGTTGAGATATCTGTATCCGATAATGGTAAAGGAATTCCGGAGGAGGATCATGAGTTTATTTTTGAGAAATTTTACCAGTCTAAAGATCAGAATACGTTAAAACCTCAAGGCAGTGGTTTAGGTTTAGCTATAACAAAACAAATAGTTGAGAAGCATCATGGAAAAATTTGGGCTAAAAAAGACGTTAAAAAAGGTGCAGTTCTTGTTTTTACCATACCTTTTAAGTAAATTGTTGACGTAAATATGAAGAAGAAGATTTTAATTGTAGACGACGAGCCTAATATCGTGATGTCGTTAGAATATACGTTTAAAAAACAAAATTTTGAAGTGTTTATAGCTAGGGATGGTAGTGAAGCTTTAGAGATTTTAAAGCAACATATTCCTGATGTTATTTTATTGGATATCATGATGCCTAATGTAGACGGATATCAAACATTAAAACAGATAAAAAATTCAAACAGTTTAAAGCATGTTAAAGTTGTTTTTTTAACTGCCAAAAATAAAGCTTCAGATATTGAAAAGGGGTTAGAACTCGGAGCTGATAAATATTTAACAAAACCCTTTTCAGTAAAAAAAATAGTTTCAGAAATAATGGAACTTGTGACTTGAAAATATTTTTGAGTTTGATTAAAATTGGTTTTGTGTGCAAACAAACTAAGTTTAATTAAAGTTTAAAAACATGAAATTTCACATTAATGCATTAGCGTCAGATATTATAATTAGTATCTACATTATTGTTACACTTTTTTTAAGGTTTAAATTTGAAACTCAAACCACAGTAAGTCCTATGCTATCTATAGTTATGGGTGTGTGTTTTGTAGCTATTCTTTGGTCCTTAATTAAGTTAAAAGTGCTTAACCCTAACTGGTTTGGATTGTTTAATTCTAAAAAATCTTAACCATGTATTATCAAGAATTCTACAAGAAAAGTATAGAGCAACCAAGTGTGTTTTGGGAGGAACAAGCCCAACAATTAGATTGGTTTAAAATGCCTAAAAACATTTTGTCTAAAGATCAATTTGATTACGATCAATGGTTTGAAGACGGCGAACTTAATTTAAGTTATTTATGCATCGATAAGCATATAAATGACGGTTATGGAACGCAAAATGCTATCATCTACGATTCGCCAGTTACAAATACCAAACAACATATAACCTTTAATGAGTTACATTATGAAGTTTCCAAGTTAGCAGGTGGCTTACAGAGTTTAGGCTTAAAAAAAGGTGATACCTGTATTATTTATATGCCTATGATTCCGCAAGCTATATATGCTATGTTAGCCTGTGCGCGAATTGGAGTAATTCATTCCGTAGTATTTGGAGGTTTTGCGCCGCATGAATTAGCAATTAGAATTGACGATTGTAAGCCTAAAGCAATTATTACAGCTTCAAATGGTGTTGAGATAAAACGTATTATTCCCTATAAACCCTTTGTTGATGAGGCTATTGTTAAAGCAAAAAATAAGCCAGAACATGTGGTTGTTTTCGATAGAGAATTGGGTGTTGATATACCTAAAAAAGACTATGATGTAAATTATACAGAGCTTGTAAAAAATGCGTCTGCAATTGAAGCTATTCCTTTACCTGCAACACACCCTTCTTATGTACTATATACTTCCGGAACAACAGGAACACCTAAAGGTGTAATTCGTGATATTGGTGGTTATGCAACTGCTCTAAAGTTTTCAATGAAAAAGATTTATGGTGTTGATGAAGGTGAAACTTTTTGGGCTGCGAGCGATGTTGGTTGGGTAGTTGGGCATAGCTTTATAGCTTACGGACCGCTACTAAATAGGAATACAACGATACTTTTTGAAGGAAAACCAATTAAAACACCAGATGCGTCAACATTTTGGCGGGTAATTAGTGAGCATAATGTAAAAGCTATGTTTACTGCTCCTACAGCTATTCGTGCTATCCGAAAGGAAGATCCAACGGGGCATATGTTGAAGCGTTTTGATTTATCTTGTTTTAAATATTTGTTTTTAGCAGGAGAACGTTGTGATGTGTCTACTTTAAATTGGGCAGAAGATAAATTAAAGATTCCCGTAATTGATCATTGGTGGCAGACAGAGAGTGGATGGCCAATGATTTGTAATATGGTTGGTGTGGGATTACAAGATATAAAGGCAGGTTCTGCTGGCTTACCGGTTGCAGGTTATGATATTAAAGTGTTAAATGAAGAAGGTGAAGAAGTTTCTTCTAGTGTAGAAGGGTATGTTGTTGTAAAACTACCGTTGCCTCCAGGAACATTAAGTAATCTTTGGGGTAATCCAGAGCGTTTTAAATCAGGGTATCTTCGTCGTTTTCCAGGTTATTATTTTTCTGGAGATGGAGGTTATAAAGATGAAGATGGCTATGTGTTTATTACAGGTCGTGTAGATGATATTATCAATGTTGCTGGTCACCGCTTGTCTACAGCCGAAATGGAAGAAATAGTCGCTTCGCATAAATCGGTCTCAGAATGTGCGGTTTTTGGAGTTCATTGCGATCTTAAAGGTCAAAAACCGCTTGGATTAGTGGTATTGAAAACTGAAACAGTTTCAGATAATGAAACAATTCAAAGTGAAATTATTCAAGACGTTCGAAAAGAAATAGGAGCGGTAGCAAGTTTTAGAGATGTTTTAGTTGTTGAGCGATTGCCTAAAACGCGAAGTGGTAAAATACTCAGAAAACTACTAAGACATATTGCTGATGAGCAGCAATATAATATACCATCAACTATTGATGATGTAAGTATAATTGATGAAATTAAAACGGTTTATCAAAGCCATAACATAGGAATTTTTAAATAGAATAGTTAAAGTTAGACTGCTTTAAAAGTAGATGGTTAACTAAGTATAAAAAATAATCATTGAGCATGTTTTAAAAGCTGCTTGAAATTTAAACAAACAAATCATGAGTAATTATCATATAAAACATTTAGAAGAATATTATCAAGTTTATCGTAAGTCGGTTAGAAACCCTGAAAGTTTTTGGGAAGAGATAGCTGAGGAGCATTTTATGTGGCGAAAAAAATGGGATAATGTATTAAGTTGGGATTTTTCTAAACCCGAAGTGAAATGGTTTGAAGGTGCTAAATTAAATATTACCGAAAACTGTATAGATAGACATTTGTATACTCGAGGTGATAAAACAGCCATAATTTTTGAACCCAATAGTCCAGATGAAGATGCATTACATATTACCTATAGAGAATTGCACGAACGTGTGTGTAGATTTGCCAATGTATTAAAAGATAATGGTGTAGGTAAAGGAGATCGTGTTTGTGTTTATTTGCCCATGATTCCTGAATTAGCTGTTTCGGTATTGGCTTGTGCTAGAATTGGTGCAATCCACTCCGTTGTATTTGCGGGCTTTTCATCTACTGCATTGGCAACTAGAATTAATGATAGCGATTGTAAATTGGTTATAACAAGTGATGGTTCCTATAGAGGTGCTAAAACAATAGATTTAAAAGGTATTGTTGATGAAGCCTTGGAAGATTGCCCTGGTGTAAATACTGTTTTAGTAGCAAATCGTATTAATTCGGATATAAATATGAAATCCGGACGTGATAAATGGTTACAGCCATTATTAGATGATGCTTATCATGACTGTGTTCCAGAAATCATGGATGCTGAAGATCCGCTGTTTATTTTATATACATCAGGTTCTACAGGTAAGCCTAAAGGTATGGTTCATACTACGGCTGGATATATGGTTTATACAGCATATACCTTTAAAAATGTGTTTCAATATAGAGAAGAAGATGTGTATTGGTGTACAGCTGATATCGGTTGGATTACTGGGCATAGTTATATTGTTTATGGACCATTGTGTAATGGAGCAACGACTGTTTTATTTGAAGGGGTACCTAGTTACCCAGATTTTGGACGTTTTTGGGAAATTGTAGAAAAACATAAAGTCAACCAATTTTATACCGCTCCAACAGCCATTAGAGCATTGGCTAAAGAAGGAGTAGAGCCTTTAGAGAAACATGACTTGTCTTCATTAAAAGTCTTAGGTACCGTAGGTGAGCCAATTAATGAAGAAGCTTGGCATTGGTATGATGATAATGTAGGGAAGAAAAAAGCTCCAATTGTAGATACGTGGTGGCAAACTGAAACAGGAGGTATTATGATTACACCTATTGCATTTGCTACACCAACAAAGCCAACTTATGCAACTTTGCCTTTTATTGGTATTCAACCAGCTTTAATGGATGAACATGGAGCAGAGATAAAAGGTAATCAAGTGGATGGTAGATTATGTATAAAGTTTCCATGGCCAAGTATGGCTAGAACTATTTGGGGAGACCACCAACGTTATAAAGACACCTATTTCTCAGCTTATGATGATAAGTACTTTACAGGTGATGGAGCACTTCGTGATGAGGTTGGTTATTATCGTATCACTGGGCGTGTTGATGATGTTATAATTGTTTCTGGGCATAATTTAGGTACCGCTCCAATAGAGGATGCTATTAATGAGCATCAAGCTGTATCAGAAAGTGCTATTGTTGGATTTCCACATGATATTAAAGGAAATGCATTATATGGCTATGTAACCTTAAAGGAAACAGGAGAAACTAGAAATCATGATAATTTACGTAAAGAGATTAATCAGATTATTACCGAGCAAATAGGACCTATCGCGAAACTTGATAAAATCCAGTTTACAAATGGTTTACCTAAAACGCGAAGTGGAAAAATTATGCGTCGTATCTTACGTAAAATAGCAGAAAAAGATACAACTAATTTAGGGGATATCAGTACGTTATTAAACCCTGAATGTGTTCAGGAAATTATAGATAAAGCCATTTAATTCGTTTAAGACTAAAAAAGGTAAACAATGTTTAGGTTAAATTGAATTTGTTTACCTCGCTTTTATGTTTTGATTACGTAGTGATATAAATCAAAAAATAAGAGAAGCTTATTAAATAGAATGCTATAATTAACGCAATCCATAAAAAAAAGAATGTAAAGCCGTTTCAGATAAAAAATGAAACGGTTTTTTTATGCCTGAAAGTATGGATTGGTTACCTTTAAGAAAATTTTAAAAACTATGGATATTAAACTTGCTGTACTGATTGATGGTGACAATATACCGTCTGCTTATGTTAAAGAAATGATGGAAGAAATTGCTAAATATGGTAATCCAACAATCAAACGCATATATGGAGATTGGACAAAACCTCATTTAGCTAAGTGGAAGAATATGCTACTTGAAAATGCTATAACACCCATTCAGCAATATGGTTATACCACAGGAAAGAATGCTACCGATAGTGCTATGATTATTGATGCCATGGATATTTTATATAGCGAAAAAGTTAATGGTTTTTGTTTGGTTTCAAGTGATAGCGATTTTACACGTTTGGCAACTAGGCTTCGTGAAGCGGGAATGCAGGTTTATGGTATTGGTGAAAAGAAAACGCCGCAACCTTTTATAGTAGCTTGTGATAAATTTATATATATCGAAATTCTTAAAAAAGCATCTGCTGATAATGATAGTGATTCGGAAGATAAAAAGAAAGCATCCAAAACAACTTACGATAACATTACACCAAAAGATATACAGTTTATCTCGCAAACTATTGATGACTTAGCTGATGATGATGGTTGGGCCTTTTTAGGTGATGTTGGTAGTTTGTTGCAGAAAAAACAACCTAATTTCGATTCACGTAACTACGGATTTGCAAAATTAACCCCATTAATAAACTCTATAGATAATTTTGAAATTGATAAACGTGAAAGCGGAAATGGTCGCTTTAAATTGGTGTATGTAAGAATTGCTGAAAAAAAATCTAAAAAACAAACACGTCGTAAACGTTAGGTTTAAACTTAACAATTTTCATAACATAGGTTAAAATTCCCGTAACCTGCAACTTGATTTAAAGTAGTGAATTTGTAGCAAAAAACTATGGATTTATTTTTAACAAGTTTTGGGGCGCTATTCTCTATTATGAACCCGCTGGGAACCGTACCTGTTTTTGTAGGGTTAACTCAAGAAAACACACGTAAGGAGCGTTCGGTAACTGCTTTTTGGACAGCTCTTAACGTCTGGATTATTCTTTTGCTTT
Source organism: Algorimicrobium bowmanii (assembly GCF_054031195.1). The sequence continues at coordinate 1,542,210 of NZ_CM132929.1, forward strand.
CATTTTTTGCAGGTAAGTATATTTTATCATTTTTCGGAATCAGTCTAAACGCCTTAAAAATTGCAGGAGGACTAATTATCGCATCGTCAGGTTTTGCTTTGCTAACAGGTAAATTTAGAGAGCACAAAGGGATGAAAAGAGAGCGGGTTCAAAAAGATATTCATACACGGGATGCTATTTCATTAACACCATTAGCTATACCAATGTTGGCAGGACCTGGAACAATTTCTCTTTTAATAACTTTCAATCAAGAATACCAAGAAGTGTTACAAATAGCAACTATTTTAGCAGCTATGTTGGTAACAACCATATGTATTTACGGTATTTTGAAATCGTCGCATTTAATTGTTAAGTTTTTAGGTGCTTCAGGAATCAATGCATTATCACGAGTAATTGGATTTGTTGTAATCGCAATAGGTGTAGAGTATATCATTTCGTCTACGGTATCTATCTTAGAGGCTATTCAGTTTTGATTTTTCTTTTTGCTACTAAAAATAAGCACACAGATAAAACACCACATACTGAAAAACCAATAAATAACGGGAGTACACTTTCTTGCACAAAACTGCCTATAAAACTAGCTATTGGAACAGCCATAATAGTACTACAAAATCCGTTAATGGCAGCACCAACCCCAGCAATATGTCCAATAGGTTCCATGGCTAAAGATCTTAAATTACCAAACAAAAAACCTATTGCTGTAAATTGTAAAGCAAAGAAAACAACCAAAACAGACAAATCAGGATTAACACCAGAATGGAATAAAATAACATATAATATAGAAACAATACAATAGCAAATAGCTGCAGTATACGCAATGCGTTTCATTCCAAAGCGCAATACTAATGTGCTATTTAAAAATGTAGAAAAACCAATGGAAATTGCTAGACTAGCAAAAATATATGGAAAAAGCTCAGCAAGATTATATTGATGCTCAAAAATTTGTTGCGATGTGCTTAGGTAAACCATAAATGAACCTGTTATTAATCCAGATATTATGGTGTAGGCAACAGCATCTTTATGACGATAAAACTCTTTAGCTCCAGCAATAAATAGTTGCGAAGTTAAAGCGGTTCTTTTTTCTTTAGGATGTGTTTCTGGTTGGCGTTTGTAAAACCAAATCATAACTAAGACACCAAAGAGTAGATTTACATAAAATATTGAATGCCAATCATAAAAAGTAATTAGAAACTGACCTAAAGTAGGAGCTATTACTGGTACTAAAATGAATATCATTACCACAAACGACATGACTTTCGCCATATAATCGCCACTATACGAATCCCGAACCATGGCTATGCTTAAAGTTCGAGGTGCAGCAAGACCAACACCTTGTAGAATTCTACCAAAAATCATTAATTCAAAATTAGTTGTCGTAACGCATAATATACTTGCCGCCACAAATAGGAGAAAACCGATATAAATAATAGATTTTCTGCCAAAACTATCTGATAAAGGTCCAAAAATAAGCTGACCAAAGCCTAAGCCCAAAAAAATCATAGTTATTAAAAGTTGATTTTTGGAAACGTCGGTAACTCCCATATCGCTAGCAATATCAGGTAACGCAGGTAAAAGTGCATCTATGGATAATGCAACAATGGCCATTAATGAAGCCATAAGTGCAATAAATTCAATATTTACGGAATTTGAGGAGTGGTCTGTAACTTGCATCTTGCAAAATTACTTCAATTAAAATAATATTAAACCGACCTAGGTTATAAGAGATTGTTAATTCTTTTAGATTAACTTATTTATAGGACTCTTTTTGATTATTTGACATTAAATGGCTTAAATTTTTAGCAGTTTCATAATTAATTAATGTATTTTTGCGATATTAAATTTAGTATATGTCGCCGCTAATTTCTGTAGAAGAAAAGTTAAATGAACGTATAAAAGAACTAACCTGTTTATATACAGTAAGTTCCTATATTGCTAATTGTAATTTAGATGATTTACATCCAACATTGCAAGAAATAGCAAGAAGTTTGCAACATGCAATTTTATATTCGGAAGAGGCATCTGTTGAAATTTCAGTAGATAATGCGTTGTTTTTTGCAGGACAGAAACCCGTTAATCAGGTTTTTATGATTTCAGCTATAAAAGCATTTAACGTGCCTATAGGCTCAATTAAGGTAGGCTATTCTAAAGCTAAATTTAGTGCCAATAGTTTTTTAAATGAAGAGAAGCAACTTATAAATAAGATTGCCTCGGAAATTGGAAACCTTTTTGAAAGGAAACAAATTATTGAAAAAGAAGCATTATCACGTCGCCAAGTACAACGTGCAGATCGGCTTTCAATTTTAGGTGAAATTACTGCAGGAATTGCCCATGAATTAAATACACCTTTAGCTAACATTTTAGGTTATTCCGAATTATTAAAAGATCAATTTCAAGATAATAAAAGTGTTATTAGTGATTTAGATAAGATTATGAGTAGTGCTATTTATTCTCGTGAAGTGGTTAAAAAGCTCATGTTCTTTTCTTGTGATATGCCTCAGCAAATGGAACTCACAAATATTTCTCCAATTATTAGAGATGCTATCAGTTTATTAAAACCTAATTTCTCTAAAAAGAAAATTAGCTGTGATTTGGATATTTCAGATGAGGTTATCATGTATAGAGTTGATAGCATTCAGCTTACTCAGGTGGTTTTTAACTTAATAATTAATGCTATTTATTACTCACCAGAAAACGGTGTGATACGTGTAAAAGTTTTTCAAAACGAAACTCAAATTGGTGTTGAAATTAGTGATGAAGGTTCTGGTATTAACCCTAAAAATGGAGATGACATTTTCGATCCGTTTTTTACAACCAAACCTGTAGGCGAAGGTTCTGGTTTAGGATTAAGTGTTGTTCATGGTATTATTAAAAGCCATAAAGGAAGTATAAAACACAAGCCTAATAAGCCTAAGGGGACTGTTTTTAGTATTAATTTCCCAAAGAATTAAGTTATGTCGTTTAACCGTGAAAATATATTATTGGTTGATGATGATGTTCATATTTTAGAACTTCTTCAACGCCATTTGCAAGCATTAAATTATTATACATTTAAAGCCGTTTCTGTAAAAGAAGCTATAAGCATATTAAAAGGAGAATCGATTGATTTATTGATAACCGATTTAAAAATGCCAGGCGTTGATGGTTTGGAACTCGTAAAATATGTATCCGAACATTTTCCAACAATTCCAAAACTGGTGGTAACAGGCTACCCTTCAGTTGATGGTGCTTTGGAAGTTATGAAATCTGGAGTTATGGGTTACTTAACTAAACCTTTTACCAAAGATGAGCTAAAAACGGCTGTCACCAAAGCATTAGATGTGCGTAAGCAACCATCGGAGAAGCACTTTTCTTCGGATAAGGATGCTACAAGTTATGGTGAGATAATTGGTAAGTCAGACGCGATTAAAAAAGTTACAAATGTTATAGACCGCGTAAAAAATAATAAGGCAACTGTTTTTATTTCAGGGCAGAGTGGGACCGGAAAAGAAGTTGTAGCAAGAGCTATTCATGAAATGGGGAAATATTCAAAATCACCATTTATAGCCGTGAATTGTGGAGCTATTCCTGAAAACTTATTGGAATCAGAACTGTTTGGTTACACCAAAGGTGCTTTTACTGGTGCTGATACCAATCGTGATGGTTTTTTTCAAGCGGCACAAAATGGTACTATATTTTTAGATGAAATAGGAAATGCGTCTTTAGCAACACAATCTCGTTTGTTACGTGCTTTACAAGAAAAGGAAGTTATGCGTGTAGGGTCTCAAAAAGTCGAGCCTATAGATGTTCGTGTTATAGCAGCAACTAATGTAAATTTGAAACAATTAATTGCAGAAAAGCGGTTCCGGGAAGATTTATATTACCGTTTAACAGTTGTTGAAATTTTAGTTCCCACATTAAAAGATCGTAAAGAAGATATCGCTTTATTAACTAATAAGTTTTTATTTAAATACGGGGTAGAATTTAAAGACCGTGTTGTATCCATTTCAGATGAAGCGTTAAACGCATTAGAACGCTATAATTGGCCTGGAAACATTCGTGAATTAGAAAATGTAATTCAACGTGCGGTAATTATGTGTGACAGGCAAGTTACCATTGAAAATCTTCCCGAAGAATTAAAATATAAGATTACATTTCCAGATGATGATCAGCAGCTAAAACCATTGAAAATAGTTGAGAAAGACTATATATTAAAAGTTTTGGAGGCAACTAATAATAATAAAACTAAAGCAGCAAAAATTTTACAAATAGATAGAAAAACATTGAGTGAAAAAATAAAATAAGGCAAAATAGAGTGGGTAAATATTACGCAATTGGGTAATTATTACACAAAGCTATTTTAAGTGTTTTTAAACTGAACAATCATATGGTGCTTATAATTAGTGATTTACAGGTTTAATTGGTTTTTGTTTTCTTTTTTGGCACACAGCTTGCTAATATAGAAAGCAAATGTAAAATCAATTTATGAGTCAATCAGTTGAAAATAGTTTGTGCCAGGACTGCAAGGTTGAAAAATCGTGTATTCTAACAGCAGATAAAAGCTTTATTTGGTCTTGTAGTGAATATGAAGTAGCTACCGTAAGCCAGTTAAAACAATAAACAACTATAAGTACTTCCATAAAAATTAAATTTGGGATGCTTTTGAACTTATTTAAATAAATAAAAATGTCATTAACAAAACAAGTAAAAACTAAAAAACAGCCTAAACAAGGGATGTTACAAAATGTTATGAAGCAGTTTGATTCGGCTGCCGAAATGGTTGACTTAAACCCTAACATTAAAAAAATATTAGCAGTAACTAATAATGAATTAATTATTCATTTTCCTGTTCGTATGGATAATGGTGATGTAGAGATTTTTAAAGGTTACCGTGTTCAGCATAACAATGCATTAGGACCATACAAAGGTGGTTTGCGTTTTCACCCGACAATTGATATTGATTCTGTTAAAGCATTAGCTATGTGGATGACATGGAAAACATCATTAGCAGGATTACCATATGGTGGTGCTAAAGGAGGTATTCAAATGGATCCTAAAAAATATTCTAATGCAGAATTAGAACGTATTACAAGACGTTTTACTTATGCTTTGGGTGAAAATATTGGGCCAGAACATGATATTCCAGCTCCAGATGTAAATACAAATGCACAAACAATGGCTTGGATTGCAGATACATATATGTCTACAAAAGCGCCATCGGAACGTTCAAAAAATCAGCATGTTGTAACAGGTAAGCCTATTGGTTCAGGTGGTTTAGAAGGTCGTGATAGAGCAACTGGTTTTGGTGTGTTTCTAACTATTAAATATTGGGCAGAAAGTAAAAACATAGACCTTACTGATAAGAAATTTATTGTTCAAGGTTTTGGTAATGTTGGTTACTGGGCTGCTCACTTCTTAGAACTAGAAGGGGCTAAAATGATAGGTGTTCAAGATGCTTTTGGTTCTATTTCTAAAACCGATGGTATATCTGTAGAGCATTTATTCGATTATATTAAAAATAACAACGGTGCCGTACAAGGTTTCCCAGGTTCAACAGCTGTTTTAAAGGAAGATTTCTTTGGTTTAGACTGTGATATTTGTATACCTGCAGCTTTAGGTAACCAAATTACTGCTGAAAATGCTTCTAAAATTAAAGCTTCTTTAATTGCTGAAGGTGCTAATGGTCCAACAACTGTTGAGGCTGAAAAAGTATTAAGCGATAGAGGTATTGTAGTTATACCAGATATTTTATGTAATTCCGGAGGTGTAATTGGTAGTTATTTTGAATGGTTACAAAACCGTAATGGTGAGCTTTGGGAATTGGACGAGATTCTAGTAAAAATAGATAAAAAGATTCGTGAAGTTTTTAAACGTGTATTAAAAACATCTGAAGAAAAAGAAATAGATATGCGTTCAGCTGCTTATTTTATAGCTATTGAGCGTATTGAAAAAGCGTATATTCAACGTGGGATTTTCCCATAAATAGTATATGTGATGAAATACGGTCACTTAATATTAGAGAAGAAAGAATATGTGATATTAAAGAGCTTGTTGAATTTATCTAAAAATTATAAACAAGACACACGTAAATATTCTGTTAAACGACTTGAAACTGAAATGAAACTTGCTACCATTTATGATGAAGAACTGATGCCTATTGATGTTATCAGATTCAACTCGGTAGTAACTGTAGCAACAGATGATGGTTGGGAAAACACTTTTGAACTGGTATCGCCTAGTGATAAAGATTCTCTAAATAATAAAGTTTCTATTTTGACACCAATGGGGTCTGCTGTTATAGGATATGCACAAGGTGATGTTCTAGAGTGGGAGTTTCCAGCTGGCGTTAAAAAACTCCGTATTGTAAATGTCACACAGAATAAATTTAACAAACAACATCAATTATAATGGAATCGAACTCATTTTCAAACCCAAATACCGATGAAGAAATTATTCTAGCAAAAAGAACTCAGGAATTAGACATTTGGATTTCACATCTGAATTATATGTCTGAAGAAGGTGATTATTTAGCTAAAATAGCCTCAAACAAGCTTGATGATAAAAAATTAAGAGATAGTTTGTTGGATAAACTAAATCAGAATATAACGGTTTTAAATGAGCTTTATAATTACAGAAGTTCAATTGAAAAGTATAATGAATGTGATGAACTAGAGTGTGATATTTACTATGTTAATTTACACGATACCTATTGCTCAAAATATATAAAGCATATAGAAGCATATCGTGAAATTAAGAATCAAGTTTATTTAAAAATACTCATGTAGTAGTTTTTTAATAATTAGTTATGTGTACAAGCCATACCCGTGAGTGTATGGCTTGTTTTTTTATAAAAAAAAAAACACATAAGTATGATTCATACTTATGTGTTTTAAATTTGATTTAGTTATTTTTTTATAACGGAATGTTTCCGTGTTTGCGTTTAGGCTTGTCTACTTTTTTGTCTTCTAACATAGCAAAAGCTTTTATTAATTTACGTCTAGTAGTTTCTGGCAAAATAACTTCGTCTATAAAGCCGCGTTGTGCTGCACTATAAGGATTAGCAAATAAATCGGCATATTCTGCTTCTTTTTCTTTCCATTTAGCTTCTTGGTCGTCGGCTGCATTAATTTCTTTTTTAAATATAATTTCAGCAGCACCTTTAGCACCCATAACAGCTATTTCAGCAGAAGGCCAAGCAAAATTCATGTCTGCTCCAATGTGTTTGGAGTTCATAACATCATAAGCGCCACCATAAGCTTTTCTTGTAATAACGGTTACTCTAGGAACTGTTGCTTCAGAAAAAGCGTACAGTAGTTTTGCACCATGAACAATAATTCCATTCCATTCTTGATCTGTTCCTGGTAAAAAACCTGGAACATCTTCTAATACAAGAAGTGGAATGTTAAAAGCGTCACAGAATCGTACAAATCTGGCTGCTTTTTTAGCACTGTTTACATCTAAAACACCCGCTAAAAACATAGGTTGATTGGCTACAATACCGATACTTTTTCCACCTAATCTGGCAAAACCAACAATAATATTTTCAGCATGATCCTTATGAATTTCATAAAAAGAATCGGTATCTATAATACCAGATATTACAGCATGCATATCATAAGGCTTATTGGCATTATCAGGAATGATATTAGCCAAATCATTACGCATCTCATCTGCTAATTCAAAAGGTAAATCTTTAGGTTTCTCTTGATTGTTTTGTGGTAAATAACTTAATAATTTTTTGATGTCTTCTAAGCATTCAACATCATTAGTTGCTGTAACATGAGCAACTCCAGATTTCGTTGAATGTGCGCTTGCTCCGCCTAATTCTTCACTAGTAACATTTTCATTAGTTACCGTTTTTACCACATTAGGTCCTGTAACAAACATATAACTGGTGTCTTGAACCATTAGGGTAAAATCGGTCATTGCAGGCGAGTATACTGCACCGCCAGCACAAGGGCCCATTATAGCTGAAAGTTGAGGGATGACACCTGATGCTTGTACATTTCTGTAAAAAATATCGGCATAACCTCCAAGAGAACGAACGCCTTCTTGTATACGAGCACCACCAGAATCATTTAATCCAATGATTGGAGCACCAACTTTTACGGCTAGGTCCATAACTTTACAGATTTTTTCAGCATGTGTTTCGGAAAGTGACCCACCAAAAACCGTGAAATCTTGAGCAAAAACATACACTAACCTACCAGCAACTGTACCGTAACCAGTAACAACACCATCACCATAATATTGTTGTTTGTCCATACCGAAATCTTTTGTTCGGTGTGTAACTAGAGCGCCAATTTCTTCAAAAGAACCTTCATCTAAGAGATAAAGAACGCGTTCACGGGCGGTTAGTTTTTTATTGGCATGTTGTTTTTCAATGCGCTTTTCACCACCACCTAAATAGGCTTGGGCTAATTTTTCGTTAAGAGTTTGTATTTTAGAATCCATATATGCTATTCGTTGTATGGTTTTTTGTTTTAAAGTTTGATCTGTAATTATTTTACGGGAATACGTAATAATTTTTGATCTTCAATATATTGTTTTACAGCTATCATAGCGGCAATTTTTGCTTCCGCTTCTTGATTTTCTTTGAGTGCTTCCGGTGAATAATATTTCTTTACAAAATGTGTGTCGAAATTTCCAGAACGAAAAGCTTCATGCTTACAAACAAAATCTCCGAAAGGTAATGTTGTTTCAATACCTTGAATTTGATAGTCTGCTATGGCTGAAATCATTAATTCGATAGCCTCCTCACGGGTATCACCATAAGTAATAAGTTTAGATAACATCGGGTCATAATAAATTGGAATATCCATGCCCTGCTCAAAACCATTATCAACACGAACTCCTGGACCAAAAGGTAGTTTGTAGATTTCTAAATTTCCTACGCTCGGTAAAAAATCGTTTAATGGATCTTCAGCATAAACGCGTAATTCTAAAGCATGGCCAGATATTTTTAAATCAGATTGTGTTATTGGTAGAGCTTCGCCACGTGCCACACGAATTTGTAGTTCTACTAAATCGGTATTAGTGATTAGCTCTGAAACAGGGTGTTCTACCTGTAAACGTGTATTCATTTCTAAAAAATAGAAGTTGTTATCATCATCCAATAAGAACTCTACTGTACCAGCACCTAGATAATCACATGCTTTAGCTACTTTAATGGCAGCTTCTCCCATTTTATCACGTAATTCGGGAGTTAATACTGATGATGGCGCTTCTTCTACCACTTTTTGATGACGGCGTTGTATACTACATTCGCGCTCAAATAGGTGAATAATATTACCATGAGCATCTGCCATAACTTGAATTTCAATATGGCGAGGAGAGGCAACATATTTTTCTATAAAAACAGAGCCATCACCAAAAGCATTTACAGCTTCACTGATAGCACGATCCATTTGAGATTCAAAATCCGCTTCATTTTCTACTATACGCATACCTTTTCCACCACCACCGGCAGAGGCTTTTATAAGAATAGGAAATCCTATTTCGGTAGCAATTTTTTTAGCAGCAGGTATATCCGTTATGGCTTCTTCTGTTCCTGGTACCATAGGAATATCGTAATGCTTAACGGCATCTTTAGCAGCTAGCTTACTTCCCATAACTTTTATGGCTTTGGATTTTGGTCCAATAAATATAATGTTGTTTGCTTCGCAGGCTTCGGCAAATTCAGCATTTTCCGATAAAAATCCATACCCAGGGTGAATGGCATCAACGTTTAAGTTTTTGGCAACTTCAATAATTTTATCTCCTAGTAAATAGGATTGGTTTGATGGTGCTTCACCTATTAAAACAGCCTCATCAGCGTATTTTACATGTGGTGCATTCCGATCTACAGTTGAATAAATAGCAACTGTTTTAATGCCCATTTTTTTAGCACTTCGCATGACACGAATAGCAATTTCACCACGATTAGCAATTAATATTTTTTTCATCCTTGCATGTATATTTTGTCTCCGTAATTCTGAGAATTAATTGTTGGAGTCTTTTTTAGTACTTATTCAAATTCAATTAATAATTGGTTTTTATCAACTGCATCACCTTGGTTCACAGAAACAGATTTTATAATACCGCTTCTTGGAGATGTGATAACATTTTCCATTTTCATGGCTTCCAATATTAATAAAGTATCATCTTCTTGAACTTCTTGGCCAACTTTAACAGCTATGTCCAGAATTAATCCAGGCATTGGAGCCTTGATATCATTAACCTGTTTAGAAGCACCAACTTCAAAGCCTAAATCTTTAATTAAACTGTCTAAATGATCTTCAATGGCTATATTATAAATGGTGCCGTTAACCTTAACTTGGTAAGTTTTTTTATTGAAATTTTGCTGAGTAATTTCTGCTTTATATGACTTGTTATCACTTAAAATATGGTAGTGATTAGTACTTTCCTTAAGCGTATCTAACGCTAGAACAGTATCTTTTTTTAAGTCGAAATCGTAAGTGTTATTAACTTTTGTATGATATGTTTGACTCATTATTTTATTTTTAGAAGTGTAAATATAAGGAATATGCAGCGTTTTGTTCAAACGGTTTTTAGAAATTCCTAAAGTTTAAAATGTGAATTATTTTGATGGCGTTTAATGGCGTTACGTGATAATAGTAAACCAATAAAAAGGGAAACAAAAGCACCTACCCATACGCCAGGTATGAAATCTATAAACAAAAAGAAATCATAAGCTCCATGGAATATTATAGCCGATAACAACCCAATTAAATTTAAAAATCGTCTATTTTTAGAAAACTTGGCTTTACCCATAAAGAATCCCATCAGTATAGCGAAAGTGGCATGTGCAGGAACTGCCGTAAAAGCGCGTAAAAATGCTGTTTGAAACCCACCTTCAAGAACGTACATGATATTTTCGGTAGCAGCAAATCCCATGGAAACCATTACGGAATATACAATACCATCAAACGGTTCATTAAATGCTTCTTTGGGTTGAGCATAATAACGGACTATAATGTACTTGCTAAATTCTTCAGTAAAACCGACTATGAAAAAAGCTCTAATAAACATTTGTAATACGCTAGATTCATCTAAAAGAACAAAAGCATCTACTAGTATGTATAAAAGAGAGGTTAGAATGACACTTACAAATGCACCAAACAGGAATGCATAAAAGAGGAGTAGTTTAGGTTCTTTTTCGTATTTATCCTTTAAATAAATGTAAAGTATTATAATAAAAACGGGAGCAATTGCTACTAAAAATAGATTCATAGGGTGAAAAATAACTAAAAAATAAGACTTATTTTAGGGCGTTTTCTATGAAATTTAAAACAACCTCATAATATTCCGTATTACTAGCCACAAAAAAATCATTATTAGCACTATTCGCTAAAAGTGATTTAAATGTGTCGAAAGATACTAATTGCAAAGCTTCAACTTCTTCAGGTTGTGGTTTTAAGTTAGATAGGGGTGTTTTAAGTTCAACAATGTAGGTATGATGAAATTCATTGTCTCTTAATCCATTTTGATAGCTTTTAAAACAAGGGAATACACCAATTTTATGTAAATCAGTTTCCGAAATAGTTAGGTTAATCTCTTCTTGTATTTCTCTAACAGCAGCTGCTTCAATAGTTTCTCCTGCATCAACATGACCAGCAACAGATACATCCCAAAGCAATGGAAAAATAGCTTTGCTTGCAGCCCGTTGTGCTAATAAAATTTGTTCATTTGAAGTATAAAACCAAATATGGGCTGTATTGTGGTAGTGCCCTTTACTATGTATTTCAGATTTTGGAACAGCATTACCGGTTTTTAAACCGTTTTCTGTTAGGATGTCTATGTATTCGTCCATTGGTATTGGTTTTTCTAACTGAAACAAATTTAATGAAGATAAACTCAAAAGGTAGTATATTTACAAATTACCTATAATTTATCCCGTTTTATGATTAAAAAGATTTTTAAAGTTGTCGTTTTTCTAATTTTAGCACTAGTGATTTGTGGTTTTGTATATTCAAGATATCAAAAACCTACTTATTCAGGAACACTTGAGTTAACTGGTGTTTCCGATAGTGTTGAAGCCTATGTAGATTCTTATGGCGTACCACATATTTATGCTAAAAACAATTCGGATGCATTAGTAGCTTTGGGGTATTTACATGCTCAGGAACGTCTGTGGCAAATGGAATTAATGAAACGAATAGCTCCTGGTAATTTGTCTGAAATTTTAGGAGAAAAACTTATTGAAACAGATAAGTTTTTTAAAACGTTATCAGTAGATGAAGCAACCGATCGTGCTTTGGAAAAACTTGATAAAACAGGCGCTCCTTATTTAGAAGCTGTAGCCTATTTAAAAGGTGTTAATCAGTTTATAGATGAAGGTCCAACACCAATTGAGTTTACTTTAGCCGGTGTTGAAAAGTCTCATTTCACGCTAAAGGATATATACAATGTAGTGGCTTATATGGCTTTTAGTTTTGCTCAGGCTCAAAAAACAGACCCTGTAATTACACATATTAAGCAGAAATTAGGAGCACCCTACATAGTTGATTTTGATGTAAACCCTAATGGAAATACAACGTTATTAAAAAATAGTGTTGAAGTTTCTGAGCCCATACTTAATGCAATGGCAGAGAACATTCATACAGTTACTGAAAAACTACCGATACCCTTATTTATTGGTAGTAATAGTTGGGTTATTTCTCCTAGTAAAACAAAATCTGGACATGTTATTTTAGCTAACGATCCGCATATTGCTTATGCACAACCATCAGTATGGTATGAAGCACATATAGAGACTCCTAATCGTGAAATATATGGTTATTTTGTAGCAGGTATTCCGTTTCCTGTTTTAGGACATAATAAAGATTATGCCTATGGAATAACGATGTTTGAGAATGATGATTTGGATTTTTATCAAGAAGAAAATCACCCAACAGATTCGACACTTTATAAAACTGCTGATGGCTATAAAAAATACAGTTATAAAACAAAAACAATCCTTGTAAAGGATAAAGAACCAATTGATTTGGTTGTTAAAAAATCATATCATGGTCCTATAATGACAGGAATTCATAAAGAAATTGCCACCAATAACCCTGTCGCTATTCAATGGGTATATACACAATTTGAAAATAAACTTTTCGACGCTTTTTACAAGCTTTCACATGCCAAAGATATGAGTCAAGCTAAAGAAGGCGCTTCTTTAATACATGCACCAGGTTTAAACATAATGTATGGAGATGCAAAAGGGAATGTTGCTTGGTGGGCCACAGGTACACTCTACAAACATCAAAATCATGTGAATCCAAAATTTATTTTAAATGGAGCAACAGGCGCAGACGATCCGATAGAATATTTAGATTTTAAAAATAATCCGATGGCTGAAAATCCGGAGTGGGGTTATGTATATTCTGCAAATAATCAACCAGACTCTATTGCAGGTATGTTGTATCCAGGCTATTATTTACCCGAAAATCGTGCAAAACGAATAGAAGAATTATTAGAACCAAAAAATGATTGGGATATTGAAAGTACTTCTGTAATGATGAACGATGTAAAGTCGCCTGTGTTTTTAGAGATTATTGAACACGTTTCTAATTATATTGAAAAATCGGATTTGGATGACCAAGAGTTACAGGTTTTAAACGCGTTGACTAGTTGGACTGGCTACAGTAATACGGATGAAGTAGCACCTACTATTTATACTAAATTTATATATCGTTATTTAGAAAACACGTATAAAGATGAGTTGGGCGAGTCCTTATTCAATCAAATAATTAAAGCGCATTTATTAAAGCGAACGATAGCAAAACAAATTGTAAATAATGAATCGGTTTGGTGGGATGATGTAGCAACTGATAATGTTGAAACAAAAAGAGATATTTTAACCAAGTCTTTTAAAGAAACGGTTGCTTCATTAAATACTCAGCTAGGGGTGGATGTGGATATGTGGACATGGGAAAAAGTACATACTTTAGAGCATAACCATGCTCTAAGTGCCGTTGAAGCATTAAAGCCGTTATTTAATGTGGGACCTTTTCCTGCGCAAGGAAATCAGGAAGTAATTAATAATATAATGTTTGATTATACGGATTCGGGCTTATATGAATCAAAAGCAGGGCCATCAACAAGGCGAATAATTGATTTTTCAGATGTAGAAAATAGTTTAAGTATTTTACCTACAGGTCAATCAGGAAACCCTTTTAGTAAGCATTATTCCGATCAGGCAGAGATGTATATAAAAGGAGAATTCCGTAAAATGTTACTCAATAAAAAGGAAATTATAGAGGAATCATCTAAAATTATAATAAGTCCTAAAGAATAAGATATTCAACGTCTTAATTTTAAACTAAAAAAGGCTGCCATAACATTAATGGCAGCCTTTTTAGATTATAGTATAACCTTATTTAAAATAAGAAAATGTTTCACCTTCTTCAATTTTTAAAAGTGTTTCGTATATCATTTTAATAACATTCTCAACGTCTTCTCTATGAACCATTTCTACAGTAGTATGCATATAACGTAATGGTAATGAAATTAAAGCGGAAGCTACACCACCATTGCTATAAGCAAAAGCATCGGTATCGGTTCCAGTAGCTCTTGATAATGCAGCGCGTTGGAAAGGAATTTCTTTTTCAGCAGCAGTATCAGTTATTAAATCACGTAGTTTTTGCTGTACAGCAGGTGCGTATGCTACAACAGGACCGCTACCTAGTTCAACAAAACCTTGTGCTTTTTGGTCTATCATAGGTGTTGTGGTATCGTGGGTAACATCGGTAACGATTGCAACATTTGGCTTAATAGTTTGTGCTATCATTTCAGCACCACGTAAACCAATTTCTTCTTGAACCGAATTGGTTATATAAAGTCCGAATGGTAAATCGTTTTTGTTTTCTTTAAGTAAACGAGCTACTTCAGCAATCATAAATCCACCCATACGGTTGTCTAATGCACGACAAACAAATTTATCGCCATTAAGAATATGGAATTCATCAGGGTAGGTGATAACACATCCTACATGAACACCCATTTTTTCAACACCTTCTTTATCTTTAGCACCAACATCAATACAAATATTGTTCGGTTTTGGAGCTTCTTCTTTAGATTTGTTTCTGGTATGAATAGCTGGCCATCCAAAAACACCTTTAACAATGCCGTTTTTAGTATGGATATTCACCACTTTACTCGGTGCAATTTGGTGATCACTACCACCGTTGCGAACCACATAAATAAGGCCGTTATCTGAAATATAATTAACATACCATGAAATTTCATCAGCATGCCCTTCTATAACAACCTTGTACTTAGCATCCGGATTAATAACACCTACAGCAGTACCATAGGTATCTGTTATAAACTCATCAACATATGGTTTTAGGTAATCCATCCATATTTTTTGTCCTTCCCATTCATAACCAGTAGGAGAAGCGTTGTTTAAATATTTTTCTAAAAAGTCTATAGACTTTTCATTAAGTATACTCTTTTTTGCCATCTGAATTAATTTTTGCACTAAAATAAGAATATTAATACTATTTTAAGGTTAAAGGATTTTTAAATTATTAATTTTGGAATGGTTTCGGATTCTTAATAACCTATGAAAATAATAGCTTACGTATTTTTATTTTTTCCCTTTTTACTTTTAGCCCAAGTGGCGGAGAAAGAACAGGATTCTACTGAGGTATTTTATATTATTATTGAGGGAGATTCTATACCCAAAAGTGCTATAAACCTCAATGAAGTTTTGTTATTGCACCGTTTAAAATTTAAGTCTGATGCCGATAGAAGGCAATATATGATTCTTAGACGAAAAACAATAAAAGTATATCCGTATGCAAAGCTAGCCGCTGAACGTTTAGAAGCATTAAATGAACGCTTAAATAGTTTAGAAACTGCTCGAGAAAAAAGGCGCTATGCTAAACTAATTCAAAAGTTTATAGAGGAAGAGTTTTCTGCCGAATTAAAAAAATTAACCAAAACTGAAGGTCAAATTTTAGTAAAACTAATTCACAGACAAACCGGAACAACTACTTTCGAGCTAATATCTGATTTAAGAAATAGTTGGCGTGCCTTTTGGTTTAATAATACAGCGTTACTTTTTAATATCTCCTTAAAGGAAAAATTTGATCCTTACGAGGTGAAAGAAGATTTTATAATTGAAGATATTTTAGAACGAAACTTTCAAAGCGGTCGTTTAGAACGTCAAGATTCCAAACTTGAATTTGATATTTTTGAATTAAATGAAAAATGGCTTGATAATAATATGATGCCTTAAATGCGAGTACAATCACCCTTTGAAGAACGACTAAACAGTATAACCCATGCAATAGGTGCTGTTTTTGGAATAATAGCTTTAATGCTTCTTATTCATGAAAATACAGATAAAACATCGTGGAGTTTTTTTAGTATCGTTATTTATGGACTAAGTTTTATTTTGCTGTTTAGCGCATCTACTTTTTATCATTATGTGACCAATGATAAACCCAAACGCTATTTTAGAATTTTAGATCATATAAGTATTTATTTCCTTATTGCAGGGACATATACCCCTGTTTCCCTTATAACACTAGAGGCTAGTAGCGGTTGGTTGTTATTCTGGGTTGTTTGGGGGATAGCCGCATTTGGTTTGATTCTTAAAGTGTTTTTTACAGGTAGGTTTGAGCTATTTTCTGTTTTACTGTACTTAGTTATGGGATGGTTAGTAGTTTTCGATTTTAACTACTTAGCGGAGCATTTAGGAGAATCGGGATTATTTTGGCTATTTGCTGGTGGTGCTGCATATACAACGGGCATACTTTTTTATGCTATTGATAAAATAAAATATAACCATGTTATTTGGCACTTATTTGTTCTTGCCGGTGCCATTTGTCATTTTATAATGATTTATGGTTATGTTATATAAGGTTGTTTTTAAGGTAGGTTGAAGGTTATTTTTATCCCTTCAATAATCATATTAGTACCAATAATGGCAATAATTAAACCCATAATCTTTCCTACAACAGAAATCACATTATATCCAATTTTTTGAACAATAAAATCGCTTAAGCGGAAGGTTACAAAGGTTAATAAGCACATTAGTGCAAAAATAAAAATAACCAATACTATTTTGATATAAGAGGCATCGGAGACGAAGTTCATAGCTGTAACTATTGTACCAGGTCCTGCTAGGATAGGAATAGCTAATGGTGAAATAGCTATGTTTTCGTCAATATGGGTGTTTTTTAAATGTTTTAAGTTAGATTTCTTGGACTGTAGCATATCAAAACCTACATAAAATATTAGTATCCCACCGGTTATTTTAAAGGCAGGAATGGTAATGCCAAAAAGTTCGAAAATAAATTTTCCAAGAATAACAAAAATGCTCACAATGATAAATGCAACCAAAACAGCACGTTTATTAATTCTGAATTTTGTTTCAGAATCAGCACCACCAACCAAAGATAAAAATATAGGTAAGTTGGAAATAGGATTCATTATAGCAAAGAATCCTGTAAAAACGGTTATTGAAAAAGTGATAATACTATCCATTATCTAATCTAACTTTAATTGTGGTAGAAATATTATTTGTAACGTTGTAATTTTAAGGCTGCAAATTTAGGAAAACATCACGACATAATATGTTGAAAATGAAAGATTAGAAAAAATAATTACGAGCTAAGCTAAAGGCTTATAAACACTGGTTTTTTATCATTTTTTAATTGTTTTTTCTCCGATAAAGGATATTATTTGGCTTTAATAACCTCTCTGTAATCTTCATAAAATGCTTCAAAAAGACTCATCGTTTCATTAAAAAACACCATAACTTCCTGCCAAGTATTTTTATTGTGTATTGATGCTTTACTTTTAAAAGGTACATAAACACGTGAAATTTCCTTACCGTTATCTAGAAAATAGGTTTCTTCAAAAATAGCATTAGGTAAGTAATCATCTAATAAAATACTCTTTAAAGCTTCTAGTTTCTCCCAAATATTAATCCTGTTTTCCAGATCGTCTTCTAAATCTAAAGTAACAAAAGCCTGCTTAGTGTCAAAATAAAATTTAAAACTCATCCCTTTGGTTTTGGTATCATACAATACCCATTTCCTTGGAAATGATTTTCCAAAACTAATCCAAAATGTTTCTCTTAACTGTCTTGATTCTTCTTTTGAAAACATAATAATTTATTAAATCAAATAGGCTGTAGCTACGCCTAATACAATGGCTACAAGCTTTGTGAGATTAAATTTGTGACCTTCACTACTTTCAAATAAAATAGTGGTAGATATGTGTAAAAATATACCAATTACTATAGCATTAATACCGCTAATATACGTTTCAGAAATATCCATATGATTTGAGATGTACGTACCAATAGGTGTCATTGCCGCAAAAATCATTAAAAAGCTAATAACTTGTAATTTACTAGCTTTGGAATGAATAAGAAAACTAGTTATAACGGTAGCAATGGGTATTTTATGAATTAATACACCATAAACCATATCGTTATGTTGGTGTATAGGAAAGCCTTCTAGAAAGCTATGCAAACTTAAACTAATAAAAAGTGCCCATGGAAAATCTGCTTGGGTAGCATGTGCATGTACATGTCCGTGTTCGGCGCCTTTTGAAAAGAATTCTAATATAATTTGAATTAGAATTCCAAGCATGATAAACAAACCTGTTTGTTTCGGATTTAAATGGTCGTAAACTTCTGGTAACAGTTCAAAGAGTGTTAAGGCTAATAAGAACGCACCACTAAAAGCTAATAGTAGCTTAAAATTAAAATGCGTTTTTTCTCGAGTGATCATCACTAAAGCGCCCCCAATAATAACTGCTAGTATGGGTAATAAATAGTGCATCATTATTTAAAAATCATAATTAAACGCTCTGAGGTGTTTTTTTGAAATTTCTGTAGTTTATAATCTCCAAAAATATCGAGTAAATACACACCGGCCTGTTCAAATAAATCTTGAAATTCTTCTAGTGTAAATGCACGAACGCGTTCTTGATACTGGTGTTTTTTTCCGTTGTCTTCAAACTGAATATCTTTTATAATATGTCCGTCTTCTACATAACGTTTTAAATGAAATTCAATGCCTTCAACAGTTTTAGTTTCCTCTGGCACTAAATTATTGATAACGTATTCGGTGTTCATAAAATCGATAACACCAAAGCCTGTTTCATTCAGGTTAGCTTGAATAGCTTGAATGGTTTTTAAATTATCCGATTCATTTTCAAAGTACCCAAAACTGGTAAATAAATTAAAAACAGCATCAAATTGCTTACCAAAGGGCTCACACATATCATGCACTTTAAAATGTAAAGTATCGTTCTCAAATTGTTTAGCATGAGCAATACTACTTTCCGATAAATCGGCCCCTGTTACCTGATAGCCTAAAGTGTTTAAATAAATAGCATGTCGACCTTTTCCGCAGGCAAGATCTAAAATTTCACCATCTTCAGGTAAATTTAAATAATGGGTAAGTGTATCCATAAATAGTTGGGCTTCACTATTATCTCTATCCTTATAAAGTATGTGATAATAAGGTGTATCAAACCAAGAAGTAAACCATTGTGCTGAGTTTTCCATATATATGTTCCCGATATCGGAATGTGTCATTTAAAAATTTATAAACAGTTCACTATTTGTCTTTATTAGTAAAGTCTGTTGTCTTGCCACAAAAATACTGTATTTTTGTGTTCTATTTAAAGTATGTAATGGAGAATAATTTTAAAATGGTAGCCAAAACCTTATTTGGCTTTGAAGAAATATTAGAAAAAGAATTGCTACAACTTGGCGCAGCTAACATTCAGAAGGGGGTTAGAAACGTTAGTTTTGTTGGTGATAAGGGGTTTATGTATAAGGCAAACTTAGGCTTACGTACAGCTATTAAAATATTAAAACCCATACATAGTTTTCATATAAATAATGAAAAAGATTTATATGACCAGGTTTATAAAATGGACTGGAGTAATTATATGAAGCCTACGGGAACGCTAGCTATTGATGCAACTGTGCACTCAAAACAGTTTACCCATTCGCAATACATAGCCTTAAAAACAAAAGATGCCATAGTTGATAAGTTTCGTGATACAACTAAAGAGCGACCAAATATTGATTTACGTTTTCCGGATCTAAAAGTAAATGTACATATCGATAGAAATAAATGTACCATATCACTAGATTCTTCTGGGGAATCATTACATAAAAGAGGGTATAAGTCGGCTACCAATATAGCACCTATTAATGAAGTATTGGCAGCAGGATTAGTCATGCTTTCAGGTTGGGATGGTCAATCGGATTTTATGGATCCCATGTGTGGAAGTGGAACAATCTTAGCAGAAGCAGCTATGATAGCTTGTAATATTCCACCCAATTTAATGCGTAAAGAGTTTGCATTTGAAAGATGGAATGATTGGGATGTAGATTTATTTGAAAAAATTGAAGAATCCTTATTGAAGAAAACACGTGATTTTCACCATAAAATTATGGGCTATGACAAATCGCCAAGTGCCGTAGCAAAAGCTAAAGACAATGTAAAGAATGCGCATCTAGACGAGTTTATTACAATTAAGCACGAAGATTTCTTTAAAACACAGAAAGCAGGTGACGCTAAACTTCATATGTTATTTAATCCACCGTATGGTGAACGATTAGATATTGATATGGAAAAATTTTATTCAGCTATAGGTGATACACTTAAACAGAATTATCCAGGAACAGATGCTTGGTTTATTACCTCCAACTTAGATGCTTTAAAGCATGTGGGTTTAAGACCATCGCGTAGAATACATTTAATGAATGCTAAATTAGAATCGCGTTTCGTTAAGTATGTGATGTATGAAGGAAGTAAAAAAGCTAAGTTTAATAATTAAAAACACTCTAAAACTATAAAAATTGGTATGTTATAAAAAACATACCAATTTTTGTTTTAAATAAAGGTTATCTAATTATCTGGCTTTTTTGAAAATAGGGATTAAATAAGAAATATTGTATCCGTATCCAAAACCAAAGCTGCCACTATCATAAGTTTTATTGTAACCAGGTATGGAAATGTTTTCAAAATTATCCGGTTCTTTTTGTGTTATTAGGTATTTAAACTGCACATTCGCCCCTAGGTATAAATTAGGTAAAACTTCAACTTTTAAGCCTGTTATAACTTCGGCCCATATAGCATTTAAATTGCTATATTTTTGAGGCTCATCAGATGTGAATTGTGGTGACCAATACTGGTTAGTTGAATATACACCAAAACTGTTTCTTTCTTGACTAAAGTTACTTCCAGCTACCCTAAAACCACCATATATAAGGTTGGACATACCAAGCCAATTTTCGTAAGCATTATAGTCTGCACCAACTTTTATGTATGTTCCAGAGGCTGTTGAGTTAATATAATCGGTTTCTGTTGTTTTTTCTTCTATTCCAAATTCACCTGCTATATACCATTTCTCGGTGATGCGAAAATCACCCATAATTTCAAAACCTTTGAAGTCGTCGTCTAAAAAAGAACGAATAAGTTTACTCACATCGCCACCAACACGTAACCCATATTTTTCAGTTTTTTTAGGTCCGTCTTCTGTGTTAGCTTCAGGAATACTATCGTTCTGTGCAAATGATACAGAACAAAACAGCAAGCACACCAATAAAGTGCTAATGGTAGATGTTAAAGTTTGTTGTGCTTTCATCTTCAATTATTTGATTATCATTTACAGACTGTACGATTACAATCCAATTATCACCGTCATCTTCGACAGTTAGGGTTACATTTTTAAAAATAGTTTTAAAACCACAAGCTCTTGAAACATAAACTTCCTCTGTTACATATGAAATAGTAATAATATCCTCATTACCTGTAATAAAATCATCAGTTACATCGTCGGGTGTATCGTTGTCATCGTATTCATAGTCGTTATACAGACTATATTGAGTTGAGTTTTCTGTAGTTTTTAGGGGTAGTAATATAATGTCGCTATTACTGAAACCATCTAAATCGGAAACAGTTTCATCATTACCAATACCTTGTACACGAAAATTAAAAACATTTTTAGGGTTTTGTTGTTCCGGATTTACGGCATCAAAAAATGATATAGTTAACCGTGGGGTAGTAGCTGTATCTGTAGTACAGATATCATCGCGCTCACAACTAAATACTAAGCAAAAAACTAAAAAAAATAGGCCTTTAAATATCTTCATAGGTTTTATCTTCTTTCCAAAAGTACAACATTTTCCACATGGTGTGTTTGTGGAAACATATCAACTGCTTGAGTACGTATAACTTTATATTGGGCATCCATAAGTTGTAAATCACGGGCTTGAGTAGCACTATTACAACTTACATAAACAATTTTCTTAGGAGCAATATTTAAAATTTGTTGTACAACATCTTTATGCATACCATCTCGCGGAGGATCTGTAATAATTACATCTGGGTGACCGTGGGTATTTATAAAGTCTTGATTAAATACATTCTTCATATCGCCAACATAAAAGTCAACGTTTTCAATACCATTAAATTGTGCATTGGCTTTGGCGGCTAGAATAGCATCAGGAACAGCTTCTACACCAACTACTTTTTTAGCTTTTTTTGCAACAAACTGAGCAATAGTTCCGGTTCCGGTATATAAATCATACACTAATTCGTTACCTGATAGACCTGCAAAATCTCTCGTTATTTTATAAAGTTCGTAAGCTTGACTAGAATTTGTTTGATAGAATGATTTTGCGTTAATCTTAAATTTCAAGCCTTCCATTTCTTCAAATATATGATCCTGACCTTTATAGCAAATAACGTCTTGATCATAAATGGTGTCGTTTGCTTTGCCATTTATAACATACTGTAAGGATGTTATTTCAGGATAAGTTTCCGATAAATAATCAAGTAGTAGTTCGCGTTTAGCCTGATCGTCTTTAAAGAATTGAATCATGACCATGATATCACCAGTAGAAGATGTTCTAATCATTAACGTTCGTAATAAACCATGTTGGTTTCTTGTGTTAAAAAACTCAAGGTTATTTGCAATAGCAAACTCTTTAACGGCGTTTCTTATGGCATTTGAAGGGTCGGCTTGTAGGTGACATTTTTTTATGTCAAGTATTTTGTCCCACATTCCAGGTATATGAAAACCAAGCGCATTTCTATCGCCTAAATCCTCATCTGATTGAATTTCCTCTAGGGTTAACCATCGGCTATCACTAAAAGAGAATTCCATTTTATTTCTATAAAAGTAAGGTTCTTCACATCCTAATATAGGTGTAACTTCCGGTAATTCAATATGTCCAATTCTAGTAAGATTATTGGTAACTTCTTTTTGCTTATAATACAATTGGTGCTCGTAGCCCATATTTTGCCATTTACACCCACCACATACACCAAAATGCTGACATTCGGGTTCGGTGCGTTTTTCTGAGAGTGTATGAAAAACGGTAGCTTTTCCTTCGTAATATGCTTTACGCTTTTTAAAAGTCTGAACATCAACTACATCACCAGGAACGGCATTAGTCATAAAAATAACTTTACCATCTTCAGCTTTACCTACAACTTTACCTTTAGCACCAGCGTCAACAACCTCGACATTGGTGAATACTTGTTTTCTTTTTTTTCGTCTTGCCATGATGCAAAAGTAGTTCCTTTTTTCGTAGCAAAAAACATGTGGTAAATATTTTAAGAAACAGCATATATTTAGTAATTTGCAAGCCCTAGGGATGATTTCTCTCCCACGCTGAATTTTCGACACTTCGGAAGGATAAAGGTACAGTAGGAATGGTTATTTTACACACTAATTAAAATTTATTAAAATGGCTATTTTAGACCAAATTACATCGCAAGAAGCGATAGATTTAGAAAACAAATATGGCGCTCATAATTACCACCCGCTACCAGTAGTATTAGCTAAAGGTGAAGGTGTACATGTTTGGGATGTTGAAGGCAAACAATATTACGATTTTTTATCAGCATATTCTGCCGTAAACCAAGGACACTGCCATCCTAAAATTGTAGCGGCTATGACAGAGCAAGCGCAAACACTTACTTTAACTTCTCGTGCATTTTATAACGATATGCTAGGGAAATATGAAAAATTTGCTTGCGACTTTTTTGGCTTTGATAAATTATTACCAATGAATACAGGTGCTGAAGCTGTAGAAACAGCTCTAAAAATTTGTAGAAAATGGGCATACGAAGTAAAAGGAATTAATGAAAATGAAGCTGAAATAATTGTATGTGAAAATAATTTCCATGGTAGAACAACGACTATTATTTCATTTTCTAATGATTCTGTAGCACGTAAAAATTTCGGTCCATATACTGATGGTTTTATTAAAATTGAATATGATAATTTAGAAGCACTTGAAAATGCTTTAAAAACAAATGAAAATATAGCTGGATTTTTAGCAGAACCTATTCAAGGAGAAGCTGGTGTTTACGTACCTAGTGAAGGTTATTTAGCAAAAGCAAAAGCACTTTGTGAAGCTTATAATGTATTATTTATTGCTGATGAAGTTCAAACAGGTATTGCAAGAACGGGTGAAATATTAGCTGTAGATCACGAGAACGTTAAGCCAGATGTTTTAATTTTAGGTAAAGCGCTTTCTGGAGGTGCTTATCCTGTTTCTGCTGTATTAGCTGATAATTCAGTAATGGCAGTAATTCAACCAGGAAATCACGGTAGTACTTTTGGAGGTAATCCTGTTGCAGCTGCAGTAGCTATGGCAGCTTTAGAAGTTGTTAGAGATGAAAAACTTGCTGACAATGCTAAAAAATTAGGAGAGCTTTTTAGAAGTGAATTAAATAAATACATTGAAACAAGTAGTATTGTGAGTCTTGTTCGTGGTAAAGGTTTACTGAATGCTATTGTTATCAATGATGATGAGGATAGTGATACAGCTTGGAACATGTGTTTAGCTTTACGCGATAATGGCTTATTAGCTAAACCAACTCATGGAAATATTATTAGATTTGCACCACCATTAGTAATGACAGAAGAACAGTTAATGGATTGTGTATCTATAATTATAAAAACATTAAAACAATTTGAAGATTAAAACCTTTTCAGATAGATGTTTTAAAGCATAAAAAAAGCGACAATTCGTCGCTTTTTTTATGCTTATAATTTATAGCTTATTGAACTTGACTTTCTTGATAAATTTCTATCGTCTCTTCAATTTGATTCATGTAAGCATCCCAACCACCAATTTGTATTATCTGGTAAACGCTATAAAATAAACACAACACGTTGATAACTAAGATAACTAAAGCTATAGTTTTAGCTGTGTTCATGGCGTTAACGCTCTTTAAATCATATTCTTCAGGATTTAATTGAGATGCCTTTATTTTACTGTGGGCTATATAGAATGCGATTCCCGCAAAAATTAATCCAGCACCACTAAAGCAGCAGCATAAAAGGCCTAAAATAGCTAACACATAAACGAGTGTTGCATTGAGTTTTTGTTTTTCCATTGTTTAATTTAGTTAATTAGTTTAAATATAAAACTGACAATTATTACAGTAATTGTAGTAATTGCTAGTATGTTGATAGTACGTGTACTGTGTTTAAATTTAATAAAAAATTGTAATACAATAACCGCTATAAGCGCTATTAGTGGAAATATTGCAGGATACATTTTAAATGCTGCTAAAAATTCTCCATGATAAATAAGTAATGCCGAACGTTGTAAGCCACAGCCCATACAGTCAAACCCTAAAACTTGTTTGTTTAAACAGGGTAACATAAAACTTTCATTTAAAGGCATCTATTTGTAGGGTTTTATTTATTCAAAGTTAAAAAAGTGTTTTACAATTTATGAGAATTTGTGGTATTTAAATAATTATTATTGTAAATCAACTAATATTAGTAATTTCGGAGCCTGTTCAACAAGTCTTATTTTTATGAAAAATCAACAACGTATTAGTTATATCCTTATTCTAGTAGGAAGTATTTTAGCTATTTATGCACAAGCAGAAGAGGAGCAACCTGTTGCAATTTTAATATTAGGGATTGTTATTTTAATGTATGGTGTTTATAGGTTGTCTAGTAAAATACCAAGTAAGTTTGATAAAGACGAAGACTCAAAAGAAAAAGAGGAACAAGATGTTTAAAGTTGGAGATAAAGTAGCTGTGTTAGATGATGATTTATCAGGTGTTGTTACCAAAATATCGGGAGTATTAATTACTATCGAAACATTAGATGGTTTTGAATTAGATTTTGAATCTCACGAACTAGTACTTACCAAACCTTTAAAAATCGATTTTAGCGCAGCTCAAGCTAGTATTAAGGAAAAGGAACAAGTAACACGCAGAAAGACGATAAGCAGAAAGTCTAAAGATAAATATCAACCCACTATGGAGGTTGATTTGCATATTCATCATTTAACAAAAAATTCCAAACATATGGGAAGTCATGATATGCTAACTTTACAATTAGATACAGCTAGACGTCAATTAGACTTTGCTATACGTAAACGTATTCAAAAATTAGTTTTTATACACGGGGTAGGTGAAGGTGTTCTAAAAACAGAATTAGAATATCTTTTTGGACGTTATAATAACGTTAAATATTACGATGCCGATTTTAAAAAATATGGTGTAGGTGCAACCGAAGTTTATATTTATCAGAATGTAACTCCTAATTAACCTATAATTCAGGTGTTATTAATCGGGTGCTATCTAACCTTGAATCTGATAAAGATCCTAGATTAAATAAATCTTGTTTAATAGTTGGAAACTGTATGTTTTCTACACGAGTTGTAACTGTAAATTCTTGATTAATTGTATGTGTTCTGTAAGCTGTTGCTGGAATTGAAAATGTGTATACAGGATTTAAATAGTCTGGAATACTGCTATCTGTATAATCATTAGCAGGGTTCTGGTCTTGTGTATTGTTTTCTTCTTCAATAGTTGGTATACCATCCTGGTCGTCATCGGTATCCAAATAATTTGGAATTCCATCACCATCTGTATCCAAAGGGTTTGTTAACGGATCGTTATCTCCATCCTCATTAGGGTCGGCTAGTTCTACGGTTGTTAAAACATTATCACCATCGTCATCAACATCTAAATAGTCAGGGATTCCGTCATCATCGGTATCGGTAGGATTGGTAGCAGGATTAAAATCGTCATCTAGGTTTTCATCTTCAAGTTCTGCAGGAATACCGTCTAAATCATCTTCAGTTAACAAAACCGTTACATATGCAGTTCCAGAAATACTCGCTAAATCTTCATTTATTTGAATATCAGAAGGGGGTACATCATTACAGAATAAGTTTGTAGGATCACTATTATAAGAACGATAGTTGAAAAAATTTGAAGCATTATCAATTGAAATTTCAACAACATCATCAACTAATAACTCTCCAGTAATACTATCTACAGCTATTAAATCTTCTAAAGTCCAAGAAGGACTTGTAATTTTTAGTGAAAGCGATTCGTGTGGATTTTCTTTAATTTGATAAAAAACCAATTCTCCACAAGCAGAGTAGGTATCTCCAAAATCGAAATCAACATTTATAACATCACCATCATCACAGGATAATAGCATTGAAAAAGTAACTAATAGTAATAGTAATTTTCGCATGTAAGGCATATTTTCAACAAAAATAAACAATTGTAAATATACAACGTCATACCAATCAAATAATTTTATTTCACGTAATTTTGTGGTCTAGATTTAAAGCGATAATAGGATTATGAAATCAGTGTATTTTGATAATGCAGCAACAACACAAGTTAGAGAGGAAGTTATTGATGTAATGACAACTGTAATGAAGCAAGAGTATGGTAACCCATCGTCTTCCCATAGTTATGGTAGATCTTCAAAGGTTTTGCTAGAAAAAGCACGTAAAACAATAGCTAATGAACTACAGGTTAGTCCGGGTGAAATAATTTTCACCGCAGGTGGTACGGAAGCTGATAATTTAGCTTTACAATCTGCTGTTCGCGATTTGGGTGTTCAACGAATTATAACGTCTAAAATAGAACATCATGCCGTTCTGCATACAATTGAACAGCTTGAAAAAGACAAACAGATAACGGTAAATTATGTGGAGTTAGGTTCTACAGGGCAAATTAATTATTCGCATTTACAAACCTTACTAGAAGCAGGGCCGAAAACACTAGTGAGTTTAATGCATATTAATAATGAAATAGGGACTATTTTAGATATTAAACGTGTTGCAGATTTATGTCAAGAAAATACAGCACTTTTCCATTGTGATGCGGTGCAGTCAGTAGGGCATTATCATTTAAATCTTCAAGATGTTAAAGTTGATTTTCTAGCTGTTAGCGCTCATAAATTTCATGGACCAAAAGGTGTTGGTTTTGCCTATGTGAGAAAAAACTCGGGGTTACGCTCTTTAATTTTTGGTGGTGAACAGGAACGCGGTATTCGAGCAGGTACAGAGGCTGTGCATAATATTGTAGGGATGGAAAAGGCATTTACAATGGCCTACAATAATCTAGATGCTGAACGTGCATATGTTGAGGATTTAAAGCAGTATTTTATTTCCGAAATAACTAAAGAACTTCCAGAGGTTCAATTTAACGGTTTATCGGGGTCTTTAGAAAATAGCACTTACACATTAGTTAATGTCTGTTTACCTATTCCTCCCGAAAAAACAATGGTTTTGTTATTTCAATTAGATTTAAAGGGTATAGCTTGTTCAAAAGGAAGTGCTTGCCAAAGTGGTAGCACTAAAGAATCGCATGTACTGTCAGAAATTTTGTGCGAAACGGATTTAAAGAAACCTTCCATTCGTTTTTCATTCAGTATTTTTAATACAAAAGAAGAAATTGATTACGTTGTTTCTGTTTTATCAGATTTCGTAACAACATAAAAAAAAGTCCCTTTCATTTTTATATGAAAGGGACTTTTTTGTTTAAGCAGCAGCTTTAGTAGTATTCAAGTGTTTTTTTATTATCTGGCGCCACTTTTCAAGTAAAAGTGTTTCTCCTGCCATTTCAATGTTGATATCTACATTATAAAACTCCAATACATAATCCGATTTTCCTTTTGTACGTAAAACTAAATCTAAACGGTCTATTTCTGTTTTATTAGATCCTTTGTTTTTAAGAGAATGTTCCGTTTTATGAATATAGCAGTCTGTAACCTCATTTAAGTTTGCGGTAAGCCATTTGGAATCAGAATCTGTTTTCTTAGAATAAACCAGTTGGCTTGTGGTTTCATCTATAGCTAAGGCATAATAAGTTCCCCAAAAATCTATTTCTGAGACGTGAACATTTTCGGTTTTTGCTCTTGAAAGAAATTCATTTTTAGCTTTCTTTTTTTTCTTTTTTTGTGACATTTGAATGTACACAAGTGGTACTGTTACAAGTGTTATTATAACGATTCCTATTATTATAGTATTTAAATCCATGATTTTTTATGTTTTTTTGAATATGAGTAATTTGGCTTATTTAAAAGCACAGTGAAATGAGCTGATTAGAATCAGCTTAACAAAAATTTAAAAAAAAATGAATTTTAAGTAAAATCGTGGAAAGGAAAAATACAGGTTTGAGCATTCAAGCTAGGTATAAGTAGCTTACCTGTTTTAAAATACGCTGTATCTTTAGATTTTTGTGATATGCTTAAAAATTGCACACCGTTTGTGGATCCTAATACTACAGGTTGTACATTAGGTGTTTCAAAATCTGTGGGAGTATGTCCAAAAATTTCAAAATCTTGATAGGCAAAATAACTAGAGGAGTCTCCTTTAGAATTTTTATGTTTTGCCTGTTCTTTAAGTTTGCTCTCAGAAACCAATTCCGAAAAGTCATGATTAGCCGTTACCCCAAAGTTTACTAGATAAACTAAGAGGAGTGAAAAGGCTATATGAAATTGAAATTTCGGTTTCATAACACAAAAGTATAACAAACTTGTATGGTAAAAATCAAAAGTTTGTTAAAATTTATGGTGAATTAAAAGCGCATACTTGTTTTAACATTAAAAACACGAGGCGTTAAATAGTTAGGTATAGCGTACTGACGTTTGCTATATACATCTCTAACCCATGTATTAGTAATGGAGTTTTGAACATCAAATACATTAAAAATCTCTATTCCTAATGATAAGTATTTAAAAGGTTTGCGCCATCCTGTTTGATAGTCATCTTTCATATCTACAATTACATACTGGAAGCCTACATCGGCACGTTTGTAATCAGGTAAACGACTTTGATAGTCATAAGGATCTGCGTAACTAGGTGAACCACCAGGTAAACCAGTATTATATACTAAGTTCAAATACATTTTCATTTTTGGTAAGTTAGGTACGTAATCCTGAAATAAAGCAGCAAATTTTAATCGCTGATCAGTAGGGCGTGCAATATAACCACGGTTGTCAATATTTTCTTCAGTTTTTAAGTAACCAAAACTAAACCAAGATTCGGTGCCCGGAACAAATTCCCCATTCAAGCGCATGTCCAATCCGTAAGCGTAAGCTTCTGCGTTATTGGTAGCACGGTAACGAATACGAACGTTTTCCAATGTGTAAGGGTTTACATCGGTTATTTTTTTATAGTAAGCTTCAGTTGTTAGTTTAAATGGACGATTCCACATTTTAAAACTATAATCGTTACCAACTATAACATGAATAGACTTTTGAGCCTTTACATTAGGGTTTACTGTTCCAGATGAGTCCCGTAGTTCTCTGTAAAACGGCGGTTGGTAGTAAATACCGGTACCAAGACGAAATAACATATCTTTATTCCAATTGGGTTTAATTGCAAATTGGGCACGTGGACTAATTACTGTTTGGGTGTTACTTTCAATACCATCACCACTTACAGTCCAGTTATGAATACGACCTCCAATATTTAACCAAGCTTCGCTATCACCAATTTCCATTCGGCGACTCCATTGTAGGTATGCTTGAAGGCGGTTTATTTGTGTTTCGTTTTTTGCACGAACGTTTTGGTATGGCTCTAAAGGTCCTTCGTAAGGTGTATATGGTTGGTTGTTAAAAGCGTCTGCGCTTGGAGGGTTAATGGTAAATCCGGCAGAATCAATTACTTCCCATTCTACTAGTCTATCACGAATATCTTCGTTGGTATATTTTACAGACCATTCAAAATCGTTAGCATCTTTTTTGTAACTCCCTTGGTGTTCTACAGTGGTGATAAGAGCATCTAAATCATTTCTACCATGGTTTAATTGGCCACCTATGCCTTCACTAAACTCAACATCACCTACGTTTTCATCTCCAATATTGGTATTAACTTCACCTAAACGGTACTGCGCCAAGATATCAAAATACTCTTCTTCAATAGTATGATATGTAGAAGCAATCAAATTTAAAGTTAAGTTGTCATTTACGGCATAACTTCCCTTTAATGCGCCAAAATAGGTTTCATATTTATCTTGTTCTTGACCTTCATAAAACACTAATAATGCCAACGGATTTTGTAGTGTACCAAAATTTGTTTGACGAGTCTCTGGTTCGTAATTATATTTGTTAATAGAGGCGTTTCCTAAAAAACTCAATTGGAATTTATCAGATACTTGATAGGTTAAATAGGTTTGAATGTCAGCAAATTTAGGATCGTAATTAGTCTCGGTTTCTTTAGCGTTTACAAGTAGACTATTATCGCGGTAGCGCATACCAACAATTCCTGTAAATTTGGAATCTTTACTGGTTCCTTCGGCAGAAACACTAGCGCCAAGTAAGCTTAAATCGGCAGAAACACCAAATTTATATGGTTTACGATAAGTAATATCTAATACAGAAGATAATTTATCGCCATATTTGGCTTGAAACCCACCTGCAGAGAAATCTACATTTTGCACCATATCTGTGTTTACAAAACTTAAGCCTTCTTGTTGCCCTGAACGAATTAAAAATGGTCTGTATACTTCAATACCATTTACGTAAACCAAATTTTCGTCAAAATTTCCACCTCGAACAGCATATTGGGTACTCAATTCATTATTACTACTAACGCCAGGAAGTGTTTTTAATAAGTTTTCGACACCAGAATTAGCGCCAGGGATGTTTCTAATGGTTTCTGGTTCTAAAGTTACAATACCTTCTACATCTTTTCTTGTTTTACCTGAAATAACAACGGTAGCCATTTGCTCGATAGCAGTATCCATAACGGGATGAAATTCTACTTCTTCACCAATTTTTAGGTTAAATGTTGCCGTGATAGATTTATAAGCAATATGTGTAAATATAACTTGGACATCTTGATTGGCAGGAATCTTAATGCTGTAATAACCATTTTCATTTGATGTTGCTCCACCTGAATCAGTACTAATATTTACATCGGAAATAGGCGTGTTGGTACCATCTAAAATAACACCTTTTAGAGTGCCAGTTTGAGCTAAACTAGTAACGCATACGAGTAGCAAAAAAATGGTAAAAGCGGAAATTTTCTTATAGGTCAAGTTCGTTCGTTTTATTTTCGGTAAAAAGTTGTTTCAAAAGTAGAATTATTTCCAACATTATCTGTAACAATTACTTTTAAATTATTTTTAGTTTCTGTTGAAATGTTATCCTCAAACTTATAGGTTAGCAATTTTGTTTTATAATCATATTCCATTAAAATCCACTTACCATTTATAGTTGCTCGGTATTTTGAAATTCCGGAACCTGTATCCTCAATTCTAACTTTTAAGTACCGGTATTTACTTAGCCATTTACCGTTTGAAAAGTTAATAGGTTGAATTTTTGGTGGTTCAACATCTGTTGTTAAGGCATATGTTCCTAACGTTTTAGTATAGGTAGTTAGTATATTATCCTTGCGGTATGTCTTAGAATATATGGTGTATTGGTTTTTCCAGCCTGCAAGTCGTGCAATGTATAATTTATTAGCATCTTCGGGTTTGTAATGACTAATATCGTAGCTTATTGAAAAGTTTTCGCGAAGTGGTATACTATTATCATGAATTGTAAGCGTATCGTTGTTTACCTTGAAATTCATGTAAAAATCATCAAAAAAGGCATCTTTGGGGAAATTAACTGTTATCCCTTTATTTACTAACTCATTAGTTCTATGGGCGTAAATATAATACGGTGTTTCTTGAATTTTTTCAGGCTTTAAATCAGGTGATTTTTCACCTTGAATGTCAATAGTTAGCCACACATCATTATCGTGAAAATCCTTAACGCGGACCTTGTATACAGATGCCGTACTGTCTAAAACATGAATATAGCCAAAATCATCAATATTTTTAAGCATACTTAAATTGTTGCCACTTTCAACATATAGTTTTTGAAGGCGTTCTTTTTTATCGGTATAATGTGCGTAATCAATATAGCGATTAAGCAGCCGTGTTTCATCAAAAGCAAACCGTTTAAAATCTATTTCAAATTTCTGATTGCCATTATAGTATGTTTGAATATTTTCAACGCCATTTTTATTGGAAGCCAAATCTTGTCTGTCATTGGCCTCTATAGCAAAACCAATTTTGCCGTAAGCTTTTATGGTTTCAACTGTATAATCGCCATTTTGAGTTTTTATAAGACGTAATTTTTGTTTGCCTTTTGTGGTATTTATATGAGCGTCATCCGAAAAAGTATAGGCGTAAAGTTCAGTAATAATAGGTCGTGTATGATCTTCAACATCAATACCAAAGAGTAGGGGGTTTAAAGGACGTTCTTCATTATCGCGAATTTCAAAATGTAAATGCGGACCGCCAGAACCACCGGTATTTCCACTTAGGGCAATAAAATCGCTTTTAAGAACAGGTAATTCGTCTGGTGTAGGAAATACCTCAATCTCATAGGTTTCCTGCTCGTATTGTAGTTTTTTTATGTAGGCTTCTAATTCAGGAGCTAATTGCTGCAAGTGAGCATAGACCGTTGTGTAGCCATTAGGGTGGGTTATATAGACTGCTTTGCCATATCCAAAGTGTGCAAATTTTATACGACTAACATAACCATCGGCAGTTGCAAAAACTTTTAGTCCTTCACGTTGTTGCGTTTTAATATCTAGACCAGAGTGAAAATGATTAGAACGTAACTCACCAAAAGTACCAGACGGTATAATAGCTACATCTAAAGGATGTCTAAAATAATCCTGTGGATAGGGGCTTTGTGCTTGACAAAAACACGTTAGAAATAACGAAAAAAATAGAAGTTTATGCATAAATTAGATGTTAATGCTAAAATATTAATTTGATTCAAATTGGGCAAGTAAAACTCTAAGCATTGCCATAATGTTGATTTAGAGCCTAAAAACAAATTATTTAATTTTATTAAAAAACTATTGTTAATTAATTGAAGTAATGTTAACTTTGTGAGATAAGTATGGACATGATAGATGAGTAAAATTGAAGACACTGTAATTGCTTTAGAAAATAAAATTAACCGTGTTTTAAAGCAACAACAGCTTTTGAAACAGGCGAATTCAAAATTACAGCAGGAATTACAATCTACTCAACATATGCTTCAATCCCAAAAATTAGAAATAACAGATTGGGAAGAAAAATACGAAGCGCTTAAAATAGCCAATTCCATGCTTGGCAGTGACGAAAATAAAAGAGAAACTAAACTCAAAATAAACGCATTAATTCGAGAAATAGATCATTGTATTGCTCAACTTTCAGAATAATGTATCCTAGTTTTCTATGTCGGAAAAACTAAAAATAAAATTATCAATTGCTAATAGGGTTTACCCATTAACAATAGCACCTAGCCAAGAAGAAGGGTTGCGTAAAGCAGCCAAAAATATTGAGGCTATGATAAAACAATTTGAGCAAAGTTATTCTGTTCAAGATAAGCAAGATGTTTTGGCCATGTGTGCCTTGCAGTTTGCAACACAAGTAGAACAGAAATCATTAGATAAAGCATATGTGAATGAAGCTGTAGAATTAAAGTTAGACGCTTTAAACCAGTTATTAGACACGCATTTAGACTCTTAACGTTCTTATAAATAAAATAAAGGTTTACTGCCTGCATTAGTTATTTTTTTTGATAAACTCAACACGAATTCTTTAAAAAGGGTGAGTTTAAGTTGTAAAAGCATGCTGTTAGTGCTGAATTTATTCAGTATCTCGAACAGACCCTTGATCAGCTTGGTATCCCTAAACTTGTTTTAAGGAGTTTATACAAAACTTTATTCTGGTGCAGGCTTTTTTTATATAAATTAATTAACTAGAAAATGGATAATACAATTATTATTGTAGGGGGAATATTATTAGGTATCATTATCGGCTTCATAATAGCAAAAATATTGGAGCGCAATAATGCATCAAAAGTTATAAAAGGTGCAAAGAAATCAGCATCAGCTATATTGAAAGAAGCTAAAAGCGAAGGAGAATCGCTTAAAAAAGATAAAATTTTACAGGCCAAAGAAAAATTTATTGAGCTGAAGTCTGAACATGAAAAAGTTATCTTATCACGAGATAAAAAAATGGCAGATGCCGAAAAACGTACTAGAGACAAGGAATCTCAACTGTCAGGGGAGCTTTCAAAGAATAAAAAATTAAACGAAAGTTTAGAAAATAAATTAAAAGATTACAACTACCGTCTAGAAGTAGTTGAAAAGAAACAAGAAGAGGTTGATAGGTTACACAGAAGTCAAGTTGAGCAATTAGAAGTTATTTCTAGTTTATCTGCTGAAGAAGCTAAATCGCAATTAATGGAATCTCTTAAAGGTGAAGCTAAAAACGATGCTTTAGCTTTTATTCAGAGTACTATTGAAGAATCTAAACTTACAGCACAACAGGAGGCTAAAAAGATAATTATTAATACAATCCAACGTATTGGTACAGAAGAAGCTGTTGATAACTGTGTATCTGTATTTAATATTGAATCAGACGATGTTAAAGGACGTATTATTGGTCGTGAAGGACGAAATATTCGTGCAATTGAAGCTGCAACGGGTGTAGAAATTATTGTAGATGATACACCAGAAGCCATTATCCTTTCTTGTTTTGATTCTGTTCGTCGTGAAATAGCTCGTTTATCTTTACATAAATTAGTAACAGATGGACGTATTCATCCGGCACGTATTGAAGAAGTTGTTCAGAAAACAACAAAACAAATAGAGCAAGAAATTATTGAGGTTGGTAAGCGTACTATAATAGATTTAGGTATTCATAATTTACATCCTGAATTAATAAAAATGGTAGGACGTATGAAGTACCGTTCGTCTTACGGACAAAATTTATTACAACACTCACGTGAAGTAGCTAAACTTTGTGGTATAATGGCCGCTGAACTAGGTTTAAATCCTAAATTGGCTAAACGTGCTGGATTATTACATGATATTGGAAAAGTGCCAGATGCGGAAGCAGATATGGAAACACCACACGCTATTTTAGGTATGCAATGGGCTGAGAAATATGGTGAGAAAGATGATGTATGTAATGCCATAGGAGCTCACCATGATGAAATAGAAATGAAATCGTTATTAGCACCTATTGTTCAAGTATGTGATGCAATATCTGGAGCAAGACCAGGAGCAAGACGTCAGGTGTTAGACAGTTATATTCAACGTCTAAAAGATTTAGAAGATATTGCTTTTGGTTTTGGAGGCGTTAAAAAAGCTTATGCTATTCAAGCAGGACGTGAATTACGTGTTATTGTAGAAAGCGAAAAAGTTGATGATCAAAAAGCTGTAGATTTATCGTTTAATATTTCACAGAAAATCCAAACGGATATGACTTATCCAGGACAAGTTAAAGTAACAGTTATTCGTGAAACGCGTGCTGTTAATATTGCAAAATAATATTTAATAAATGTATTATATAAAGTCCTTCTAGTTTTAGAAGGGCTTTTTTTATTTTCTAGGGTGAAAGGTTTGGATAACCTTTTTGAGCTGTTTTTTATCTAGATGAACATAAATTTCAGTTGTGGTGATACTTTCATGACCTAACATCATTTGTATGGCTCTTAAATCGGCGCCATTTTCTAATAAGTGCGTGGCAAACGAATGTCGGAATGTATGGGGAGAAATAGTTTTATTTAAGTTTATTTCGGCAGCCAATCTTTTAATTATAGTAAAAACCATAGCGCGTGTTAGTTGTTTGCCACGGTTGTTTAAAAACAAGGTGTCTGCAAAAGCTTTTTGTATAGAAATACTAGGTCTTACTGTTTCAATATATAAGGTAACTAGGTTTTGTGTAGTAGGACTAATAGGAACAAAACGTTGTTTATCGCCTTTACCAGTTATATTAATAAAGCCTTCTTCAAAAAATAAATCAGATAATTTTAAATTTACAAGTTCACTCACTCGTAAACCACAACTATAAAGCATTTCTAACATAGTACGATCGCGCTCACCAATCCGAACATTATTATACTCTTTACTTAAGTCAATAGCGCTTATTATTCGATCAATGTCCGATAGACTTAATGTGTCCGGAAGTTTACGGCCTATTCTAGGTGATTCTATTAAATCTAAAGGATTATCGGTTCTATAATCTTCAAAAATTAAATAACTAAAAAAACTTCTTAAACCAGAAATAATACGAGACTGTGAACGGGGATTTATATTTTTAGAAACCTCATATATAAACTGTTGTATGGTTTCATGAGAGATATTTATTGGCGAAGATACTATTGTATGCGTTTCTAAATAACGTATAAGTTTTTCAATATCAAATGTGTAACTATCAATGGTGTTATCTGATAGGCCACGTTCAATTTTTAAATACAGACT
The DNA here is from genome assembly GCF_054031195.1 of Algorimicrobium bowmanii. Next base: position 1,579,715 of record NZ_CM132929.1, read on the forward strand.
AAAATCATGTATGGCTTGTATCCAGGTCATTGGTTTATTAGTATTAAAGCTATAAAAGTAATGAAAAGGTTTAAAACGAGGAGACTTACCTGTTTATGTGTTTGTATTTAAAAGTATGACTTTTATTAATTAAAAGTTTAATTTCTTTTTTTTATTTCTTTGAAAACCATACTTTTAGTAGTAATATAAACTTTTAAAATAATTAATTATGAAAAGATCAGTACTATTTGCAGCCTTATTTGTTTTCTCATTTGTAACAATTCAGGCACAGGATATTATGGAAAAAGCCAAATCAGGAGGTTTTTATGTGGGAGCTAATATAGGTTTACCATTAAGTGCTACAAGCGACATTTCTGCTTTTAATTTTGGATTTGACGGTGCTTATTTATTTGAAGTTATAGATAACCTAGAAGTAGGAGGTTTAGTTGGCTATACACACTTTATAGCTGATGGAAGTTACAACTATTCGTCATTTTGGGATGAAGATTTTGTGGTCATTGAAGACTATAAAGATGCCTCATTTATTCCTATAGCAGCTTCCGCAAGATATTATTTCGCGGACCGTAAGTTCTTTGGAGGTCTTGATTTAGGTGTTGGCGTAAATGTATCTGGCGATGCTAAATCAGGGTTTTATGCACGACCAAAATTTGGGTTCGATTTAGGGGCTTTAGCACTAATTGCATCCTTTCAGAGTATTTCAGGAGGTGTTGATTATGGAGACACCTATTATGGAGGTAGTTACGTTAGCGGAAGTGGTTTTAATTCCTTTAATTTTGGAGTGGAATTTGGCTTCTAAAATTGTTTAAAAAGGCTCAAAACCTAAGCTATTGTTAAAAAATAGCTAAAAAGTTAGGTTAGTAATTATTATTTTCATCACTCATTTTTAATTTGGTTGATATGCTGATTGGGATTATTTTTGCCCGTTCAAATAATTTAAAAACTAAATTAAAATTATCAATGAAAAAATTATTATTTACAGCTGCTGTTGCAGTATTAGGTTTTACAAGTGTGCATGCACAAGAAGATGAAAAAACTTTTGGATTCTCTGAAGGTGATATCTTTATTGAAGGAACCGTTGGATTCAATAGTTCAAATGATAAGAATACGGATGATAAGCAAAATCGTTTTTCTATCAAGCCAAAAGCAGGATATTTCTTTACTGAAGATTTAGCTGCTGGTGTTGATTTATCTTTCAATACATTTAATCAAGATGTTGCAGGTGTTGAAGTTGCTGATGTTTCAGGTTTTGGAGCAGGAGTATTTGCACGTTACTACTTTTTAGATTTAGGTGAGCGTTTTAAAACGTTTACAGAGCTTGGTTTTGGTTTTTCAAATGACAAAAACAAAGCAGGTGGTATAGATGAGAAATTAAGTACTTTCGGTGCTGGTGTTGATTTAGGTATCAACTATTTCGTAACTGAGAAGATAGCTTTATCATTCGGTTTAAAGAATGTATTATCTTTTGCAAGTGCTAAAAGTGAAATAGGAGATGTAAAAGGTGAAACTGTTACAGATTTTAACTTCGGTTTTGGTGATGTTGCTAACCCATTTGGTGGAAATGCTACATTTGGTATCTTATTTAAGTTATAATAAGAAAATCTTATAAATATTAAACCGAAGCATAATTGCTTCGGTTTTTTTTTGGCTTCATAAAGGTTAACTTATAAATAGTTAGTATATTAGTTTAACTAATTTAACTTATTATATTATGAAAAAACAAATTTTAACATGTTTAGTGGCACTAATGTTCGGTGCGTTCACTTACGCACAAGCCGGATTTAATCTAGGAGCAAGCATTGGTTTTCCTGTAAATGATTCTCAGTATGATTTTACATTTGGCTTTACGGTAGATGCAAATTATTTATTTGAAGTTAATCAAGGGATTGCTGTTGGTTTAGCTTCTGGTTATGGTCATGGTTTTGGAGACAGTTATTATTTTGGTCCATTAGTAGGAGATGTTGATGTAGAAGATTATCAATATGTCCCTGTAGCAGTAGCAGGAAGAGTTAACTTAAACAGTCGTTTGGTAGGAGGCGTTGATTTAGGTTATGCTATTGCTGTAAGTGACATAGATGATGGAGGTTTTTACTTCAGACCTATGTTAGGATTTAACGTAAATGAGCGTTTACAGTTAAATGTAAATTATGTAGGTATTAGTGATTACTATTATTGGTCTACTGTAAATTTAGGAATTTCTGTAAACCTATAAAATGTTATTTCTATACAAAGAAAGCCGAAGATTTAAAGCTTCGGCTTTTTTGTTTTCAGATCTTTATTTGTGTCATTATTCTTTTTAAATAAGTCAATGTCTCCTTTAAAATATGGCAACATTTGCAACAGAGTTAATAACCTTAAAAATTATAACGATATGAAAAAAGTAATTTTATTGGCTGCAATGGCCGTTTTTACAGCAACAAGTATACAAGCACAATCCGATTCCAAAACGGTTATGTTTGGAGCTAAAGGTGGTGTGAATTTTACAACAATTACAAGTGATGATGTTAAAGATCCTAAATCTCGAACAAGTTTTAATGTTGGTGTATTAGCAGAAATCCCAATTACAGAACGCTTGTCTATCCAACCAGAGGTGATGTATTCTGGACAAGGATTTGATGTTGAGGAAATAGATCAAGATAATGTTTTTGATACAGATGAAAATATAGAGTACCAATTAGATTATATTCAAGTTCCTGTTTTAGTTAAAGTTTATTTAATTGAAGGTTTAAGCGTTGAAGCTGGTCCGCAATTTGGTTTCAAAGTACATGAAGAATTAGATTTTCAACCAAACTCAGATGGTGGTGATATTGAGATAGACAAAGACGAATCTTATATTAAAGACTTTGATACAGGTTTGGCTTTAGGTGCTGCTTATAAATTTGACAATGGAATATTTGTTAATGGACGTTACACATTTGGTTTAACTAATATTTTTAAAGACGATACCGTTTTTGAAAACGTAGATGCTAAAAATTCATTATGGCAAGTAGGTGTAGGCTTTATGTTCTAATAAGCACACAGTAAATATTATATAAAAAAAAACCGGAGTTTTGACTTCGGTTTTTTTTATACCTTTACTGCATGAAAAAACTCATTATAATAAATGGACCTAATTTAAATTTATTAGGTGTTCGTGAACCTGAAATTTATGGTAGTTTAACCTTTACAGAGTTTCTAGAAGAACTTGCTTTGAAATTTGAAAATATAAATATTGATTATTTTCAATCAAACATTGAAGGGGAGCTTATAGATAAATTACATGAAGTAGGTTTTTCTTATGATGGAATTATTCTGAATGCTGCAGCCTTTACACATACTTCAGTAGGTATAGCAGATGCAGTTTCTGGCATAAATACACCTGTTACAGAGGTACATATATCAAATACTTTTGCACGAGAATCCTTTAGGCACCAATCCTATATTGCGCCACACGCAAAAGGCGTAATTGTTGGTTTTGGCTTGCAAAGTTATGAGTTGGCAATACAAAGTTTTCTTTAAAAATAGTTGTTAAAACGTATAACGAGAAGTTAAAATGATAATAATTAAAAATTCTCATTTTTTACTGTGACCAATTGTGCGTTTCTGTGTCTCAATTAAGAATACTTATACAATCTTGAAAAACGTCAAAAAAACAGAACAATTGGAGGAGCTTGAAAGCGATTTTAATGCAGCCTCTATGGAGGATGAAGTGCTTGTTGCTCTTATTGTTAAGACAAAGAGTTCTGAGCTGTTTTCGGTGATTTACGATAGATATGCCGAAAAGGTATATCATAAATGTATTAGTTTTGTAAAAAATAAAGAAGAAGCACAGGATCTTACACATGATATTTTTGTAAAGCTATTTGTGAAAATCAAAACATTCCAACAACAATCAAAATTTTCAACTTGGTTATATGCGTTTACCTATAATCACTGTGTGAATTATGTTCAGCGTGATTTGAATAAAAGAAGGGATAAATTTATTTCAAAAGATTCTGAGAAAGATATTCTAAATTATGTATATCCAGAAATAGCTGATGAGGAAATTTATACAATGAATACCGATAAGTTTATAAAATCTTTAGCCTTATTAGATGCCAATGATAAATCAATACTCTTTATGAAATATCAAGATGATATGAGCATAGAAGAGATTAAAAATGCTTTAGGACTCGGTAAAAGTGCTGTAAAAATGCGTATTAGCCGAGCTAAAAGTAGATTAATTAAAATATATAAAACATTTTAATTATGGACAATCCTTTTAAAAAAATAGTTCATAACGAAGAGCTTCCCACGATTATTAAGAAAAAAGTCATGGCGGATATTGATGTTATTAAGTTAGCACTCGATGTTACAGGTTTGATTACAATAAAGTACCCCAAAACACTAGAAGATATCTTAACCACTATGAAAAAGAATGAAAACAACTCAGATAATAAAAAATAATTACAATGAATACGAAATTAAATTTTGATGTTTTAGATGATCTATTAGCCGATATTTATGGCTTTCTACCAAAACTTTTCTTTGGAATACTGTTTATATTTTTTTCATGGTTACTACTAAAGTTACTATTATTCTTAATTAAAAAATCACTGAAGTTTGCTAAAATTGATGCTTTAACCAAAAAGTTAAATGACATATCTTTTTTAAGTCCTAATTTTAAATTTAAACCAGAAAAAATTATTCTAATTTTTGTTAAATGGTTTTTTATACTCGTTTTTATAATTATAGGTGCTGAGTTATTAGACTTGGAGTTAATATCTAATCAAGTTGGAAAATTACTTGGATATTTACCAAAGTTTTTCAGTGCACTTACCATTTTTATTTTCGGTCTGTATGGCGCGACATATTTAAAGAAGTCGCTACAATCTCTATTAAGAGCCATTGACGTTGGAGGTTCTAAAATAGTTAGTAATATACTGTTTATTGTATTGGCTGTTTTTATTTCTATAATATCCTTAAACCAGGCAGGTATAAATACCGATATTATTACCAGTAACTTACTTCTTATAATTGGTGCCGTATTAGCTGCTTTTACAATAGCTTTTGGTTTAGGCTCAAGAGATTTAATATTTAGGTTACTCCTTGGTTTTTATGCTAAAAAAACATTCCAAGTTGGGCAGTGTATTAAAATTGATAATAAAGAAGGGGTGATATCTGCTATAGATAACATTACTATGATTGTTGTTTTTGCGGACAATAAAGTAGTCTACCCAATAAAACATGTAACTAATAGTAAAGTAGAAATTATTGGATAAAAATAAGTGACTTTTTAAATATGTCTGTGTCTTAATAAAAGTTAGACACTCAAAATAAACAATGGCATATTACGATATAATTTTAGCAATATTTTTATTTATAACCGAACTTATTTTAGCTATAATGGTTTTTAGAGCGGTTAGAGATTACAAGAAATCTTTTCATTTTTATAAGTCTATAAAAAATGAAGGTAACAATCAATCGAATAAAAATAATTAGAAAATGATCAAAGCGTATATACTTCTGTTATGGTGACTTGATACATACGACTTTGATCATCTATTGGATTATATATTTTAGGGGAATACTATATATAATTTGAGATAAAAGGATTTAATTAATTTTAAATCCTTTTTTTATTTTAAAAAAAATACGACTCATTTAAATGAGTCGTATTATGGGTAATAAATTTATTATAAGTGAATTACTTCATCATAAGCATCGGCAACAGCTTCCATAACCGCTTCACTCATAGTAGGGTGTGGGTGAACTGCTTTTAATACTTCATGACCAGTAGTTTCTAATTTTCTACCTAAAACAGCTTCAGCAATCATATCGGTAACACCAGCACCAATCATATGGCAGCCTAACCATTCACCATATTTAGCGTCAAAGATAACTTTTACAAAACCATCTTTAGCACCTGAAGCACTTGCTTTACCAGAAGCAGAGAAAGGGAATTTACCAACTTTTAGTTCGTAACCTTGTTCTTTAGCTTGTTTTTCTGTTAATCCTACCGATGCAATTTCTGGTGATGCATAAGTACAACCAGGAATATTACCGTAGTCTAATGCTTCTACATGTTGTCCAGCAATCTTTTCAACACATAATATACCTTCGGCTGAAGCAACGTGAGCTAAAGCTTGACCAGGTGTAACATCTCCAATGGCATAATAACCAGGGATGTTTGTTTGGTAAAAATCGTTTACTAATATCTTGTCTCGATCTACAGCAATACCAACATCTTCTAAGCCGATATTTTCAATATTTGATTTAATACCTACAGCCGATAAAATGATATCTGCTTCAAGTACTTCTTCACCTTTTTTAGTTTTTACAGTAGCTTTTACACCTGAACCAGATGTGTCTACTTTAGTAACCTCAGAAGATGTCATGATTTTGATACCACTCTTCTTAAAAGATCGTTCTAGTTGTTTAGATACGTCGGCATCTTCAACAGGTACTACGTTTGGTAAATACTCAACAATAGTTACATCTGTTCCCATAGAGTTGTAAAAATATGCAAACTCTACACCAATAGCTCCAGAACCAACAACAATCATTTTCTTAGGTTGCTCTTTTAAAGTCATTGCCTCGCGGTAACCAATTACTTTCTTACCATCTTGAGGTAAACTTGGTAATTCACGAGAACGAGCTCCTGTAGCTACAATAATATGATCGGCAGAATATTCTTTACCATCAACGTCTACTTTTTTTCCAGTTTTAAGTTTACCAAAACCTTCGATAACGTCAATTTTATTTTTCTTCATTAAAAATTTAACACCATTGCTCATACCTTCGGCAACACCTCTAGAACGTTTTACAACAGCATCAAAATCTTTATCTACATCGTTTACAGATAACCCATAATCTTCAGCATGCTTCAAGTATTCAAAAACTTGAGCCGATTTTAAAAGGGCTTTGGTTGGTATACAACCCCAGTTTAAACATACACCACCAAGGTTTTCTTTTTCAATTACAGCTGTTTTAAAACCTAATTGAGATGCTCTAATAGCAGTAACGTAACCTCCAGGGCCACTTCCAAGAACAATAATATCGTATTTACTCATCGTTAAATTTTTAATCGTTTTTTGAAGCTACGAATTTACGAAATCAAGAGCGAAAAATAAATAATTATCATTTTTAAAATTTCGTTATTGATTTATACCAAAATCTATTGCAGATAAATGCTTTATGAAAGCGCCTTATTGTTGGGGTTTGTTAAACATTTCAGTGTTAAATTTTTCCGACTGTCCTTTTGGAATAGTAAGTGATTCCCATTGTTCGTTTTTACACATTTTACCAATTTGAGCAATTTGTCCAATATGATAAGAGTAATGTCCTAATTGTCTGAAAATAGCATCTGATACAAAGTGTTTTTCATTTCTGATATAGACTATTTTATTAAGGTCGGAGTTTGTTAACGGTTTAAGAGCGTCAAAAAGACAATTCCAACCACGTTCCCAATTGGTTAGGATATCATTCTTACTCGTATAAGTCGCTTCGAACTCTAGTTCTCGCTCACGCCAAGGTTTTTCACCATCTTCAGTTAAAAAGTTTGTCCACCTACTAAACATATTACCAACCATGTGTTTAATAATTATGGATACACTATTAGCAGATTCATTATATTGCCATGTCATTTCTTGAAATGTAAGCTGTTGTAGTGTTTTATCTCCTGCCGTTTTATAGTAAACAAATTGTTTGTATAAACCAGTAATTAAATTGTTATCCATAGTAAAGTACGCTTAGGTAAATTTACTTATTTTCTAAGAATACTTAATTATGATTTTGCAGGAATAAATTTTAAAGCGGCACCATTTATACAATGACGTTTTCCGGTAGTGTTTCTTGGTCCGTCGTCAAAAACATGTCCTAAATGTCCACCACAAGTTGCACAATGCTCTTCATTTCTAGAATATCCCAAATCGTTATCAGTACCAAAAGCAACATTTCCATCAATTACACGATCAAAACTAGGCCATCCAGTACCAGAATCAAATTTATGTTCACTTTTATATAATGGTGTTGAGCAAGCAGCACAGACGTAAGTTCCTTTCTGATAATTTTTATTTAAAGGACTAGAAAAAGGGCGTTCCGTGCCAGCTTCTCTTAAAACGTGATATTGAATTTTGGTCAATTCTTGCTGCCATTCGGTATCTGTTTTAGTAATAGGGAAATCATCAGATTTATCGGTGTTATTATTCTGTGCGGAACTGTTGCAACTAAATATAGTAGTGAATAATGCAGCTATAAAAAAATACTTCATAATTTTTATTTATTTGGTCGTAGGAGCTTTTAAAACATAACAGGATTTTCTAATTTAATGTATTATGAACTATATTTGAACTCTATTTAAAAGCTATTAAAATTAATGGTTCAATTTTTGTACTTTTAATCTTATAAACTCCAATACTTCATGAGAATTAAATATATATCTACAAGTTTATTAACGCTTATTCTAATCGTGTCATGCGCTACCAATCCATTTACAGGTAATCAAACAATGGCATTGGTTTCTAATGATCAATTGTTTCCATCGGCATTTCAACAATACAATCAAGTACTTGCAGAAAACCCAGTTGTAACAGGTACATCGCAATCGGAAATGATAAAACGGGTGGGACAACGTATTGCTATTTCGGCAGAACGTTGGTTAAATGCTAATGGTTATGAAGGTTACTTACAAGATTATCAATGGGAATATAATTTAATTGAATCTGAAACGGTTAACGCTTGGTGTATGCCAGGTGGTAAAATAGCTTTTTATACAGGGATTTTGCCTATTGCAGAAAATGAAACGGCTATAGCTACAATTATGGGGCATGAAGTAGCACATGCATTGGCGAATCATGGTCAGCAACGTATGAGTGCAGCGTATATTCAACAAGGTATTGCATTGGCCGGAAATGCTTTAATAGAAGATAATCAAACACGTGATATTTTTAACCAATCTTATGGTATTGGTACACAAGTAGGGGTTATGCTTCCTTTTAGTAGAAGCCATGAAACACAAGCTGATAAAATAGGATTAATTTTAATGGCTATAGCAGGTTACAACCCTGAGGAAGCACCAAATTTATGGAGACGTATGGATGCGATCAGTGGAGGAGAAGCGCCACCTGAATTTTTAAGTACACACCCTGCAAATGCTTCTAGAATAGAAAATTTAACCAATTTAATCCCTCAGGCTAAATCTGAAGCTCAAAAATTTGGAGTTACTGAGTTTAGACCTTTAGGAAATTTTTAGGTGTTTAAAAATATTTGTTTACTTTAGGAGCTGCTCAAAAAAAGGGCAGCTTTTTTTATGAAAGAAACATTACCAAAAGGAAGTAAAAAGCTTTTAAATGCATGGGCGTTTTATGACTGGGCAAACTCGGTTTATACACTAACTATAGCATCTTCTATATTTCCTATTTTTTATTCGGCCTTATTTATTTCAGAAGTAAAAGTTGTAAATGCCTTTGGTTACGAACTAAAAAGTACTGCTTTAATAACTTTTGTAACGGCATTTACATTTTTAGTCGTCTCGGTTTTGTCTCCTTTACTTTCAGGTATAGCAGATTATGTGGGGAATAAAAAAACGTTTATGAAGTTTTTTTGTTACCTAGGAGGTATTGGTTGTATAGGATTATATTGGTTTAGTTTAGAGCATATTTATATTAGTTTGTTATGCTATTTTGCTGGTTTAATTGGTTATTGGGGAAGTTTGGTGTTTTATAATTCTTACCTTCCAGATATAGCATTTCCAGAACAGCAAGACCGTATTAGTGCTAGAGGTTTTTCATTAGGTTATGTAGGAAGTGTGATACTTTTAATTATCAATCTTATTATGGTAATGAGCCAAGAAACAGGAGCCGACAAAATGGTTATGATGCGCTGGTCTTTTGTCATGGTTGGTGTTTGGTGGATTTTATTTAGTCAATATACCTTTTACCTTTTGCCCGAAGGAGTAAAAACAGGAGATAAAGTAACCCGTAATGTTGTTTTAAATGGCTTTAAGGAATTGCGTCAAGTTTGGCAAAAAATGAAACAAGACTTACGTTTAAAACGATATTTAATTGCCTTTTTTGTGTTTAGTATGTCGGTTCAGACCATTATGTTGATAGCTGTTTATTTTGGTGAAGAGGAAATTTTATGGGCAAATGATAGTCAGAAAACAATGGGGTTAATAATAAGTATTTTAGTTATCCAATTGGTGGCTATCTTAGGAGCGTTTTTAACGTCTAGAGCTTCTGAAAAATACGGAAATATTAAAACATTAATAGCTGTAAATGGTATTTGGATGCTGCTTTGTGTAGCTGCTTATTTTGTAACAACTCCAATTCATTTTTATATAACTGCCGGATTTGTTGGTTTAGTAATGGGTGGAGTTCAAGCATTAGCACGATCTACATATTCTAAATTTTTGCCAGATACAGATGATACGACATCCTATTTTAGTTTTTATGATGTTGCCGAAAAAATTGGAATTGTAATAGGTATGATTATTTTTGCCACTATAGATCAAGTAACAGGTAGTATGAGAAATGCCATTCTGTTCTTGTTTGTTTTTTTCCTGTTTGGAATTATACTATTATTTAGAGTGCCTAATAAATCGTTGAAAACAACTTAATATTAAATTTATATAAAAATGAAAAAACACGTTAAATCATTTACATTATTAACGCTTTCTATTTTTTTTCTAACATTTACGGCTTGTGATAATGAGCCAATTGATAGCGGATTGAATGATGGGACTACCGTAACATCGCCTGAGGATTGTTTAAATGCGGCTTCAGAAGCAGCTACAGCAGCAGAAAGCTTTGCCAATGCTACCGATGCAAACTATGAAGTGTTGTGTAATGCGTATAAAGTTAGTTTAAGGGCTCAAATTGCTGCCTGTGGAGATCCTAACGGTGTTGTTCAGGCAACTATTGATGCTTTGACATGTACAACTGATACACCGGCAGAAGCTAGTATAATTGGAACATGGCGTATTGTTTCTTTAGAATCTAATGGGGTAGAAGAGTTGCAAGATGAATTAGATAACTCTGGAATTTGCTATTGGGAAGAAACCTATACGGCTACAACTATAACAAATATTGATTATTCAGGTGTTAATTGTGATACAGAAGATGTTTATGGTGTTTTAAATTATACGCTTTCAGGTGATATTTTAAGTATTGCAGGAGAGGATCCTCTTGAAGTTTTGGAGATATCAAATACGACTTTGCAATATCAGGATGTTTATACTGATAACGGCCAAGATTTTATTGATGTCTATACTTTAGAGCGTCAGTAAATAATAGTATTTTAATAAAAATAAAAAAGCCCGGTTAATAAGTTAACTGGGCTTTTTTATTCAATATTTTTTTTTAGTGCTTACTAACACTACCAGATCCTGATACTTTAGAGTCTTCTTTTAATGGATTTCCTTTATAAGTAACATCACCTGAGCCAGAAACACGTACTTTTAATGAGGTATTACTAACCACATTAACATCTCCAGAACCAGAAATACTTACTTCAGTGTTTTCGGATTCTAAGTCAAAACAATCGTAATCTCCCGAGCCAGAAATGGTTAGTTCTAAGTTGGTGGTTTGTCCGCTTAGTTTAATATCTCCAGACCCCGTTAAGTGGCTTTCTATTTCGTTGGCTTTTACGTTAAGATCTATATCACCTGAACCTGATAAATCTACTTCAAAATCATCTGCATTAATTAAATCTTTACTGTATAAATCTCCAGAGCCTAATAAGCTTACTTCTTCAATTTTCTGAAAAGGAATATGTACAGTAATAGTTTTTCCGCGTGTAGTTCTTAAATTTACATTCTGTTCCGTTTTTATAATAAGTTTTCCGTTTTCAACTTTTGTAATAATGTGTTTTAGCAGGTTTTCTTCTCCTTGTATTGCTAGTTTCCCTTCGGTGCCAGAGAATAGTACATAATCAAAAGGTCCAGAACAACTTATTTCATTATAGTTACTAGTGGTTCTATTTATAGTTATAACTTTTCCATTTCCTGTAACTTTGTTATTACCCCATTGTCCAAAACTAAATGTTGTTGTTAGTAAGATACCAATTAATAAGAGTTGATTTTTCATAATGTTTGTTTTTTGATTTGATTGATTTAATTTTGTTCGATGCTAACACTACCATAGTCTGAATTTATTTCAAGTGTGTTTCCAGTGTTTTCTGAGCCATAATAGCCCTGATAATATTTACTTACTGATTCAACGCGCTTCTTGTTGAATTCAAAGCCATCATGATTTCTTAATGAAGCATAATCAAGATCTATTTCGAAGTTGAAATGATAAGTAGGTTCAAACCCAATAGTGATGCCTACATAGTCAGAATCAATTTTTAAATTTTTAGCAGAAGCTTTGATGTTTTTTATTTTAATAGAGCCATAATCAGCGTCTACGTTGACGTTTTTATAGATATCACCAAATACAATGGTTAGGTAGTCACTAACTCCCGATATATTATTTGCTCTATCTACTTTTAAGGATCCGTAATCACAATCGTATTCTAGGTCTTCAATAGTTTCAAAATGCGAATTTGTATAATCGGCTTCCAGTTTTATAGTTTTTGCTTTAGCAATGGTAAACTCACTATAATCGGCATTAATACGCGCGTGGTTTATGTATTCAAAATAGGAATTTTTAGTATAGTCAAATTCAATATCGTTGTTAGTACCTAAAAGCTCTTTCGTGGTTATTTTACCATAGTCGCAGTTTATTTTTGCGTTGCCTTCTAGTTTATCGAGAGTAATACTTCCGTAATCGTTTTCTAAATCTACAGAATTACTCATGGGCATTTTAACTACATAATTTATTTTCATATTTATATTGCTGCTGCTACCCCAGTTCCACCATGAATTAGACTTTTCTTTGTTAAATATGGTTTCTGCGGAAACATTATGAGTGCTAGCATTAAAATGGACATCTATGTTGTCAATTTTATCACGTACTTTGTCTTCATTACTACCGCTTACAGTAATGTTCACGACAATTTCAATTCGGTTTTGATTCCAGGTAATAATATCTAAATTACCATAACTATTATCAATTCGTAAAGTGGCTTTTTCGGATACATTATATGATTTTTTAATCGTTTTTTCTAAACTATGTTTAGCGGACTCTTCGGGATTTATATTTGCTGAAATTAACATTGGGAGTAGCGCGAATACAGCTACAAGTGTGTTTGATATATATGTTTTCATAATGTGAAATTTAAAGCGTGTTTTCTAAAATGCTGCTGTTTAATTCTTTTAAATGTTCTATTTGTTTGAGGGTGTTTTCTAAGACTTCAATCCGGTTTTGAAAATTAGAAATCATGGCGTAAATAACACGTTGGTCATTGCCGCTTTGTGATAAATCTGTTTTAAGTAATTCGTATTCGGTTTCTAAACGTTTTAATTGTTTTAAAGCATCATTAATTAGTAATGTTGTTTTGGGGTTGGATTCTGTTTCTAGTTTTTTTAATTCAGAGGCAATTGTTGAAGTAAAAAAACTTTCTGTTTTGGCCATTTCTGGTGAAACACTTGCTAATCCAGAAACTTGTGACTGGGCATTACCTCCTAATACCATTGTAACAAGTAAAACTATTGATGCTGCAATGCTTATTACGGGTAACCAGAGTTTAACCAGTTTTCCTTTTGTTGGTTTCTTTTGGTTTTGCTTATTAAGTTTGTTTAAAAAGCGTTTTTCATGATTATCCGCTGGGGTTTCTAAATCAAATTCAGATTGTAAATCATTAAATAGTGTGTCTATATCATCTAACTTCATAATAGCATGTTTAATAATTTAATATCGGTTCTAGGGCTTGTCTTAATTTCTCTTTAGCACGAGATATGGTTGTTCGGCTATTGGCATAACTAACGTTTGTTATCGTGCTAATTTCTTCATAATCGTAACCTTCAATTAAATGTAAGGTTAAGGCTATTCGGTAATTATCTTTTAAGGTGTTTATAGCCTGTAAAATTAATTTCACTTTTGGACTATGTGATGAGTCTTCACTCGTTATTGCAGCGTTTTCATCTTCTAACTTGTATAAAACAGATTCCATAGGTACGTTTTGGTGTTTTCCGTTTTTATTATAGCTATAAATACTTTTGTTTACTACAATTCGTTTTAGCCATGCGCCAAATGTATTAACATCTTGTAATTTGTCTAATTGTGTAAAAGCCGATAAAAAGGCTTCTTGCATAATATCCTCTGCTTCAAAAGAATCTTTAACAATTCTTAAGGCTGTGTTGTACATAGCTTTATAATACCTGTTATATACTTCCAACTGGGCTTGTTGGTTGCCAGATTTGCATAAAGCAAGCAGATTATTAATATTTTCTGTGGTTAGTGTCAAAAAAATCAATTTGTTAATATAAAGATGCTATATTTTTTAAAGTGTTACACTTTTTTTTAAAATTGTTTTACTTCTCATGAAATTCATGGCATATTAATTGAATACTATTGAGAAATATAGTAAACGAACATAATGCTAAAGTATTGATTTACAGTATTGTGTTTTAGGATTGAATTAATAAAACATAAAGAAAATTCTGATATTAATTTTTATTAATGACAGAATGACTTAAATATATCTATGAAGAAACCTAATTTATTAAACCTTGACAGTCTGTCATTTCAAGATTTTGATGAAAATTCAGAATTAATACCATTAATGACGCCTGAAGATGAAGAAGAAATAAACAAAGAAGCCCTTCCAGAAACGCTTCCCATTTTATCATTACGTAATACCGTTTTGTTTCCGGGTGTGGTAATTCCTATTACTGCAGGACGTGATAAGTCTATTAAATTAATTAATGATGCCAATAAAGGAGGTAAGGTAATTGGTGTGGTGTCACAAAAAGACGAATCTGTAGAAAACCCTAAAGCGAATGATATTCATGAAACAGGAACTGTTGCTCGTATTTTAAAGGTTTTAAAAATGCCTGATGGAAATACAACCGTTATAATACAAGGGAAAAAACGTTTTAAAATTACTAGCGTTATATCAGAAGAGCCATACATAAAAGCTACAATTGAAGATGTGCCAGAGGCTAGACCAGCAGAAAAGAATAAAGAATTTGATGCTATTATAGATTCTATAAAAGAGTTAGCCCTACAGATTATTGAGGAAAGCCCATCTATTCCAAGTGAGGCCTCTTTTGCTATAAAGAATATCCAGAGTAATTCGTTCTTAATAAATTTCGTGTCTTCAAACATGAATTTAAGTGTTTCTGAAAAACAAAGGTTATTAGAGATTAATGACCTGAAAGAACGTGCACTTGAAACCTTGAAATATATGAATATGGAGTTTCAGAAATTGGAACTTAAAAACGATATTCAATCTAAGGTTCAGAGTGACATGAATCAACAGCAGCGCGAATATTTCCTACATCAGCAAATGAAAACCATTCAGGAAGAATTAGGTGGTGTAAGTCATGATGAGGAGTTAGAAGAAATGCGTGCCCGTTCAAAGAAAATGAAATGGGGAGAAAAGGAAGCTAAACACTTTGAAAAAGAGTTAGCTAAAATGCAGCGTATGAATCCGCAGGTTGCAGAATATTCTATCCAGCGTAATTATTTAGATTTATTTTTAGACTTGCCGTGGAATGAATTTAGTAAAGATAAATTCGATTTAAAACGTGCGCAACGTATACTTGATCGTGATCATTATGGTTTAGATGACGTAAAACGCCGTATCATTGAACACCTAGCTGTAATTAAGCTTCGTAATGATATGAAATCGCCAATTTTATGTTTATACGGCCCTCCAGGTGTTGGTAAAACATCTTTAGGGAAATCAATAGCTGAAGCTTTAGGTCGCGAATATGTTCGTATGTCTTTAGGAGGTTTACGTGATGAAGCAGAAATTCGTGGGCATCGTAAAACATATATTGGTGCTATGCCAGGTAGAATTTTACAAAACTTGAAGAAAGCCGGTACTGCAAACCCTGTATTTGTACTTGATGAAATTGATAAACTATCTAGTTCTCATCAAGGAGACCCATCATCTGCTATGTTGGAGGTTTTAGACCCTGAACAAAACGGAGCATTCTATGATAACTTTCTAGAAATGGGCTTCGATTTGTCTAAGGTTATGTTTGTAGCAACCTCAAATAGCTTATCAACTATTCAGCCTGCTTTATTGGATAGAATGGAAATAATAAACGTTACAGGTTATACTATTGAAGAAAAGGTAGAAATAGCTAAACGCCATTTATTGCCTAAACAGTTAAAAGAACACGGATTAACTGATAAGCATTTAAAAATAGCTAAACCTCAATTAGAAAAAATTGTTGAAGGTTATACACGTGAGTCTGGTGTACGTGGTTTGGAAAAGCAATTAGCAAAAATGGTACGCTACGCGGCTAAAAATATTGCTATGGAAGAACCGTATAATGTTAAAATTAGCAATACGGACATCATTGAAGTTTTAGGAGGTCCTAAAATGGAACGTGATAAATATGAAAATAATAATGTTGCAGGTGTTGTAACAGGATTAGCTTGGACTAGAGTAGGAGGAGATATTTTATTTATAGAATCGATTCTTTCTAAAGGAAAAGGTAATATGTCTATTACTGGTAATCTAGGTAAAGTCATGAAGGAGTCGGCAACCATTGCTATGGAGTATATAAAATCCAATGCCGAATCTTTAGGTATAGATCCGAATATATTTGATAAGTATAATGTGCATATACACGTACCCGAAGGGGCAACTCCTAAAGATGGACCTAGCGCAGGTGTGACTATGTTAACATCCTTAGTGTCTTTATTTACACAAAAGAAGGTGAAAAATAATTTAGCTATGACAGGCGAAATTACATTACGTGGAAAAGTATTACCTGTAGGTGGTATTAAAGAGAAAATATTGGCAGCCAAACGCGCACGAATAAAAGAAATTTTATTGTGTGAAGAAAACAGACGTGATATTGAAGAGATTAAACCTGAATATCTAAAAGGATTAACTTTCCATTATGTTTCTGAAATGAGCGATGTTATCAAACTAGCTATTACAAATCAGAAGGTAAAAAATGCCAAAAAACTGTAAAAAGTAACTTTAGATAGATTTAAACCTCGAAATTAATTTCGAGGTTTTTTTTTGAGGCAAAAATAAATTATACTTGCAATCGTTTATAGATAGACTGCTTTTCGTACGATACCTTATATGTTAAAGAAAATTTCTACAGTTTTTTGTTTGTTAATATGCTTTTCTGCTGCTTCGCAGATTGGTGGTGAATCTACATATCAGTTTTTAAATTTAATTTCATCTCCAAGGCAAGCCGCTCTAGGAGGAAAAGTTTTTACAAATTTAGATTATGATGTTTCTCAAGCTTTAACCAATCCATCTGCTATAAATGATGCAATGGATAATCAGTTGGCTATAAATTATTCAAGCTATTTAGGAGGTATAAGTTATGGAACAGCGGCATATGGTTATACTTGGGATAGACGTACCTTAACTTTTTATGGAGGTATTTCCTATATCAATTACGGGAGTTTTGATGGTTACGATGAACAAGGTGTTTCTACCGGGTCTTTTAGTGGTAATGAAGCTTCATTATCCTTCGGACATTCTCGACAAATTGGATATTCCGATTTCTATTTAGGAGGAACTGTAAAACTAATTACATCTAAACTGGAGCAGTACACGTCTTTTGGTGCCGCTTTAGATGCAGGTTTAATGTATGTAAATGAAGATATAGAATTTCAAGCAACCTTAGTAGTTAGAAATTTAGGAGTGCAAATAACAACTTATGCAGGTCAAAATGAACCTTTACCTTTTGAGGTAGCCTTCGGTATGTCGCAAACACTAGAAAATGTACCTTTACGTTGGCATCTTACTTTTGAAAATTTACAAGAATGGCCCATAGCTGTTTCAAATCCAGCACGAGCTGAAACCGATTTGGAAGGTAATCAAACACAAGAAGAGGTTAGCTTCTTTGGAAACGTTATTCGTCATACTATTTTAGGAGCCGAACTTTTTCCTGAAGGAATATTTAATATCCGTGTAGGGTATAACTTTAGAAAAGGAGCCGAACTACGAATTGTTGATCAAAGAAACTTTTCAGGTATTTCTGCCGGTATTGGATTAAAAATGAATAAATTTAGATTTAGTTTTACTCATGTTCGATATACAAGCGCTTCAAATGCTAACTTTTTCGGCATGCAATTAGATTTAAGATAAATGCAAAAAATTACTATAGCCATTGATGGCTTTTCTTCAACAGGTAAAAGTACCGTAGCCAAACAATTAGCCAAACATTTAGGATATATTTATGTAGATTCAGGTGCCATGTACCGAGCTGTTACGTATTACGCTATGAAATACGACTATATAAATGCTACACATTTTGATGAGGTTGGTTTGGTTTCTAAACTTCACGATATAGTTGTTTATTTTCAATTAAATGAAACAACCGGTGTTGCAGATGTTTATTTAAACGGAGAAAATATAGAGAAAGCTATTCGTACCTTAGAAGTTTCTAATTTTGTTAGTCAAGTTGCTGCCATACCAGAAGTGCGGTATCAACTAGTTAAGCAACAACAGAAAATGGGTGCTGAAAAAGGAGTGGTTATGGATGGTCGTGATATAGGAACCGTTGTTTTTCCAGATGCTGAACTTAAATTATTTATGACAGCTAGTGCTGAAACACGCGCAACTAGAAGATTTGATGAGTTAATAGATCGTGGTGATATTGTAACCTATAACGATGTACTTCATAATATTCAAGAACGCGATTATATTGATTCTAACCGTGAAGATTCTCCATTAGTAAAAGCAGACGATGCCATTGAAATAGATAATTCTCAATTGTCTGTAGATGAGCAATTTCAAAAAATAGTAGCTTTAGCAGAGAGCGTTATTCAAGAAAATAATTAAATCTTTAATTTTTAGAAAATTACTTATTGTTTATTTATATAAAAAGTAGTATTTTTGCACTCCTTTTAGCGACGCATTGGAAAATTAAAAGGAATTCATAAATATAACAATAACCCTTCTGTGTATCAGTTGCATAAATTTTCCAAAACCACACAGAATACAAAACGTAATGTTTAAGATTTTCTAAAATAAAGAAATCGGAAAGCATTATTACATTATTAAATGGCTGAAAAAGCAAACAAAGCGGAAGTTGAAGCAACGGAAGCAAAAGAAGTAAAAACTGCAGACGCTCCAGTTGTATCTGAAGCACAAGCAAATCCTGAAAAATTCTTAACTGAATTCAACTGGCACAATTACGAAGAAGGAATTGATGAGGTTGAAGATTCTCAATTAAAAGAGTTTGAAAAATTAGTAGCTGAAAACTTCGTAGACACTTTAGATGATGAAGTTGTAGAAGGTGAAGTTATCCACATTACAGATCGTGATGCCATTATTGACATCAACGCAAAATCTGAAGGTGTTATTTCATTAAACGAATTCCGTTACAATCCTAACTTAGCAGTTGGTGATAAAGTAGAAGTATTAATTGATGTTCGTGAAGACGCAACTGGACAGTTAGTATTATCTCACAGAAAAGCACGTGTTATCAAAGCATGGGATCGTGTTAATGCAGCTCATGAAACAGGTGAAATTGTTAATGGTTTTGTTAAGTGCAGAACTAAAGGTGGTATGATTGTAGATGTTTTCGGTATCGAAGCATTCTTACCAGGTTCACAAATTGATGTGAAGCCAATCCGTGATTACGATCAGTATGTTAACAAAACAATGGAATTCAAAGTTGTTAAAATCAACCACGAATTTAAAAACGTTGTTGTTTCTCATAAAGCACTTATTGAAGCTGATATTGAAGAGCAGAAGAAAGAAATTATTGGTCAGTTAGAAAAAGGACAAGTATTAGAAGGTATTGTTAAAAACATTACTTCTTACGGTGTGTTTATCGATCTAGGTGGCGTTGATGGTTTAGTTCATATTACAGATCTTTCTTGGTCTCGTATCAACCATCCAAATGAGATTGTTGAGTTAGATCAGAAATTAAATGTTGTTATTCTTGATTTTGATGAAAACAAATCTAGAATCCAATTAGGTCTTAAGCAATTATCTAAGCACCCTTGGGATGCTTTAGGTGAAGAAGTTAAAGTTGGAGATAAAGTTAAAGGTAAAGTAGTTGTAATCGCTGATTACGGTGCATTTATTGAAGTTGCTGATGGCGTTGAAGGTTTAATTCACGTTTCAGAAATGTCTTGGTCTACACACTTACGTTCAGCACAAGATTTCGTTTCTGTAGGAGATGAAGTTGATGCAGTTATCTTAACATTAGATAGAGAAGAGCGTAAAATGTCTCTTGGTATTAAGCAATTAACTCCAGACCCATGGACTGATATTACTAAGAAATACCCTGTAGGTTCTAAGCATTCAGGTATTGTACGTAACTTTACAAACTTTGGTGTATTTGTTGAATTAGAAGAAGGTATTGATGGATTAATTTACATCTCTGATTTATCTTGGACTAAGAAAATCAAGCACCCATCTGAGTTCTGTAACGTAGGTGATACTTTAGATGTTGTTGTTCTTGAATTAGATGTTGAAGGTCGTAAATTATCTTTAGGACACAAACAAACAACAGATAACCCTTGGGATAAATATGAAACTGAATTCGCTGTAGGAACTGTTCATAAAGCTGAATTAACTGAAATCGTTGACAAAGGTGCAACTATTGATTTTAATGAAGATATCGTAGCATTCGTACCGTCTCGTCATCTTGAAAAAGAAGATGGTAAGAAATTGAAAAAAGGCGAAGAAGCTGAATTCAAGATTATCGAATTTAATAAAGAATTTAAGCGTGTAGTAGCATCTCATACAGCAATCTTCAGAGAAGAAGAAGCTGCTAATGTTAAAGCTGCCACTGCTAATGCAGCTGCAGAAGTTAAGCCTACTTTAGGTGATGCTAATGATGCATTACAAGCTCTTAAAGATAAAATGGAAGGAAAATAATTTTCCAACATTCTTTAATACTAAAAAGCCTTCAAGAAATTGAAGGCTTTTTTTATGATTAAATTTTATTACAGATAAGTTGAATTATTTAATTTTTAGAAACGCTCTCAAAGTATGTAATTTCTTCTTTCAAAAACATAATATGCTCTTTATCTGCCATTAATAATGGTATCAATATAAGTGTTTGGCGTTTGGCGTTTCGCTGTTTTGTTGATTAATAACCTTTCCAACCTTTTTCATTAATTAGTTCAGAAACATTAGTATTTAATAGCATTAGCAATGTTTATTAATCGCATGATGTAAATATGTTCATCGTCTTTTTCTAATCTGGCATAACTTGGTTGCGTTATACCTAATTCTTGAGACAAACATGTTGTTCTCGTAAAATTCTAACTCCTCATATATTCATAATTATATAGATAATTAATGTCAAAAATTTCTAAATTACAAACAACCAGACCACAAAGATTGCGGTCCAACTTGCCTAAAAATAATTGCCAAGCACTATAAAAAAACAATTTCCATACAACAACTTCGTGCTATCAGTGAAACAACACGAGCAGACAGAAGTTTATAAGGCTTAAGTGAGGCTACAAAACAATTGGGAATTAGAAGTTTAGTGATCAAACCTAAAGAAAAAGGTTTTATTTAAATTTTCCGTTTTTGCTTACTTTTAGTAAGCGAAAATTACGTGTTAACTAGGTTGCTTTTGTTAGTTTTGATTGCGTTAGTATAATTTTATGTGTAATGAAAGACACCTTATATCAAATCTTGTTTCAATTTTTGCAAAACAAAAAGATTAAGATTAATTCAGAGGAATTAAAACTACAACTTTTGGGGCACCCATCATATCCTAGTCTTCATGCTGTAACTGGGGTTTTGTCTCACTTCAATATTAATAATGTAGCAATTCAAGTTCCCGTAACAGCTGAAATATTAACGCAATTATCTGATATTTTTTTTATAGATGATTTATATAAAGATGTTGTAGATAATATGACTAGCAATAAACTTTAATCAATAATTCAAAAACAACGGTAAAATGAAAAACAAACTGAAACACTTATTTAAACTCGGAATCTTAATACTTGGAATTTCTTTATTTATTGTATCCTGTCAAAAAGATGATGATATCAATATTTCTGACAAAGAAATTAATGGAGAAAAATCTCCTTTTAAGTTTTCTGAAATTAATGAATCCGAAATTAATCAAAATAAAAATCTTGGACGAAAACTAAAAAGTATTACAAATAATATAAAACAGTCAAAATTAGCTAATGCCAACAAACTAATATATTCCTCAGAAGATGATTTCTATATTGATACTGACTATGCAACATATATAGAAAACACAGAAACTAATTATCATTCATATACATTTCCTGTTTTTAGAACTGTAAAAACTAATAATATAGAGAATGTGTTACTTTCACTTCAGGCAGATGGTAGCTATAAAGCAATGTTAGTAACTTATAATTTAACAGCCCAAGAGAGATTAGATTTAGATAATGGAATAAATATTAGCTTTAATGATAGAGTTAATATTTACAGTTTAGAAGATGATGCATTTGTAAATGATATTTTTAGTAAAGTTTTATATGTAGATAATTGCGTTAGTATTAATTATAATATTATTCCTTGTTTAGGTGGTTTTTCTCAAGAACATACTAGCGTTTACAATTCACAAATAGAAGGACAATGCGGAGGAACTTCAATGGAATTTGTAAGTTTTGACATTAATCCTGCTTGTACTTCTGGTGGTGGTGGCTCAAATAACACATATAATCCACCAAATAACCCTTCTGGCTATGATACTTCTAGCGGGCACGGAACTGGAGGACCTTTTAACGGAAGTGGAAACCACACTTCAATAACTAAACCACAACTTTGGCAAGAAATTGCTATGTGTATAAATAGCTTACAACAAGATGGAAATACTGATAATACAACTTTAACTCCTGAAATGCTTGCTTGGTTGCAAGCTCAACCAAGATCTATTACTATGCCTATTAGTGGTTTGCTTAAAGCAAATAGTTGCAGTGAAGAAGCACAAGAAGATATTATCGAGTTTTTAAGTATTATCGAAGAGATACCTGATGCCAAATTTGAACGTTATGAGGAATTAAAAGACATACTTGAAGACATTTAGTCCAAGACTGCCTAGAACAAAGTAGTTTAAACACCTCAAATTACTTGAATTTGTACAACCAAACAATTCCTCAAGAATGCAGCGATAGGCTATTTGATCTAGGTATTGAATGGCATCACCAATCAATATCCGATGGTAATGTGCCATTAGCTAACATAGATTACTATGGGGTAGAGGTTACTAATTACACCGGTTTTAATAATGATGGAAATCCAGATTCTGAATCCGAAATATATCAGGCTTTTAGAGAAAATTTTACCGAATTAGCAAGCGGAGAAGCAAACAATTTTCAATTTAGTTGTAATATTCCTTTTAACTCAACTGATACAGGAGATATCGATTGGGAGTTTATCCCTCTAACTACTCAAGATGGTATCGACTTTATTTCTAACGACCCAATTGCATCTATTTTATTGATTGAGGCAGATGCTACAGGAGTTATACCTACTATTGCCTCAGATGATGGTGCAGTTATTGTTTCTGAATTCACCAACAATGATTGGACAATTTCCACAATTAGGACTCCTAATAATGGAACACAGCCTTTTTCGGGTAACCGTCAATGGGGTTGGTTTATTAATCAAAATGGTAATTTTGAATTTTTTACTAGAGCTGTTGATGTTGCAAACATTAGTATGTTATTAAATCTTGGAGCAAATACTGAATGTCAGCAAGAAACATATTATGACGTAGCAGAAGCTACTTGGGAAAATATGCAACAAGAAATAGCAAGTTGGATTAATAGTCCTGAAAGCAACGGTGGTCAAGCTTCTATTATACCTAAAACAGCTATTAGGGTTGATAAAGAGAAAATAGAAGAATTACTAACGAGCAATGAAACTATAGACCAAATTAATTGTGATTAAATATGAACATACTTACAAATAACATATTACTTTTTATTAGAACTATTTTACCATCTTTAATTTGTGTGCTATTATTTTATATTTTCAAATTAGATATTGGTTTTCATATTTTGTTTTTTGCTCTTATCATAGTTCTATTTAATCTAAATAAAACTAAATATAATTATATAATTAGTTTTATATCTTCTGTAGGATTATCATATTTAGCTTTTTTCATTTCAATAGGCTTATATTTTGGAATTGGTTACATATTAATGCAATTTATTGAGTTTGATAAACTAGATGAAATTTCTGTATATGGCTATAATTTAAAAAACTTGTTAATGCTACTTCCAATTTCAATATTCTCTCCCATACTTATATTTCAGTTTTATAAATTATTTTTATTTAAAAAAAACAGAAGTAATTATTCTAAAGTTATTATGTGGGTTACTATTATCTTATTAGTAATATATGGTATAATAAAGAAAGATTTTGAGGATGAAAATGCATCAGCATTTTGGCAATTTATTATGACTTTTGCTATTCAACTAATACTTTACGAAAATGAAATTATTGAATTAATAAAAAATAAAAATACTACCTACAACAAAGTATAAAATTAATTGCTTGGTTTTCGCCTACTTGCGAAAATCCTCGCAGACTTTCTATCTGTGATTTATTTGCTGACTTTAGTGCTTAAACCACGCAACTAATCTTATACAAACACGTAAGTAACTTATAATTTAACAACCCAAGAGAGAGTAGATTTAGATAATGGAATAAATATTAATTTTAATGATAAAGTTAATATTTACAGTTTAGAAGATGATGCATTTGTAAATGATATTTTTAGTAAAATTTTATATGTAGATAATTGCGTTAGTATTAATTATAATATTATTCCTTGTTTAGGTGGTTTTTCTCAAGATCATACTAGCGTTTACAATTCACAAATAGAAGGACAATGCGGAGGAACTTCAATGGAATTTGTAAGTTTTGACATTAATCCTGCTTGTACTTCTGGTGGTGGTGGCTCAAATAACACATATAATCCACCAAATAATCCTTCTAGCTATAATCCTTCTGGCGGGCACGGAACTGGAGGACCTTTTAACGGAAGTGGAAACCACACTTCAATAACTAAACCACCACTTTAGCAAGAAATTGCAATGTGTATAAATAGCTTACAACAAGATGGAAATACTGATAATACAACTTTAACTCCTGAAATACTTGCTTGGTTGCAAGTTCAACCAAGATCTATTACTAGGCCTATTGATGGTTTGCTTAAAGCAAATAGTTGCAGTGAAGAAGCACAAGAAGAAGCTATTAACCTAATTGAATTATTAATTAATCCTTACATTGATGTTGATGATGATCTAATAAGTGTAAATAATTTAGATAATGATTGTGCTGAAAATATAATTGCTGAGGAAATCTTTGGGAATATCCAAAATGGATCAAATGCTGGCTTAATAAATAAAGTAAGAAATCTTTTTAATAATGATAATAATATTACTTTAGCATTTAGGAATGCTGACATCCCAGATGCATACAATGTAAATGCCGCAACTGATTTTGATACAGATGCAAACATCTCTAGTGCTCAGTGTAATATTTATATCACTTTAGATAACGACTATTTAAATAATAATTCTACAAAACTTCATGTTGCTTTAACTGTAA
Source organism: Algorimicrobium bowmanii (assembly GCF_054031195.1). The sequence continues at coordinate 1,605,275 of NZ_CM132929.1, forward strand.
TTCACGAAATGGAACACGCACTCTTAATGTATCAATATTTACATAATACATTATTAACTGAACATCCTAACTACACATATTTAAACACAGCAATGGACACTTTTCTAGATAATAGAAACGACACTAACGGTCAAGCCTTAAATGATGCTATGCATATTGCAATGGTAGATTTTATTGGAACTATGTCTTATTCATTATTTAAATATGCAGAAAACTCAGGAATGAATAACATTACAAATCAATATTGTAAAGATATTGTAAAAGGTTCTTTTTACAATACTCCTGCTATGTCTTTAATAAATACTGGAGACAACACACCAGAAGAACTTAATAACAAATGTGTAGATGAACAAGATAACACAAGTAACTCACAAGGAAATGACTGTTAAAATAACAATAAGTTTACTCATTCTAATTTTATTTAATTCTTGTCAACAAATTGAAGATGATGAAAAAATTTTAAACATTATTCTTAAAGAAAGTAATTACACTATAAATGACTCAATTTATTTTGATACAATAGCAAACGACAAAAAGGTCTTTAGTTTTTTTAAACACCGCAATAATAAAAACATTGTTTTCAAACATATTTACAAAAACAATATCAAACCAAAACCGAATGATTCTTCATTTTATGAGATCGATTCTGTAGTAAAATTTGAGCAACCCTTAAAAGGAAATAATTATATTATGACTGGAAAAGGAAAAAATAAAATTGTCGAAAAATTTCTAAAGGACTCTTTTAATTATCAAAATATAGAAACTAAAACGTGGAATATTAATAAAAATATAGAAAAGAGTTTTACTCAAAAAAAAAATAAAAAAATAAAACATCTCACTATTTCAAAACCTGTATATAATTTAGCTAAAAACAAAGCTATTATCTATAAATCATTGGGGGGACAAAAATATTTAGAAACAATAATTTATTTTTTAAGTAAAGAAGAACAAAAATGGGAAATAACTTATACAGAAACAACTCATAGCTTTTTAGATTAAAAAACACTTATAATTTTTAATAAATTAAGAACCTATTTCGAGATTAAATACAGCCTACAACAAAGTATAAAAAAAATAGCAGATAAGGACTAATCAAAAGTTAGTTTATTTTATTTCTGCTATTTTTTTTATAACTGAAAATTAGCACATATAATTCTGCTACTCTTCATATACAAACACGTTATAATTATTACTCCTAATAATTTGGAAGCGGAAACTGGCATCAAAACTTATTACACCTTATAATAAAGCAATTGAGTTTAAACAGGAAATGCGTGGTTCTGTCGAAATTATAACTTAAGATTTACGGGTAATAGAGCGTTTCTTTTATCAGTTTAAAGAGGTTTAAAAAGGAACTTAATCGATAATAACTTAAAGATAATTTGAATGTTTTAAGCCAACAAAACATCCATTCGTAAAATGCTTTGTATTATAAAAGCATTGTGAACTCAATATTTTTACCGTAACTTTGTTTACCAAATACGTTTGGATAGTATATGAGTCAAAAAATGTTACTTAATGCAAAAGAGGTAAACATCATTCTTCATCGATTGGCTTGCCAACTAATTGAAAATCATAACGATTTTTCAAATACAGTTTTAATAGGGCTTCAACCTCGCGGAAAATTTCTAGCAAAACGCTTAGCCACCACTTTAAAAAACGATTATAATATAAATGACATCCAATTGGGGTATCTGGATATTACGTTTTTTAGAGACGATTTTAGGCGCGGTGAAAAAACCTTAGAAGCCAATACAACTGAAATAGATTTTATAGTAGAAGCTAAAAAAATTGTTTTTATAGATGATGTCCTATATACAGGTAGAAGTATTCGTGCTGCTTTAACAGCAATACAATCTTTTGGTAGACCTCTTGAGATAGAACTTTTAACTCTTATTGACAGACGTTTTAGTAGACATTTACCAATTCAACCAAATTATAGAGGTAGACAAGTAGATGCTATAAATGATGAACTTGTAAAAGTTAACTGGGAAGAAAATGACGGTGAAGATGCTGTGTATTTAATTCAGAGTTAGAATAGGCTACAATGTTAGTAAAATATATCAGATTATCACGTATTGATATAACAACATGCTACTTATAATAGAAAATAAAAAAATATGAGTGAATTAAGTGTCAACCACTTATTAGGAATTAAATACCTTAATAAAGACGATATTAAGCTTATTTTTGAAACTGCTGATCATTTTAAAGAAGTCATCAATAGACCTATAAAAAAAGTACCGTCGCTTAGAGATATTACGATAGCTAATTTATTTTTTGAAAATTCCACACGTACTAAATTATCTTTTGAACTTGCTGAAAAGCGCCTCTCTGCAGATGTTCTTAATTTTTCAGCATCTCAGTCATCCGTAAAAAAAGGAGAAACATTAATAGATACAGTTAACAATATTTTGTCCATGAAAGTGGATATGGTTGTTATGCGTCATCCAAATCCAGGTGCCAGCGTCTTTTTATCACAGCATGTTGATGCTCGTATTATAAATGCAGGTGATGGTGCTCATGAACATCCTACTCAGGCTTTATTGGATTCGTATTCTATAAGGGAACGTTTAGGGGAAGTACAGGGGAAAAAAGTAGTTATTGTTGGTGATATTTTACACAGTCGCGTGGCACTATCTAATATTTTTGCACTGCAGCTTCAAGGAGCTGAAGTTATGGTTTGCGGCCCTAAAACATTATTGCCTAAATATATAAGTAGTTTAGGTGTTAAAGTTGAAACTAACTTACAAAAAGCTTTAAACTGGTGTGATGTAGCAAATATGCTTCGCGTACAAAACGAGCGTATGGAAGTAAATTACTTTCCATCAACAAGAGAGTATACGCAACAGTACGGTGTAACCATGGATATACTGAATAGCTTGAAGAAAGAAATAACTATCATGCATCCAGGACCTATAAATAGAGGTGTTGAAATTACAAGTGAAGTAGCAGATTCTAATCAAGCCATTATTTTAAACCAGGTAGAAAATGGGGTAGCAGTTAGAATGGCTGTTATTTACTTATTAGCTTCTAAAATTAAAAAATAGAGTCATGATTTTTGAAAAAGAAAACAATATCACGCATATTAAACAAGACAAGGTAACTGTCCAAGAATTAATAAAAAAGTTAGAAGTACTTTACGAGCGTTTTAAAAATGATAATGTTATTGTTAGTTTAATCAATTCTGAAGTTTTAACAGCGGATGAAATTGACGGATTTATAAAAATTTTGGACCTTCATAAAGAACAAAAACACTCATTTGTAATCGTCACAAATCAAACAGACCTTGATGCCATTCCTGAAAATTTAATAGTTGTTCCTAGTGTTCAAGAGGCTCATGATATTATTGAAATGGAGGAAATGGAACGCGATTTAGGGTTTTAATAAATTATTTAATAACACACACATCTTTTTAAAAAACATACATGAAGCTCACTATATTAGGTTGTTTTAGTGCTACACCAAGGACGGATACCAATCCAACAGCTCAAGTATTAGATATAAAAAATCACCTTTTTTTAATAGATTGTGGCGAAGGGACTCAAGTAGAATTACGACGTAATAAAATAAAGTTTGCCCGTATAAAACATATCTTTATTTCGCATTTGCATGGCGATCATTTTTTTGGTTTAGTAGGACTCATTTCTACATTTAGATTGTTAACTCGTGAAACAGAACTCCATATATACGGCCCTAAAGGATTAAAGGAAATTATTACATTACAAATGAAACTGTCTGAATCTTGGACAAATTACCCATTAATTTTTCACGAATTAAACTCTAAAGAATCTGAATTAATCTTTGAAGATGATAAAGTATCTGTGTATACTATACCTTTAGATCATCGTATTTACACAAACGGATTTCTCTTTAAAGAAAAGCCCGGACCTCGAAAATTAGATATGAACGCGGTGTTAAACGCCGATATCGATGTCGCATATTACCGAAAAATAACACAAGGCTTTGATGTGAAAAATAATCAGGGTGAACTAATACCAAATACCGAACTAACGAAAGCACCTACTAAAGCTAAAAGTTATGCTTTTTGTAGTGATACAGCATATAATGAGGCTATTATTCCAATTATTAAAGAAGTCGATTTACTCTATCATGAATCTACATTTTTAGAAGCTCACGAAAAATTAGCGACACCTACTAAACATAGTACAGCAAAGCAAGCAGCTAGTATAGCAAAACAAGCTAATGTTGGAAAGTTACTGTTGGGGCATTATTCAACACGTTATAAAAATCTACAAGAGTTTAAAACAGAAGCAGAGACAGTATTTGATTCAGTTGAACTAGCTATGGATGGAAAATCTATTACAATTTAAGTGTTTTTAAATTCTGCATAAAAAAAATAGCTTCTTCTATACTGCTGTATGTTTTGATACTATTTTTTGAAAAATTCTTCTCTAAATGAGCATTTCTTAAAGCAAACTCATTATAAACGACAATGGCACTAGCTATAATAAAACCATAAGTATTATTAAATTTTCGCCACAAATTTGGATCAACAGAGTAGTTGTTTATTCTGTTGGTAATATGCCCAATTTTAATGAGTGGTCCGTAAAATTTGATTAAAAAATCTGCAATTTGTTGTATTTTAATCCAATCAAAATGAACCCCTTCATTATGTTCGGCTATTACAAATTTATCACATAGATAAAATGTACCAAATGAAAAAGTAACCTTATGGTGTTTTAATTGATTAAAATAAATGCTTTTTTCAAATTTCATTCTCTCAAATATTGTTTAAATTTAGGGCTATCATTATGTACTACTTTATATAAAAGTACAAAAAAACAACGACATAGCTAATGGACAAAGACTTAGGTGATTACAGAAAAATATATAATAAAGGCGCTTTGCTGTTAAGTGATTCTCCAGAGAACCCGATGGAACTTTTTAAGAAATGGTTTCATGAAGTTGATAATCATTTTCCACAAGATGAAACTAATGCTATGACTATTTCAACTATTGGTACTGATGGTTTTCCAAAAAATCGTGTGGTATTATTAAAACGTTATACTTACGAAGGTTTTATTTTCTTTACTAATTATCAAAGTGAGAAAGGGCGAGCTATAGCAAACAATCCGAATGTATGTTTATCTTTTTTCTGGCACGGTGCAGAACGCCAAATTATTATAAAAGGTAAAGCTGAAAAAATAGCAGATAATCTTAGTGATGGGTATTTTGAATCTCGTCCTAGAGGAAGCCAGTTGGGTGCAATTGTATCAGAACAAAGTGCTATTATATCTGATCGCTCTGAACTTGAAAATAAATTAGTTAGATTAGAATCCCAATACGAAAATAGTGAAATTTTACGTCCTGATTATTGGGGCGGATATATTATTAAACCAGTATCTATTGAATTTTGGCAGGGACGTCCTAACAGATTACATGATCGTATTTTATATCAATTGGATTCTGACTTAAATTGGGTAAAAAACCGTTTATCTCCATAATTACCCGATAAACAACATCTAATTAGGTGTTTTTTAACTTTTTAATCGATGAAATGCATGTATGAACGATAAAAAACATGTTTTTCATCGATTTTAACATTTCATTAACATTTATTTGAACGGAGCATTATATATTTATAATCCCAAATCTAAATAACCTGCTTAATGAAAAAAGTTACTTTTATACCATTTATGGTATTATTAGTCGTTTTCGCGACTTCGTGTTCTTCAGAATCAATTGATGATACAACAGCTTCTAACACCAATGTTACTAATATTGATACCTCCAATTTAGTAATTCCAGAAACTAAAATTATTGAAATTGAAATCATGGAGCTTATTAATGATTATCGCCTGTCAATAGGATTAAACGGATTGAATACAATTGATATCATTAAATCACAGGCATTTAACCATACAGATTACATGATAGAAAATAATAACGTTTCTCATGATAACTTTCAAGAACGTAAGGAATTTTTAGAAAACAGTTTAGGTGCTGATTATGTGTCTGAAAATGTAGCTTATGGCTTTACATCAGCTCAAACGGTATTTAATGCCTGGTTAAATAGCGAAAGCCACAGGTCTAATATTGAAGGTAATTATTCAGATTTTGATATTTCAGCTGAGCAAGATGCTAATGGAAGATGGTATTATACAAATATATTTGTGAAAAAATAAGAATAAATTTTAGTTACCAAACCAATCTATCAGACTAATTTTTAAATTAGTTTGGTAGTTTTTTTTATCTACTAATAACTTAATATGTGACCTTAATCTCGTATTATTTACTCAATAGTTAACACTGTCCAAAAGAATATTAAAAACAAAAAGCTACATATTTAAATGTAGCTTTTTGTTTTTTTTAATGGCCTATAACCTTCTTGTAGTAATTAATAGGAGGTAGGTAGGTTTAGTTTTAATCGGTTAATATTATAAATTTAGAACGTCTATTTTCTTGATGCTGTTCTTTAGTACATTTAACACCATTAGAACAGTTGTTAACTAGTTGTGTTTCACCGAAACCAATAGCACTTTCTATACGTTCTTGTTCAATACCTCTAGAATATAAATATTCTTGGGTTGATTTTGCACGTCTGTCAGATAATTTTAAATTGTAATTATCTTTACCACGGCTATCGGTATGAGATTCGATTTTGATAACCATATCAGGATGAGCTCTCATTACTGCAACGATGTTTTCTAATTCATATGCAGCATCTGGTCTAATTTCCCATTTGTCAAAATCAAAGAATATTGGGTTAATCACAATCTCATTATCATTTATTAATGGAATTAAATTTAGGTCAGCAATTTGCTCTATTCCGGTTTCATCAGTAGTTGAAACAGTATTAATATCATCTTTATAATCTAATTTCTTACCTAATACTTTATATTCCTGATTACAATCTGCTGTTATTTTATAGACACCATTTTCATCACTAGTCACTTCATCAATTATTTTCCCAGAAGCATCAATTAATTGTACAGTAGCTGTTTCTAATGCCAATAAAGTCTTTGAATCTCTAACGGTTCCTGTTATGACTTGTTGACAAGGTTGAGCAGTAAATCCGTAAATATCATCACTACCTTTTCCTTCAGTTCTATTAGAAGAGAAATACCCTTTTTTAGTTTCACTATCTATAAAAAAAGCAAAATCATCATAACCACTGTTGTAAGGCGCCCCCATGTTTTCAACTTCTGCTTGTTCATCTTTTAGGATATTAGTTTTAAAGATGTCTAATAATCCCAGGTTTAAATAACCATCCGAAGAGAAATATAAGGTACTATCTTTTGCAATAAAAGGGAACATTTCACGGCCTTCAGTATTTACTTTATCTCCTAAATTTACAGGTGTTCCAAAACTATCTCCATTTATAGAAACGCTGTAAATATCTGTTTGTCCTAAACCGCCTTCACGATCAGATACAAAATACAATGTTTTATTATCTGGGCTAAGGGTAGGGTGACCTGTTGAGAAGTTTTTATCATTAAATGGTAGTTCTTCAATTTCACCCCAAGTGTCATTTTCAGTTTTTTTAGCTCTGTATATTTTTAAATTAGAAGTTCCTTCCTTATCGTATACATGTCTGTTTTTGCTATTTACATTATCTCTAGTAAAGTATAAAGTTTGTCCGTCATTTGTGATGCAAACACTTGCTTGATGTACATCGTTACGTTCTTTTTCTTTAACCTCTAAACTGGTTGGGTTTGATATACTATCAATATTGTTTTCGCCACTACTTATTGTAGCCGTATACATATCTAAATAAGGTTCTTTATTCCAATTATAAATTTTGTTTTCGGTATTTTTAGCCGAAGAGAAGTAGATTTTATTGTTATGGACAAAGGCTCCAAAATCCGAATATTTAGAATTAATTTCAAGATTTTTCACTTTCACATCTACGCCTGTCTTAGATTCAAGTGCCTTGTAGATACCTATATTATTTTCAGATAAATCAGTTGCACGTTTATCATTATTCTGACTGTTTTTAAAAGCAACTAACCAGGTATCGGCCTCTTCATAATTTCCTAGACTACGTTGTGTCTGAATGTATTTGTATATGAATTCTGGTTTGACATTTTCATATTTATTTAAAGCTAATCCATACCAAGTTGCAGCAGATTTAGGGTCAGAATTATTGTAATAACAATCGCCTAAACGGGTTAGAACATGTTCGCTACTATCACCTTTTTTTACAGTTTCTTCATATAGCTCGGCTGCTTTCACATATGAATAATTATCAAAAAAGATATCGGCCACTTTTTTTTGTGAATATAAGAAGGTACTACTTAGCGCAATACAGATGTATATAATTTTAGTTTTCATACAATAATATTTTAGAAGTATCTTGGTGATTTGATTCGTTTGTTCTTAAATAGTTCGAACATAATTAAGATTTCATGCGTACCTCCTGTATAGTCAATTAAATCGGATAGAGGGTATTCATAAGCATAACCAATTCGAAATTGTTTAGACACTTGAAAGTCTACAATTCCAGCTAAAGCTGAAGTTTGATTATCAATTCGGTAACCAGCTCCTGCCCAGAATTTTTCATAGAATAAGAAGTTAGCTGTTAAATCAAATGATACTGGAGCACCATTGGTAGCTTTAACAAGAAAAGCAGGTTTTAGTTTAGTATTTTCACTTAAAGTAAACACATAACCACCGGTAAAATAGTAACTCACTCTTTCTAATGCAGCATAATCTTGTCCAGTACCTGTTTCATCATTGTAGTCATTAGTTAAAATACGTGGAGTAGAAAGCCCTAAGTACCATTTATTAGAGTGCCAATAAACACCAGCACCAATATTAGGATCCCAACGGTCATCAATTCCATAAATCCCTATATCATTACCATCAGGATCTGCTGCATAGCGATCAAAACTATAACTTGTAAATCCCGCTTTCACACCAAAAGCTAACTCGGTATTTGTACCTGTCTGAATCGTATATGAAAAATCAGCATATAGATATGAAAAGCGTTCATCTCCAAGTTTATCATTTATAAAAGATAAACCCAGACCGATTTTATCATTACGTAAAGGCGTGTTAATTGATAGTGTTTGTGTTATTGGTCCACCATCAAAGCCTACCCATTGGCTTCTGTGAAGACCTACTACACTTAATGTTTCTCTACTACCTGCGTAAGCAGGGTTTATAGAAATGGTATTGTACATATACTGCGTAAACTGCGGTAATTGTTGTGCAATTCCAACTGTACTAGTTAATAATGCTAGTGCAATTATATTCTTTTTTAATAGTTTCATAGGTTAAAGATTTATTTGGTTCCTACGTAGAAGTATCCTGTTAGAGGTTTAAATCCACTATTTCTGACATTAATAATATAATAATATGTTCCATTTGGCACCTTATCAGCACCTCCAACTGATGATTTATGAGCGGAGCCATTCCAGTTATTTTGATAGTTATTCGCTTTATAAACGATTGCTCCCCATCTATTGAATACTTGAATATCAAATGAGTAATTACAAGAATTATCACTTTCTACCTCAAAGTACTCATTATATTGATCACCATTTGGTGTTATCGCGGTTGAAACTAAGATGCTATCTCTTGAGCAAGATTCTGAACCTTGATCAGGGAATAATACAACACAATCATTGTTAATCGTAATTGTAACACGTGTTGTAGTTGTACATCCGTCTTCCATTACAGAGTATTCAAAAATATAATCACCTAATTCAACATTTGCTGGATCGAATTCTCCATCTACTAAAGTGGTGTTTTGTGTAACAGAAATCCAAGTTCCGGACATATTATTACCATTATAATAATCGAATAAGTCAATAACACCATCATCAATACAGTGGTCATCACTTTCATTTATTATTGTATTCTCATTAGTTACATATACAGCTTGACTTAACTGAGCTTCATTTCCACAAGAATCAACAATCGTCCAATTCCAAATAATTTCGTAATCAGTTTCAGATCCGTCAGATGTATTTGTTTCATCGAAACTTACAATGGTTACGTTATTTGAACAGTCATCAAAAATTAATTCAGGAACTTCAGGGATAGTACTACAACTCACAAATATATCAGAAAGATCATTTGTTACAGTAGGAGCAGTCGTATCATTTACTGTAATTATTTGAGAAACTGACGTTGTATTGTTACAACTATCAGTAAAATTCCAAGTACGTGTAATTATTACATTACATGGGTCATTATCATTAATAGTATCAATTGGAGATACAACTATGTCACCTGCACAATTATCAGTAGCAGTTAAAGTAATACTAGCTGGTAAATCTGTGATACATTGTAATGTTATATCAGCTGGTGCAATAGGAGCTTCTGGTGCGATATCATCATTGATAGAATAAGTGTATACCCAATCTTCTGAATTCCCTGCGCAATCGGTATATGTCCATGTATATGTTTTATCACCTGAACATCCCGGATCAGCACTTACAATTGGGGCATTAGGTATGATTTCATTTCCACAGTTATCAGTAACAACCGGTGGTGTTGGAACTTCCTGTGCATCACTAACACAAGACACGCTATTTGTAACGTTATCAGGTAAGCTAAATGCTTCAACTTCAATAGTAACTGTATGTACATACTCTTGTGTGTTATTGGCACAGTCAGTATATGTCCATGTGTAAGTTACATCACCTTCACACTCAGGCGTTGTAGATTCAACAGGTCCCGTAGGTGTTAATGTGTTTCCACAGTTATCTAACACAGTAGGCGGTGTTGGTACTACAATATTTGCATAACAATCAGCAGTATCAGTTGTAGCTGTGATAGGCTGGAAGTTTTCAACTTCAATAGTAACCGTATGCACATAATCTTGTGTGTTATTGGCACAGTCAGTATATGTCCATGTGTAAGTTACATCACCTTCACACTCAGGTGTACTTGATTCAACAGGTCCTGTAGGTGTTAATGTGTTTCCACAGTTATCTAACACAGTAGGCGGTGTTGGTACTACAATATTAGCATAACAATCAGCAGTATCAGTTGTAGCTGTGATAGGTTCGAAGTTTTCGCTTACTACATTATAAGTATAAACCCAGTCATTGTTAGTTCCTTGACAGCTAGGGTATGTGTATGTATAAGTAATAGTTCCTTGACATCCATCGTATGTACCACCTTGAGTTGGCCCTATAGGTGTTATAGGAGAACCACAGCTATCGTTTATAACAGGCGGGTTTATAAGGCTAGGATCGGCATCATCAGCACAAGCAACTTGTGATTCTTGATTTTGCGGAAGCTGAATAGATTCTAATTGAACATTATATGTGTATGACCATTCTAAAGTTTGGTTAGCACAATCAGTATATGTCCACGTGTAAGAAATAGTACCTTCACATTGATCGAAACTACCACCTTGTACAGGTCCAGTAGGCGTTAAAGTATTCCCACAGTTATCTAATACGGTAGGAGGCGTTGGTTCTGTAGCAAGTGAAGCACAAGCAACAGTTTCATTTCCGTTAGGTTCGTTAATGGTAAATGGTTCAACTTCGATAGTAACCGTATGTACATAATCTTGTGTATTATTCGCACAGTCAGTGTATGTCCATGTGTAAGTTACATCACCTTCACACTCAGGCGTTGTAGATTCAACAGGTCCAGTAGGTGTTAATGTGTTTCCACAGTTATCTAACACAGTAGGCGGTGTTGGCACTACAATATTTGCATAACAATCAGCAGTATCAGTTGTAGCTGTGATAGGCTCGAAGTTTTCAACCTCGATAGTAACCGTATGTACATAGTCTTGTGTGTTATTGGCACAGTCAGTGTATGTCCATGTATAAGTTACATCACCTTCACACTCAGGTGTACTTGATTCAACAGGTCCAGTAGGAGTTAATGTGTTTCCACAGTTATCTAACACAGTAGGCGGTGTTGGTACTACAATATTAGCATAACAATCAGCAGTATCAGTTGTAGCTGTGATAGGCTGGAAGTTCTCAACTTCAATAGTAACTGTATGTACATAGTCTTGTGTGTTATTAGCACAGTCAGTATATGTCCATGTGTAAGTTACTTCACCTTCACAGTCTGGCGTACTTGATTCAACAGGTCCGGTAGGTGTTAATGTGTTTCCACAGTTATCTAACACCGTAGGAGGTGTTGGTACTACAATATTTGCATAACAATCAGCAGTATCTGCTGTAGCAGCAATAGGCTCGAAGTCTTCAACTTCGATAGTAACGGTGTGTACATAATCTTGAGTGTTATTGGCACAGTCAGTATATGTCCATGTGTAAGTTACTTCGCCTTCACAGTCTGGCGTACTTGATTCAACAGGTCCTGTAGGAGTTAATGTGTTTCCACAGTTGTCTAACACAGTAGGAGGTGTTGGTACTACAATATTTGCATAACAATCAGCAGTATCAGTTGTAGCTGTGATAGGCTCGAAGTTTTCAACTTCAATAGTAACTGTATGCACATAGTCTTGTGTGTTATTGGCACAGTCAGTGTATGTCCATGTATAAGTTACATCACCTTCACACTCAGGTGTACTTGATTCAACAGGTCCAGTAGGTGTTAATGTGTTTCCACAGTTATCTAACACAGTAGGCGGTGTTGGTACTACAATATTAGCATAACAATCAGCAGTATCAGTTGTAGCTGTGATAGGCTGGAAGTTTTCAACTTCAATAGTAACCGTATGCACATAATCTTGTGTGTTATTGGCACAGTCAGTATATGTCCATGTGTAAGTTACTTCACCTTCACAGTCTGGCGTAGTTGATTCAACAGGTCCAGTAGGTGTTAATGTGTTTCCACAGTTATCTAACACAGTAGGCGGTGTTGGCACTACAATATTTGCATAACAATCAGCAGTATCAGTTGTAGCTGTGATAGGCTCGAAGTTTTCAACCTCGATAGTAACCGTATGTACATAGTCTTGTGTGTTATTGGCACAGTCAGTGTATGTCCATGTATAAGTTACATCACCTTCACACTCAGGTGTACTTGATTCAACAGGTCCAGTAGGAGTTAATGTGTTTCCACAGTTATCTAACACAGTAGGCGGTGTTGGTACTACAATATTAGCATAACAATCAGCAGTATCAGTTGTAGCTGTGATAGGCTGGAAGTTCTCAACTTCAATAGTAACTGTATGTACATAGTCTTGTGTGTTATTAGCACAGTCAGTATATGTCCATGTGTAAGTTACTTCACCTTCACAGTCTGGCGTACTTGATTCAACAGGTCCGGTAGGTGTTAATGTGTTTCCACAGTTATCTAACACCGTAGGAGGTGTTGGTACTACAATATTTGCATAACAATCAGCAGTATCTGCTGTAGCAGCAATAGGCTCGAAGTCTTCAACTTCGATAGTAACGGTGTGTACATAATCTTGAGTGTTATTGGCACAGTCAGTATATGTCCATGTGTAAGTTACTTCGCCTTCACAGTCTGGCGTACTTGATTCAACAGGTCCTGTAGGAGTTAATGTGTTTCCACAGTTGTCTAACACAGTAGGAGGTGTTGGTACTACAATATTTGCATAACAATCAGCAGTATCAGTTGTAGCTGTGATAGGCTCGAAGTTTTCAACTTCAATAGTAACTGTATGCACATAGTCTTGTGTGTTATTGGCACAGTCAGTATATGTCCATGTGTAAGTTACATCACCTTCACACTCAGGTGTACTTGATTCAACAGGTCCAGTAGGTGTTAATGTGTTTCCACAGTTATCTAACACAGTAGGCGGTGTTGGTACTACAATATTTGCATAACAATCAGCAGTATCAGTTGTAGCAGCAATAGGCTCGAAGTTTTCGCTTACTACATTATAAGTGTAAACCCAGTCATTGTTAGTTCCTTGACAGCTAGGGTATGTGTATGTATAAGTAATAGTTCCTTGACATCCATCGTATGTACCACCTTGAGTTGGCCCTATAGGTGTTATAGGAGAACCACAGCTATCGTTTATAACAGGCGGGTTTATAAGGTTAGCATCGGCATCATCAGCACAAGCAACTTGTGATTCTTGATTTTGCGGAAGCTGAATAGATTCTAATTGAACATTATATGTGTATGACCATTCTAAAGTTTGGTTAGCACAATCAGTATATGTCCACGTGTAAGAAATAGTACCTTCACATTGATCGAAACTACCACCTTGTACAGGTCCAGTAGGCGTTAAAGTATTCCCACAGTTATCTAATACGGTAGGAGGCGTTGGTTCTGTAGCAAGTGAAGCACAAGCAACAGTTTCATTTCCGTTAGGTTCGTTAATGGTAAATGGTTCAACTTCGATAGTAACCGTATGTACATAATCTTGTGTATTATTCGCACAGTCAGTGTATGTCCATGTGTAAGTTACATCACCTTCACACTCAGGCGTTGTAGATTCAACAGGTCCAGTAGGTGTTAATGTGTTTCCACAGTTATCTAACACAGTAGGCGGTGTTGGCACTACAATATTTGCATAACAATCAGCAGTATCAGTTGTAGCTGTGATAGGCTCGAAGTTTTCAACCTCGATAGTAACCGTATGTACATAGTCTTGTGTGTTATTGGCACAGTCAGTGTATGTCCATGTATAAGTTACATCACCTTCACACTCAGGTGTACTTGATTCAACAGGTCCAGTAGGTGTTAATGTGTTTCCACAGTTATCTAACACAGTAGGCGGTGTTGGTACTACAATATTAGCATAACAATCAGCAGTATCAGTTGTAGCTGTGATAGGCTGGAAGTTTTCAACTTCAATAGTAACCGTATGCACATAATCTTGTGTGTTATTGGCACAGTCAGTATATGTCCATGTGTAAGTTACTTCACCTTCACAGTCTGGCGTAGTTGATTCAACAGGTCCTGCAGGTGTTAATGTGTTTCCACAGTTATCTAACACCGTAGGAGGTGTTGGTACTACAATATTAGCATAACAATCAGCAGTATCAGTTGTAGCTGTGATAGGCTCGAAGTTTTCAACTTCAATAGTAACGGTGTGCACATAGTCTTGTGTGTTATTGGCACAGTCAGTATATGTCCATGTGTAAGTTACATCACCTTCACACTCAGGTGTACTTGATTCAACAGGTCCAGTAGGTGTTAATGTGTTTCCACAGTTGTCTAACACAGTAGGCGGTGTTGGTACTACAATATTTGCGTAACAATCAGCAGTATCAGTTGTAGCAGCAATAGGCTCGAAGTTTTCGCTTACTACATTATAAGTGTAAACCCAGTCATTGTTAGTTCCTTGACAGCTAGGGTATGTGTATGTATAAGTAATAGTTCCTTGACATCCATCGTATGTACCACCTTGAGTTGGCCCTATAGGTGTTATAGGAGAACCACAGCTATCGTTTATAACAGGCGGGTTTATAAGGTTAGCATCGGCATCATCAGCACAAGCAACTTGTGATTCTTGATTTTGCGGAAGCTGAATAGATTCTAATTGAACATTATATGTGTATGACCATTCTAAAGTTTGGTTAGCACAATCAGTATATGTCCACGTGTAAGAAATAGTACCTTCACATTGATCGAAACTACCACCTTGTACAGGTCCAGTAGGCGTTAAAGTATTCCCACAGTTATCTAATACGGTAGGAGGCGTTGGTTCTGTAGCAAGTGAAGCACAAGCAACAGTTTCATTTCCGTTAGGTTCGTTAATGGTAAATGGTTCAACTTCAATAGTAACCGTATGCACATAATCTTGTGTGTTATTGGCACAGTCAGTATATGTCCATGTGTAAGTTACTTCACCTTCACAGTCTGGCGTAGTTGATTCAACAGGTCCTGCAGGTGTTAATGTGTTTCCACAGTTATCTAACACCGTAGGAGGTGTTGGTACTACAATATTAGCATAACAATCAGCAGTATCAGTTGTAGCTGTGATAGGCTCGAAGTTTTCAACTTCAATAGTAACTGTATGCACATAGTCTTGTGTGTTATTGGCACAGTCAGTATATGTCCATGTGTAAGTTACATCACCTTCACACTCAGGTGTTGTAGATTCAACAGGTCCAGTAGGTGTTAATGTGTTTCCACAGTTGTCTAACACAGTAGGCGGTGTTGGTACTACAATATTTGCGTAACAATCAGCAGTATCAGTTGTAGCAGCAATAGGCTCGAAGTTTTCGCTTACTACATTATAAGTGTAAACCCAGTCATTGTTAGTTCCTTGACAGCTAGGGTATGTGTATGTATAAGTAATAGTTCCTTGACATCCATCGTATGTACCACCTTGAGTTGGCCCTATAGGTGTTATAGGAGAACCACAGCTATCGTTTATAACAGGCGGGTTTATAAGGTTAGCATCGGCATCATCAGCACAAGCAACTTGTGATTCTTGATTTTGCGGAAGCTGAATAGATTCTAATTGAACATTATATGTGTATGACCATTCTAAAGTTTGGTTAGCACAATCAGTATATGTCCACGTGTAAGAAATAGTACCTTCACATTGATCGAAACTACCACCTTGTACAGGTCCAGTAGGCGTTAAAGTATTCCCACAGTTATCTAATACGGTAGGAGGCGTTGGTTCTGTAGCAAGTGAAGCACAAGCAACAGTTTCATTTCCGTTAGGTTCGTTAATGGTAAATGGTTCAACTTCGATAGTAACGGTGTGCACATAATCTTGAGTGTTATTGGCACAGTCAGTATATGTCCATGTGTAAGTTACATCACCTTCACACTCAGGCGTTGTAGATTCAACAGGTCCAGTAGGTGTTAATGTGTTTCCACAGTTATCTAACACGGTAGGAGGTGTTGGCACTACAATATTTGCGTAACAATCAGCAGTATCAGTTGTAGCTGTGATAGGCTGGAAGTTTTCAACTTCAATAGTAACTGTATGTACATAGTCTTGTGTGTTATTAGCACAGTCAGTATATGTCCATGTGTAAGTTACATCACCTTCACACTCAGGCGTACTTGATTCAACAGGTCCAGTAGGAGTTAATGTGTTTCCACAGTTATCTAACACGGTAGGAGGTGTTGGTACTACAATATTAGCATAACAATCAGCAGTATCAGTTGTAGCTGTGATAGGCTCGAAGTTTTCAACCTCGATAGTAACCGTATGTACATAGTCTTGTGTGTTATTGGCACAGTCAGTATATGTCCATGTGTAAGTTACATCACCTTCACAGTCTGGCGTACTTGATTCAACAGGTCCGGTAGGTGTTAATGTGTTTCCACAGTTATCTAACACAGTAGGCGGTGTTGGTACTACAATATTAGCATAACAATCAGCAGTATCAGTTGTAGCTGTGATAGGTTCGAAGTTTTCAACTTCAATAGTAACCGTATGCACATAGTCTTGTGTGTTATTGGCACAGTCAGTATATGTCCATGTGTAAGTTACATCACCTTCACACTCAGGTGTTGTAGATTCAACAGGTCCTGTAGGTGTTAATGTGTTTCCACAGTTATCTAACACAGTAGGCGGTGTTGGTACTACAATATTTGCGTAACAATCAGCAGTATCAGTTGTAGCTGTGATAGGTTCGAAGTTCTCAACTTCAATAGTAACCGTATGCACATAATCTTGTGTGTTATTGGCACAGTCAGTATATGTCCATGTGTAAGTTACATCACCTTCACACTCAGGTGTTGTAGATTCCACAGGTCCTGTAGGTGTTAATGTGTTTCCACAGTTATCTAACACGGTAGGAGGTGTTGGTACTACAATATTAGCATAACAATCAGCAGTATCAGTTGTAGCTGTGATAGGTTCGAAGTCTATATATTCAATGGTATAACTATAGGTCCAAGTGTCTTGATTATTATTACAATCGGTATAGGTGTATGTATAAGTTCGAGTTCCTTCACATGTTATAGTACTAGGAGAGTCTGTTATAACAGCTTCGGAAGGTGTTAGTGAGTTACCACAAGCATCAGTTATTTGAGGAAGCGTAAAGCTATCATCAGCTTCTGAAAGACAATTAACTGTATTTGATCCATCAGGTTCGTTAATAGCTAAAGGTGGAGTGTTGATTGTAATCGTTTGACTATCTGAAGCTGTAGCATTACAGTTATCAGTTATTGTAAAAGTTCTAGTCACAACAATTGAACAACTACCAGAAACAACATCTTGATAAGTAATAGAGGCTACATTATCTTCTGTAAAAGTGCCTCCTTCAGCTAAAAATTGTGCCTCAGTAATTGTTGTAATTGTCTCATTGAAATCTAAAGAAGTAAAATCACCTGCTGTAATATCATCTGTATTACAATTTTCAATTGAAAAATCATTTGGAGCTGATAATATTGGATCTACATCATCTTCTACTAATATTTCATAGATTCCTGTAGTTTCACAACCTGTATTAGAATCACTAACGGTTACCGTATAAGTACCTGCTGATAAATCAGAAATATTCTGCGTAGTAGAATTAGCTGAATCATCCCAAGAGAATGTATAACTACCAGATCCTCCAGTAACAGCTAACGAAATTTCTCCAGAATTTTCAGTGCTACAGGTTGTAGGAGTTAATGTTTCAGTTATAACTATTTCATCAACAACAGTTACCGTAATAGGTGCTCTATCTCCTAAACAGGTAGTACTAGGGCCTTCTGCAACATAATAAGTGAAGGTTCCAACAGTTGAAGTTGATGGAGTAATTGTTAATTGCCCTGGTGTTGCATCTAAGTTATCAGGGTAATACATTAAAATATAATCCGGATCTGTAGTTGTAGCAGTTAATGGGCTAGCTGTTTCATTAATACAATAAATAGGATTATCAAAGGTTGGTACGGTAGGTATATCATTTATTGTAATTGTAAAAATATAACTACAACCTGTACTTTGTTGAGGAATAGCATAATATGTTGTACTACCAACAGTTGCAGGGAAAGGATTGGTTGTTGTGTATTCAACAGAAGAATCTGTAATAGGGTATGAATCATAGAATCTTGAACCAGGAGGGAAATTTCCAGAAATTTCAGAAACAGGAATTGTATTACCATCAAAATCACAATAAAAGAACTCTCTTTCAAGAGAAACATTTGTACAATTATCAATGATATACTGTTCAGAATTGATATCAACTTCAATAGGATCTGTATTAGGCTCACCTTGACAGCTACCATTTTCTTGATAACCTTGAATTAGAGGGAGTGAATATTCGGTTTCAGAAACTTGCCCTGTACCTGAAATATTACCACCAACTATTACAATTTTAGGTGTACAATTATCATTAACTAATATGGAACAATCTGTTGTACATGTAAGTTCAAAAGAAATATCGGCTAATAGATCATTAATTGTATCAGGTAATGGGATAGTCCCTAAATCCCAAACAATTGAACCTGTTGGTCCTTCATTAACATCAAAGTATGGTGCTGATTGTGTGAAATTAGAATTGTAAGCGTTGTAAGTTAGGCTTCCTACTACAAATTCTGATGTATACGGAATAGGTATTACAAGTCTACCATCGTCAATAGCTTCTGTTCCTTTATTTCTAATTTCAACACTATACTCTATACTTTCTCCAGGTTCGACTACAAGTGTAGATCCTGCTGGTTGTCCATTAATATTAGATGCAGCTAATAAGCCTTCTGTTTCAGGGACATATGCATCTACAGCAAATGTTACATTAAATATAATGTAAGTGTCTTGAGTAGAGCCATATCTAAATCGTGTACTTGTTTGATTATTATCAATTATAGAGTTATTAGGATTAGGTACATCAAACATGGCAATATCCAAACCTGTATTATTTGTTCTGTTAGGACTTCTTGTATTGCCACCTGTTTGAATTGAAGAGTTGAAGAAATTTGACGTTGAATTTCCTGAATGTGATAAACTTTGATATGTGTTATCAGACTGTCTTCTAATTTGGAAATAATCACCAGAAATACCAACATCACCTTCACCAGCCATCATACCAAGTTTGATGTTTACATCACCATTTTGTACAGCATTAAAACCAGAAACATCTAATGTGTGACTTATTACTGTAGAACCTTGAACATATGCATAACCATCAAATACAGTAATGTCACGCCAATTCATTTTAGAATTTTCATAAACAACAACCATTCCCCAACCGCCATAATAACCGGTTGAACCACCATCACCGGCAGAAAGTGCAATATCGGCAACAAAATAATCACCTAATCCACCGTCCTTAACTAAACTAGTTACTTCTTTATATCCAGCAAACATGGTTCTGTCTCCTGGGTAACGAATATCATCAGTATCGGCCACTAAAGTCGTATAAGTCTGTCCTGGGCCTTTAAATTTAACGGTTCTACGTTGAACATCTGAAGAGTTGTCGTTGTTTCTACCTGTCCAATATAAACCTGCGTAAATAATATTGGAACACTCAGGTGTAGCGCCATTTTCTGTAGAGAAACTTAATGTTGAAGACGATGAGTTTGATGTGCTATTATCACCATCAATATCAACTAAACGCATGTCTTCATTACTATTATCTTCGTTAGATCCGTAATTAACTAATGTAAGATTAGAGTTACCTATCATTGTAAAATCTCCCTTTACATTATATACTGTTTTTGTTGGTGAAAAATCTGAGGTTCTAGGTTCAAATGGCACACGAACTTGCCCGTAACTATTAAAACTAGCACAGAATAGTATACTAAATACCAAAACGAATTGTAAGAAATTAATATTCACTGAACTTAGTGTGGTGTATAATTTTTTCATCTGTATAATGATTAATTATTATAATTTATTTAGGACTGGCTTAAAACTTTATAAAAAACAGTTGTAACCGAACTACTATTTGTTATGAAATTTTGAATTTGTTGATCAGTACAATCAAATTTACTTTTTACATAAACGTAACGTAATGATGGAAAACTGTTTAAAGCATTTAAATCTATTCGGTTATTTAAATCAGAAAGTTGATTTATTGTTATTGTAATTATTTCAACTGTTCTATATTGGTTATTGCTTTCTAGTAAAATGCTATTTGAATTCCCATCAAGAAGTTTTAAGACTTTAGGACTGGTATCACCGGTAACATTTATTACTCTAGAATTCTCTACATATATAGTAGGGTTGTTGCCATGCAATAAGTTATCTGGTGTTATAACAGCCGAACGTGATGTACTGCTTGGTGAGCTGTTGTCAAAAATTTGCTGAATATTATTTTGAGCAAAAGTGTTTTCAGAAGAGAACAGACATAAGAGGCTAGCTATAACAAAAGAAGCTAGGTTATTGTTTATTTTAACTTTCATAATAAATGATATATAAATTTTTAACTTTTTTAAAAAGCTATAAAATCATATCAACCAAGAAGATCATTATATTTTAATAATGATTTATTTTGCCAAAATAATGCAGAGGGAATTGCATGCTAACATGCTGAATTGAATTTGGGTTCATAATTGATTTAATAGCTTACAGTGCAAATAAAATAGGATAACAGGATGAAATCAAAAAAAAATGTTAATTAACTTAAAAATTCGTTTAAAGGATACTCGTTAACACTTAATCGGTAATTAGTTATAATTAATCGATGTCGTTTTTTTCTAATTATTACCTTACATGTAAATATTAAATGAAGAGGTTTTGTAGGTTCATTTTTTCTTGTAATTTGGGTTGGTTAATAGCTGTGATAATTTTATTATAGTTGCTAATTTAGTGTAATAAACTGATTTTAACAACACTTTAACGGTATAAAATGTATTTAATCGATAAAAATGAAAAAACTAACTATTGTACGACATGCTAAATCATCATGGAAGCTGAAACTGCCTGATTATCAGAGACCTCTCAGCTTACGTGGTGAAAATGATGCAAACCTTGTTTCTAAACATGTAAAGGAAACTAATTTTTCACCTGATTTAGTTATTTCTAGCCCTGCAACTAGGGCTCAAACTACTGCCGAAATATTTATTAAGAATTTAAATATTCCGAGAGAAATTTGTCATTATAACCATGAATTATATGATTTTTCTGGAGCGCATTTGTTGTATAATATAAAAAACTGTTCGGATACTGTTAATCATTTAATGGTATTTGGACATAATGGAGCTATAACTAATGTTGCAAACACATATGGAGATAAAATTATTGATAATGTTCCAACCTGTGGTTTTGTTAGTATAATTTTTAAAGAAGATTCTTGGCGTGGAATTACTCAAGGAAAAACAGAGACCGTTATTTTTCCGAAGGCATTAAAAACATAAAAAATAACAATTTATATAAATTAAAAATAGTTTAGAATTCGTTAAATACAATATATTTGTAGTACAAGTAAATAAATTAAATGATAAAAAAACAAACAGAAAATCGTTATATTAATAGAGAGGTTAGCTGGCTTCAGTTTAATGATCGTGTTCTTCAAGAGGCTGATGATGAAACAGTTCCTCTAATTGAGAGACTTCGTTTTCTAGGGATTTTTTCAAATAATTTAGATGAATTTTTTAAAGTGCGTTACGCTACGGTAAAACGTATTGTTGAAGCCGGTAAAGGTGGGAAAAGTGAATTAGGAGGTATAAAAGCAAATGAGCTATTAGATATTATTACGCAAATTGTAATAAAACAACAAAGTGATAGTTTGGAGATACTTAGTAAAATTCATAAAAAATTAGAAGCTGAAGATATATACATTATAAATGAAACCCAAATTCAGCCTTCACAACATAATTTTATAAAAAACTATTACCTACAAAAAGTAAGTCCAGCATTAGTTACTATTATATTAAGTGAGACACTAGAGTTGCCTAACTTAAAAGACAGTGCGGCTTATTTAGCTGTAACATTGGGTTTAAAAAATGGAGATAATCAGTATGGATTAATTGAAATTTCTAAATCAATGGATAGATTTGTGGTTTTACCTGAGCAAGATGGTAAAAGCTACATTATAATGTTAGACGATTTGCTACGCTATTGCTTAGACGAAATTTTTAATATTTTTGAATACGATACCATATCTGCTCACATGATCAAGATTACTCGAGATGGAGAATTGGACTTAGAGAGTGATTTGAGTAAAAGTTTTATGGAAAAAATATCCGATAGTGTTAAGGATCGTCAAATAGGTGAACCTGTTAGGTTTGTGTATGATAAAACCATTGATCAAGAAACGTTAAGTTTTTTAATGAAAAAAATGAATATCGAATCTACAGATAGTAAAATACCTGGGGGTCGTTATCATAACCGTCGTGACTATATGGGGTTTCCAAGTTTAGGCCGGACAGATTTATTATATAATAAAATTGAAGCATTACCTGTTAAAGGGCTTAGTTTTCAGGAAAGTATTTTTAAATCTATAGAGTTTAAAGATTTTCTTATCCACACACCATACCATACATTTTCATATATAGTTAAGTTTTTACGAGAGGCAGCTTTAGACCCTAAAGTTAGTACTATAAAAATTACTATATATAGATTAGCACAAATATCACATGTAGCTAGTTCTCTTATAAATGCCGCTAAAAATGGTAAAAAAGTAATTGTTTCTATAGAAATTCAAGCACGTTTTGATGAGCAAGCTAATATTGATTATGCTCAGCAAATGCAGAATGAAGGCGTTGCATTAATTTTTGGCGTACAGGGCTTAAAAGTGCATAGTAAAATATGTGTTATTGAACGAGAAGAAGGGAATAAATTAAAACGTTATGGATTTATTAGTACGGGAAACTTTAACGAATCTACAGCTAAAATTTATACCGATTATACGTTGTTTACTGCCAATCAGAAAGTATTGAAAGACGTTAATAAAGTCTTTAATTTTTTTGAAACTAATTATAAGATTTACCGATATAAACATATCATTACATCACCGCATTACACCGAAAAAGCACTTTATAGACTTATAAATGCTCAAATTGTAAATGCAACTTTAGGAAAACCTGCACAAATACGGTTTAAAATGAATAGTCTATCTAGTTACAAAATGGTAGACAAACTTTATGAAGCTAGTAGAGCAGGGGTGAAAATTCAGATGGTTGTAAGGGGTATTTGCTGTTTAATTCCAGGTGTACCAGATATGAGTGAGAATATTGAAGTTATCAGTATTGTAGATAAATTTTTAGAGCATTCCCGTTTATATATTTTTGGACCGGATGATGATGCACAAATTTATATTTCTTCTGCCGACTTAATGACTAGAAACATAGAAAATAGAGTTGAAGTTAGCTGTCCAATTTATGATGAAGATATCAAACAAGAATTATTAGATAATTTTGCTATTTTTTGGAGTGCTAATGTAAAAGCTCGTGTTTTAAATGAAACACAAAACAATCAATATAAAAAAAGAAAACCACCTGTAGTGCGTGCACAGTTTGCCATCTACGAGTATTATTTAAATAAATTAAACAGTTAGCATGCTAACCATTAAAAAATATGCAGCAATTGATATCGGTTCTAACGCGGTACGATTGCTAATATCAAATATAATTGAAGAAAAAGGTAAAGCTCCACGTTTTAAAAAAAGCTCTTTGGTACGTGTACCAATTCGTTTAGGGGCAGATGTTTTTTTAAAAGGAAAAATATCTAAGCATAATAGTGAACGCTTGTTAGATACCATGCAAGCTTTTAAGCTGCTCATGAAATCGCATAACGTTGTAAAGTATAAAGCTTGTGCAACCTCTGCAATGCGTGAGGCAAGTAATGGTACCATTATGTCAAATAAAGTATTAGAAGATACAAATATTAAAATAGACATTATAGATGGTAAAGAGGAAGCAGCTATAATTGCTGAAACCGATTTAAATACTTTTATAGATCCTAATAAAACCTATTTATATGTAGATGTTGGTGGGGGAAGTTCAGAATTTACAGTTATTCATAACGGAAAATACATAGCGTCTAAATCCTTTAAAATAGGAACTGTGAGACTCTTAAATGATGTTGTTAAAAATGAAAACTGGCTTGAATTAGAGAAGTGGATAAAAACTAATACAGGAACTTTTGATAAAATAGATGTGCTAGGTACCGGTGGAAATATTAATAAAATTTTTAAGATTTCCGGAAAATCTATGGGGAAACCGTTAACCTATTTTTATCTAACTTCTTATTATGATAAATTACAAACGTACTCTTATGAAGAGCGCATATCAGAATTAGATTTAAATCATGATCGTGCTGATGTTATTATACCTGCAACACGAATTTATCTATCTGCTATGAAATGGAGTGGTGCTAAAGATATTTATGTGCCCAAAATAGGTTTGGCAGACGGTATTATAAAAAGCATATATTATGATACAGTTTCGAGTAATACACAGTAAAAAGTAAGTAGTTTGTCTTTTTATTATATTATATTTAACAAAATAAATTATATTCGCATAAACTAATTAAAATCAATTTTTTAAGATTTAAACTATAATAACCATGAAAAAACAATTACTCTTATTGGCTTTTGTTATAATCGCAAGTGTATCATATGCACAAAATGCATCATATGGTATGCGTGTTGGTATGAACAGTTCTAATTTAAGCTATGACCCAGATTTAAGCTATGATCCAGCAGAAAGATATGGTTTTGCTATCGGATTTTTTGCAGAATATGATTTATCAGATTCTTTTGCTATTGCTCCTGAAATTCAATATTCAGCAGAAGGTCGTAAGCACAGAACATTACGTGTAGATTTTATTCAGGTACCGGTAATGTTTAAATACCGTTTAGGGAGCCGTTTTGCTATAGGAGCAGGTCCAATGGTAGGTGTTAAAATTCATGAATATGAAGATGGCTTTAACAATTTCAATTATGCAGCAGCCGGAGGTATTGAATTTATGATTACTGATGAGTTCTTTATTGACGCTAGATACCACTATGGTTTTAATGATTTACTTGATAACCCAGATTCAGACCTAGAAGCTAGAAATAGAGCAGTACAGGTAACACTAGGTGTTAAGTTCTAACATATAAATACTAACTAACCAATTGTATTTCTAAAAAACTCCTTCACATAACGTGTTGGAGTTTTTTTATGTTTACCCATGAATGGTTTCTGTTTTACTTAAGTCTTTCATTATTTCTGCTTCAAAATCTAATAAATCCTGCCACTTTTTATCTACCGTTTCACGGTCACCATATTGTCTGGCAAAACCTAAAAACATGGTGTAATGGTTGGCTTCACTTACCATAAGTTTTCTGTAAAACTCAGCTAAGTCTTTATCTTCTAGTTCTTCAGATAATAAACGAAAACGTTCACAACTTCTAGCTTCAATTAATGCAGCATATAACAATCTGTGTACTAATTGTGTTGTGCGGCTTCCTCCTTTTGGGAAGAAGGTAATAAGCTTTAATACATAGGCATCTTTACGATCGCGACCTAAGGTCCAACCTTGAGCTAGAATCCGATCATGAACCATTTTAAAATGGCTAATTTCTTCTTTAACTAATGCAATCATTTCTTGTACCAATTCAGTATACTCAGGGAAACCCACTATAAGTGAAATGGCAGTACTTGCTGCTTTTTGTTCGCAGTATGCATGATCAGTTAAAATATCTTCAATATTTTTTTCTACAATATTTACCCATCTAGGGTCTGTTGGTAATTTTAGTCCTAACATAGTTTAATTTTCTAAATGGGAGACTTTTAACTCACCGTTTAACTGTATTTGTAGTAGGTATTGCTGTTTTTGTTCTTTGTTGTTTATATCAGCGTACGAAAATATAATAGAAGCGTTATTGGTATCATCATCTACGAATTCAGACGATTGATTAACGTTAACAGCTTGTAAAATCATCTTTTTAAGAGATATCGTATCGTCATTAAAATATTGGGTGAAGAAAGATTTGTTGATGGTTTTATTTACAATTTCTTTATCATTTTTATAAACGATTAAGTTGCATAAAAACTCTCTATGATGAGTTTTTTGTGTTATAGAATCTGTTTTAACACTATCTATAACAGTATTATTCATGTCTGAAAATATTTTTGTTTTGATATAATAGCCATTAGATAATAAGGTATCTATATCAACTTCAGTATATGTTTCAGGAATAAATTGTGTGTTTGTAGAAAACGAATCTAATAACTTTGTTTCTTTTAAAATATCTTGTGGTGATTTTTGTAAGCGATCTCGTCCATCACAAGCCGAAAAGCAAATGGTTACTATTAATAAAATGAAAACGTTAAGATATTTCATAGGTTAAAAATCTAATCCGAAGGTTTTCTTTAAAAGTTCAACCGATGGATTTTTAGCTTTAAGTTTTTCAAACTGTTCTTCGGAAGTATATGCATATTTTTTCTCCATTTGTTCATTAATTGTAATGTCTAAATGAATATCGTAATTGCTTAATTCTTTCCTGATGTAGTTAAGTAAGTCGTATTGTTCTCTTTCTACTTCTAATTTATTAGTTGCATTCGGAAATTCTAATTGTATAGCCGTTCCTTTTACTTTAGGGATGTCTATAGATAGAATAGAAGCTAAATTAAACTTCCCAGTAGCTTCTAATTCTTTAACGTATACATTCCAGACATTTACTAATTGTTCCTCGGTAAAAGCCTCTTTAGGAAGGTCTGTTTCATCAACAACCACATCCATTTGGCGGATTTGATGTTCTTTTTTAGCACGAATACTTTTTAAGGATAACCCTGAAGTACTTCGGTTTTTAGAATGTATAGATAATTTAGGTAATTCTTTCTTTTCTGGTTGAGCCTTGGTTTGTGTATTAACAGCTTGTACAGTTGACGCTGTTTTGGGACTTGCTTCAGATGTAACTACCTGGTTTTTTATAGGAATTGGTTTTATGCCAATTTTCTTAAAATAACTAGGAGGGATTATAAAGTGTTTAGAATTTTTTTTTTCTCCATCGAAAGTGATAGAGGCAAGCTGCATTAGGCATAGTTCAACGAGGAGTCGTTGATTTTTGCTAGTTTTATATTTTAAGTCACAATCGTTAGCTAACTCGATACCCTTAAAGAGGAAATCTTGTTTCGTTTTTTGGGATTGTTCAAAATATTTTTTCTGAGTTTCTTCCCCAACTTCAAGAAGTTCTATTGTGCTTGGGTTTTGGCAAACCAGTAAATCCCTAAAATGCGATGCCAAACCAGCAATGTAATGATGGCCATCAAATCCTTTTGTTAAGATGCTATTGAATTGTAGTAATAGCTCAGGGATTTTATTTTCTAATATTAGATCGGTACTTTTAAAATAGGTTTCGTAATCTAATACATTTAAATTTTCTGTTACTGCTTGGCGTGTTAGGTTCTTACCGGAAAAACTAACTACACGATCAAAAATAGAAAGCGCATCACGCATGGCTCCATCTGCTTTTTGAGCAATAATATGTAGTGCGTCATCTTCTGCAATTATACCTTGTTCTTCAGCTATATATTTTAAATATTCTTTCGCATCAGTAACTGTAATACGTTTAAAATCAAAAATCTGACAACGCGATAATATGGTTGGTATAATTTTATGTTTTTCGGTAGTAGCTAAAATAAAAATACAATGCTTAGGCGGCTCTTCTAATGTTTTTAAAAAAGCATTAAAAGCTGCTTGAGAAAGCATATGAACCTCGTCAATGATATATACTTTATATTTTCCAACTTGTGGTGGAATACGAACTTGATCTGTTAAGTTTCTAATATCATCTACCGAGTTATTAGAGGCGGCATCAAGTTCAAAAATATTAAAAGCAAAATCTTCATCTTCTTTTTCAGTACCATCGCTGTTTATCATTTTAGCAAGAATACGAGCACAGGTAGTTTTACCAACGCCTCGTGGTCCAGTAAATAATAAACCTTGAGCTAAATGGTTGTTTTCAATGGCGTTTAATAACGTATTTGTAATAGCTTGCTGACCAACAACGTCTTTAAACGTTTGTGGTCTGTATTTGCGCGCCGATACTACAAAGTGTTCCATTGATATGATTTTTATTTTGCGTATTATAGTTATATAATATAAGCAGATAACAAAGTTAAAAATTCCATTTGTAATTGGAAGATTTGCTTGTTAAAATTGTAATGAGTTATTAACATTAATTCATTAAAATCAGGTCTTTTTTTTTAATATAATTTCACAACCTTTTATTCACCATATAATATAATAGTATTGTAACTTTGCAGCTAAGTAAATTGCCTTATCGAACCAAACTAGCTTTGGTTAGGAAAGTCCGAACACCATAGTGCAAATATAGTGGTTAACAGCCACCAGCCGTGAGGTTAGGAAAAGTGCAACAGAAAGTATGTACAGGTTATGCTGTAGTGAAACCAGGTAAACTCTATATGGTGCAATGTCATGTATACCAACGTTTGAGTGCGGCACGTGCGATTGTTGGAGGGTAGGCAGCTAGAGTGTATTGGTAACAATGCATCCAGATAAATGATAAGGGCTTTTAGTTTTAAAAGTACAGAATTCGGCTTATAGATTTACTTAAAATAAACAAGCTCCTTGGTTTCAAGGAGCTTTGTTTTTTATTCGTCTGTGTCGGTTGGTAATTGGAAAAAACTAAAAACATTTCCTCCGTAACTTTTAGAATGGCTATAATTTTCTAGATGTGCTAAGGATGTATGTTTTGAATGTTCAACAATTAGCAAGCCTTGTGTTTCAAGCAAATTATTTTTAAATACTAACTCAGGAATTTTACTAAATTCTTCTAAAGGGAATTCATAAGGAGGATCAGCAAAAATAATAGTGAATTGTTTATTGCAATTTTCTAAATACTTAAATACATCACTCTTTATTGTATCAATTGGCATTTCAAAACCTTGTGATGTTTCATTAATAAATTTGATACATCCAAAGTTTTCATCAACAGCTGTAATGTTTTCTGTTCCACGAGAAGCAAATTCATAACTAATGTTTCCTGTTCCAGAAAACAAGTCTAATACGGATACAGAATCAAAGTAGTATTGGTTGTTCAAAATATTAAATAAGGCCTCTTTAGCCATATCGGTTGTTGGCCTAACGGGAAGTTTTTTAGGAGCAGTAATTCTACGTCCTTTAAATAAACCTGAAACTATACGCATTATAAACTATGAATTAAAGTGAAGAAAGCATGATTGCTTTCTGGTTTTTGCAAATATAAATAGGAGTCTTTTCGATTAGCAAATCGTACATGCCTGATATATTTGTATGCTATACTATGAAGTTCGTCATTTTCTGAAACCTGCCCCATAAATAACAGAGGAAAACTATTAGGGTCTAAATCTAATTGTTCTGCCGTGTATAAAATATAATATATAAAATCTTCTTTTGATGTATACTCGTAACTGTTATAGAGTAGGAGTTTAGAGGCTTTAATAACAACTATTTCAAAGTGCGATTTCTCTACATGAACATACATTTTAGTGTCTGTTTCACCTATTTCTTGTTTTAATAACTGGTCTATTAAAATAGTAGAAAAATGGCGGTACGAGAAGGTACCAAACTGTTCATAAATATAATTATTGATATTTACATAAGGTACGTAAACAGCTACTGAGTTATTTTCTTCAATTCTATCAAAACTAATAAAGTCTGAGCGTAAAATTTTAGAATTAAACTTTAAATAATCGGCTAGATTAGCTTCTTGAAATAAAGCTTCTGGAACTAAGGTTGCTAATTCGTTTTCATGAATAACTTGAATATTCTGAAACGGTTCTTGTAGTTGCTCATCAGATTCAAAGCACTCAATTAGTAGGTCGAGAATTTTATATGGTGTTTCTCGTTTTTGGGTAGGTCTATTTTTTAAATATTCAACCGCATTACTTTCTGTATTCAGTATACAAAAAGAAAGTCCATTCAAACTAATTTGAATGGACAAGTTCTTTGTACTAATAATAGAATTTTTATTATTCGTTATCGCCATAAGTTTTAGGCCAGTTTCCTGTGGTATTAACTTCAGACATTGATCCTACGCGAATAGCATCACCATTAACGCCATCAACAGATATTACTTCATTTTCTTGTGATAATAAATCTTTATCTTGGTCAAAAAGGATAACTTCCTTTTTAACAAAAGCTTCAAAAACAGGAATTTTAACAGCATCCTGCTCTAATAAACCAGCGTTCATTTCAAATTTAGCACCTTCTTTTCCTACTGGTACATTCATCATTTCTCTGTAACGTGTAGAGTTACGGAATAATGAGTCCTTAACAGGTACAAAGTTTAAAGTATCGATAATTGTACTATCTTTTTTAGTTTCAACACCACCATAACGCTTAGTTAGTTCTTCATCTATAACTAAAGTATCACGACGTTGCGTTATTGTATATTGCGCTGTGTCAATAAACTTTAATAAGTTTTCAAAATTTGGTGCAAATACGCCCGTTACTTGACGGTGAGCTAATTGTGCATCACGAATGTCTATTAACCGATTGATTACTTGTGCATAACGCTTGTTTTTAACGTTGTTGAATTGGATTGGTTTATAAACAGACATAAATGTTTGATAACCCAAAAAGCCAATTAGTACCCAAAGTAATACAATTAAAACCGGTTTAAATTTTGCAGGTATAAACTTGTCTACAAGCCATACTAAACCAATGGTTAGTAGAATAACTGCAACTACTATTAAAATTATTGTTAACATAGTTTTTAATTAAAATGAATTAAGGTTGTACGCAAATCTACAATTTTTTTTTAATCGTAAAAGCCAATGAGGGTAAAAATCATTGTTATCTTTGCTTAAAAATTTAAAAACATTCCCGCTTAATGAATTCTAATGAATTTTATTCGCTTGTAAAACAACAGTTTCCGTTTAATCCTACGCTAAAACAGGATATTGTTTTGCAGCAATTATCAGAATTTATTTTTTCGGAAAGAAAAAATGACCTCTATTTATTAAAGGGGTACGCTGGTACGGGTAAAACAACTATTATTGGAGCTATAGTTTCAAACTTATGGAAAGCTAAAAAAAGCGCTGTACTATTGGCTCCAACGGGGCGAGCAGCTAAAGTTATCTCCAATTATTCAAATAAAGAAGCATTTACAATTCACAAAAAAATATATTTCCCTAAGAAAGAAAAAGGGGGCGGTGTTAAATTTGTTATGCAACCTAATAAGCATAAAAACACCATTTTTATAGTGGATGAGGCTTCCATGATTCCTGACACTCCAGAAGGGTCAAAATTTTCAGATGCCTCTTCCTTATTAGATGATTTAATAAGTTATGTATATTCTGGTCATAAGTGTAAATTATTATTGATTGGTGATACAGCCCAATTACCTCCAGTTAAGCTTGATTTAAGTCCAGCCTTAAATCCAACAACTCTAGAACTTAATTACAACAAGTCGGTTAGTAAAATGGAACTAGACGAGGTTATGAGGCAGGAACAAGATTCTGGAATATTAGTGAATGCTACTAATTTAAGGGAAATGCTTGATGATCCGTTTTTAGAGGATTTTAAATTTGACTTATCTGGTTTTAAAGACATTGAGAGGCTTATTGATGGTCATGAAATAATGGATGCTATTAATGATGCTTATAGCAACTTAGGTAACGAAGAAACGGCTATTATTGTTAGAAGTAATAAGCGTGCTAATTTATATAATGCCCAAATAAGAAATCGTATTTTATTTAATGAAAATGAGATCTCTACGGGCGATTTTTTAATGGTTGTTAAAAACAATTATTATTGGGTGAAACCAAATTCCGATGCCGGTTTTATAGCTAATGGCGATATTATTGAAATACTAGAAATTTTTAGTATTAAAGATCTTTATGGTTTTCGTTTTGCTGAAGTAAAAATCAGAATGGTAGACTACCCTAGGATGACACCTTTTGAAACAGTATTAATGTTAGATACTATTACCGCAGAAACGCCTTCATTGCCTTATGAAGAATCTAACCGTTTATACCAGGAGGTTATGAAAGATTATGAGAACGAGTCGAGTAATTATAAAAAGTTTTTAGGCGTTAAGAACAATAAGTTTTTTAATGCTTTACAAGTTAAGTTTTCATATGCTATTACCTGTCATAAATCGCAAGGAGGGCAGTGGAGCACTGTTTTTGTTGAGCAACCTTACTTGCCCGATGGAATTAATATAGATTACTTACGTTGGTTATATACTGCCATGACACGTGCTAAAGATAAACTGTACTTGATAGGTTTTAAAGATGATTTTTTTAAAGAAGTATAAATTATTAAAATAAAATAAGACACTTGTAAAGTGTTTAGAATAATTATTAAATTTTAAAGCTTCTAACAAGGTAATCAGATTTTATTATCTTATTTTTGAAGTTGTTTAAAGCATTCCTGATAGGTGTTTATTATTAGAGAAAGCGTTAAATAACGAATACCATAATAATCACAGATGAAAATTATTTCCATGATTCCAGCGCGATACAAAGCATCGCGTTTTCCAGCCAAATTAATGCAAGATCTAGCCGGTAAATCGGTTATTTTGCGCACGTATGAAGCCACTGTTAATACACAGTTGTTTGATGATGTATTTGTAGTAACTGATAGCTCAGTTATTTATGATGAAATTGTAAATAACGGCGGTAAGGCCATAATGAGTAAAAAAACGCATGAGTGTGGTAGTGATCGTATTGCAGAAGCCATTGAGTTTATGGACGATGTTGATATTGTTGTAAATGTACAAGGCGATGAACCGTTTACTGAAATAGCATCTTTAAAAAAACTAATAAACGTTTTTAAAGAAGATACAGATAAACAGGTTGATTTGGCCTCATTAATGGTACATATTCAAGATTGGGAGGAAATTACTAATCCAAATACTGTAAAAGTTATAGTCGATCAGAATAATTTAGCTTTATACTTTTCAAGAAGTCCTATTCCATATCCAAGAGACAAGGAAGTTCCTGTTAAATATTATAAGCACAAAGGAGTCTATGCTTTTAGAAGAGAAGCATTGTTAGATTTTTATCGTTTACCAATGTTACCTTTAGAAGCCTCTGAGAAAATTGAGTGTATTCGTTACTTAGAATATGGTAAAAAGATTAAAATGGTAGAAACCGATGTTCAAGGCGTAGAAATAGATACACCCGAAGATTTAAAGTTGGCTAATAAACTGTGGAAGTAGATTATAGTAACATAAAAGTTATAGGTTTTGATGCCGATGATACATTGTGGGTTAATGAAACCTATTTTCGTGAAGCCGAAGTTGCTTTTGGTAAGTTATTAGCGCCTTACGAAACTTTAAATAAAATAGATCAAGAACTCTTTAAAGCGCATATGAGGAATCTCCCGCTTTACGGTTACGGAATAAAAGGGTTTACTTTATCTATGGTAGAAACAGCACTCGATATATCCAATAATAATCTACCATCTAAAACAGTGAAAGCTATTTTAGATATAGGTAAAGATATGCTAGAAAAGCCAATAGCTTTATTAGACGGTGTTGAAGATGTTTTAAAATCATTAGCTTCAAAATACACGTTAATAGTTGCAACTAAAGGCGATTTATTAGACCAAGAACGTAAATTAGAAATGTCAGGACTTTTAGATTACTTTCATCATATTGAGGTGTTAAGTGATAAAAAAGAAGCTAATTATTCAAGGTTATTAAATCATTTAGATATTAAACCGTCAGAGTTTTTAATGATTGGAAATTCATTAAGGTCCGATATTTTACCTTTAGTAAACTTAAAAGCGCAAGCTATTCACGTGCCATTTCATACTACCTGGGTACATGAACAAGTAGCTGATCATGAAACTGAAGGTAAATCATATATAACGGTAAAAAACCTTAAATCAGTTTTAGAATTATTACCGTAGTATCAACAGGTCTCATAAATAATAACGATATTTATAATTTGAAATCTGTATTAAAAAATAAGGAAAGATTAATTAAATAGAATTTTCAAAAAACATTGTTTTTTCTATTTCAGAACAATATTACATGAGTTACAAAAATTACCCAATGGTGTCTCGAGTTGTTTTTGGTCGAGGAAGTTTTAATCAACTAGGCGATATATTAAGTCCTAAAAGAGTGAGTACTATTGCTCCTTTTATTTTCTTAGTTGATGATGTATTTGAAAAAAACGGCTTACTATCTGGTCGTATTCCATTGGCTTATGAAGATAAAATAATTTTTATTTCAGCGGAAGAAGAACCAAAAACAGAACAAGTTGATGCTTTAGTAGAAGAAATTATATTAACGTGTAAACAACGCCCTTCAGGAATTATAGGTATTGGTGGCGGTACTGTTATGGATATGGCTAAAGCAGTTGCTTTAATGCTTACAAATGAAGGTGAATCTAAAGATTACCAAGGTTGGGATTTAATTAAAAATCCAGCTATTTACCATGTCGGTATTCCAACTATTTCTGGTACAGGAGCCGAAGTATCTCGAACAACTATTTTAACGGGTCCTATTCGCAAATTGGGTATAAATAGCGACTTTACACCGTTTGATCAAGTTATTTTAGATCCTGAATTAACTAATACTGTACCTAAAGACCAATGGTTTTATACTGGTATGGATTGTTTTGTACATTGTATTGAATCTTTAAATGGTACGTATTTAAATGCTTTTAGTGAAAGTTATGGTGAAAAAGCATTAGCACTATGTAAAGAGATTTTTCTTGAAGATCATTTAAGTGAAAATGAATCTGCCGATAAATTAATGATGGCCTCTTGGCATGGTGGGATGAGCATAGCTTATTCTCAGGTTGGTGTAGCACATGCTATGAGCTACGGTTTAGGATATTTACTTGGTGTAAAACACGGTGTAGGTAACTGTATTGTATTTGAACATCTAGAAGAATATTATCCTGAAGGTGTTGCAATGTATAAGAAAATGCGTGAGAAGCATAATATTGCCATACCTCAAGGTATTTGTGCTAATTTGAGTGATAAGGAATTTGACATTATGATTGACGTTGCTTTAAGCTTGGAACCACTTTGGGAAAATGCCTTAGGAAAAAACTGGAAAAAGGTAATAACACGCCAAAAATTAAAGGCGCTTTACTCAAAAATGTAATATGCGTCGACTAGCAAAATTTATATACTTTAAGTTACTAGGTTGGAAAGTAACAGGTAATATTAACTTTTCTCAAGATACCGTTAAAAAAGCGGTGTTAATAGCTGTCCCACATACAAGTTGGCATGACTTTTATATAGGTGTTTTATTACGACAAGTTACTCATGTGAAATCCAATTACATTGCTAAAAAAGAACTCTTTATTGGGCCAATTGGTTGGTATTTGAAAGCCATTGGAGGCGCACCAATAGATAGAGGAAATAAACAAAATAAAGTAGAGGCAATTGCTCAATTGTTTAATGAACGTGAGGAATTTAGATTGGCTTTAGCTCCCGAAGGCACTCGAAAAAAAGTTACAGAATGGCGTACAGGTTTCTATTATATAGCAAAAGCAGCCAATGTGCCTATTATTATGTTTACACTCGATTTTAAAAACAAACAGAATAAAATTTCGGAACCATTTTATCCAACAGACGATTTAGAAGCCGATTTTAAGTTTATGAAAACATTTTTTGAAGGTGTGGAAGGAAAAGTACCTGCTTATTCTTAAATTCAATAGGTATGGTATTCCAAGAATTATTATTCGGAAACTTTAAAATCTTTCATTTCTTGAAGCGGCTCTAAAACATTATAATCTTGCCAAATTGTAGCATCATATTTGGTAATGTTCTCATAATCTAATTCTTTAGATTCTTCTATAGTATCAAAATTTTCAGAATCAATAGCGTTTACATCAAGCGTTAATATTTCTGTCCGCTCTTTAAAAGTTCCTTCAATTTTAAAATTAAAGGCTACTTTATCTCTACTTTCGTTTTCAATAAACTTTATAGGTCTATTAATGTAAAAATATCTGTCTACTTCATTTCTAATGTAATACGGGTAATAATATCCATCATTATCTTTTTTATACACAACGGAACCTCGCTTATTTTTCTCAACATATTTAATGCCTAAAATTAAGCGTAAATTAAATTTCTGGCCTTCACGACCTGGATAAAAAGCATAGTCAGCACGTAAAACCGCAAAATTTTGATTAGAAACATACATGGTTCCTTGGTAATTTGCAGATCCACGTCTGGGTTTAAAATCTATGGTGTATACTATTTCGTTGTTTAAAAAAGTTAATTCTTTTAGTTCGTAATCATATTTGTTAGTATCCCATATAAAATCTAACTCGGGTTCTTCCGCAATAGGGTTTACTTGTTTTACCATGCTAAATGCTGCATCACGCACAAATTTTATAGCATTTATTGTATCTGAAACTTTATCTTGTCTGTTATTTAATGATACAGAATCCGATACTGTAAACCATCCCGATTTTACGGTATAGACTTTTGTCGTGTCTAAGTGTTTTAAAACAATATCATTACCTTTATCAGCCATTTTTTCAATGGATTGGTCGTTACGTTCATCTAAAAGTCTGATAGCTTTTTCAACTTGTAATTTGGCGTTCTTTAAATCCTTAATATACAAGGTAGAAACCATATCGGTATATTGTTTGGAGTTATTGTTTAATAATGAGTGTTCTAAGTCATCAAAATCCTTGTTAAAAGCTTCTAATTGTTTTTTCTTGAAATTTGATGATTTTTCTATTTCAAAATCGGCATTGTCACCTTTTACAAATTCGGTACGTCTGCCAAAAACTTTTAAAGAGGTATTATTTAATTTATAATTTTTAGACGCATTGGCATTTATATAATATAATATGGAATCGATACCTAGCTTTCTGTCTGTTACATAAACTTCCGAAAGTTCATTAAGTTGTGTTTGTAACGTGTATGTTTTAGACTCAAACTCTTGTACTAATAGGCCTTTTTTTTCGTATCCCATACATGAAATATGGACAGAATCCGACGATTGAAAATTAGATATGCGAATTGTAAAATTACCTTCATCGTTAGATATAACGCCATAGTCTTCGCCTATTTGTATAGTAGCGTAGGGGATAGGGTTTTGCTTTTCATCAATAAGTTTTCCTGTAATTGTCTGTCCATAACTTGTAAAAGAAATTAAACAATAACATACTAATAGTAAGGGTAATGTAAAATTATTTTTAGTCATGGTCCTAGTTTATTTTAAGACGAATTTAATAACTATTTGTAACAAGTAACACTCTAAATAAAATAATTTTGCACTTTATTAGATAAATGAATCATGTTTTAATTTTGGTAACAGTGGCGAAATTAATTTTAAAAAAAATCCGATTACTAGTTTAATAACTTAGTAATCGGATTTTTTAATATCTCGTTTAATATAGAGAATTGCTATTATTCACTAGCACTTTCTTGCATCGTGTGATATACATTTTGCACATCGTCGTCTTCTTCTAGTTTTTCTAGAAGTTTTTCAACATCTGCTACTTGTTCAGCATTAAGTTCCTTTGTAACTTGAGGTATGCGTTCAAAACCAGAAGATAAAATTTCTATTTCTCGACGTTCTAATTCAGCTTGAATAGCTCCAAAATTTTCAAAAGGTGCATATATTAAAATTCCATCATCATCAGCAAAAACTTCTTCAGCTCCAAAATCAATAAATTCTAACTCTAACTCTTCTGGATCTAAACCGTCATTATTTATGCGAAAATTACAAGTGTGATCAAACATAAATACCACCGAACCTGAAGTCCCAAGACTTCCGTCGCATTTGTTAAAATAACTTCTTACGTTAGCAACTGTTCTGGTATTGTTATCTGTAGCAGTTTCTACTAAAACAGCAATTCCATGTGGTGCATAACCTTCAAAAATCACCTCTTTATAATCTCCTTGATCTTTATCGGAAGCTTTTTTTATGGCACGCTCTACGTTATCTTTCGGCATATTAACCGATTTGGCATTTTGAATAACTGCACGTAACCTAGAGTTGGTATCCGGATCAGGACCACCTTCTTTAACGGCCATTACAATGTCTTTACCAATACGTGTAAACGCTTTACTCATGGCAGACCAACGTTTCATTTTTCGTGCTTTACGGAACTCAAAAGCTCTTCCCATAGTTTTATTGAAAATTAAGAATTAAAAGTATTTTATTAAAAGTGTTACAAATTTAAAAAAATCTTCCAACTGCTAATGCTTAGTAAGCAAAAATAAGTGGATTTGTTTCTTAAAAAGGCTATAATTAGTCCTCATCTTCAGGAACAACAATAGCGTCTATTGCTTCTGCCAGTTTAAAGTCTTTATTAGTAACGCCATTTACATCATGTGTAGCTATTGAGATGTTTAAAACATTATAAACATTAGTCCATTCAGGGTGATGATTTAAAGCTTCACACTCAAAAGCTATACGGCTCATAGCGCTAAAGCAATCCTTAAAATTATCGAACTCGAACTCGGCATGAATGGCATTTTCAAAGTATTCCCAATCTGGGAATCGTAATAGTTTTTTTTCAATTTCTTCTGCTGATAATTTACTCATATTGTTTGTTTTATAATTAAAAATATAATTAATTTATGATCGTTATAAAAATTATATAGCTATTTCTTCCATGAAATCTTTGCTGCTAAATTGTAAATGCTTGGGTAGCAAATTGTACTTTGGTAAAACGGCTAAATACCTATCATTGTTTGTAGTATAAACACTTTTAAGTAGAGCATTTTTATAGCCTAATGTTTTTAGGGTATCGTTGATAAACTCGTCATGGTGAACCAAATCTTGACTTCCAATATGGAAAACCCCATATTTATTTCTGTTTATAATATAATGAACTTGTTGTGTAACTTTGGCGTCGGTAGCAATATTCATTATTAAATTAGGGAAAACTTCAATAGCTTCTTTTTCTTTAATATGATTTTTAATTTCTGTAACCCGAGGTGATTTGCTTCCAAAAACCATTGGCAATCTCAATATGGCTATTTGACGCTTCGGTAAACGCAATAACATATTTTCAATTTTAATTTTGAAATGCCCATAAATACTATGACTTAAGGTTTTATCAACTTCATAGCTTGGAAATTTACTATAGGCATCAAAAACATTGGCTGATGATAAAAATAATAATTTACATGTGTGCTCAGACATGTATTGTGTAATGTGAGCATGAGCTATAATTTGAGCGTTAAATGAACCTCTTAATGCCGATATAATAATACTTGGTCGTACTATTTCTAATATTTCGAACACATCATCTGTTTCAACATCGTATTGAAAAAAATGGTGATTTTTTTCAAATTCGCGCTTTTCAGTACGGTATGTGCCATAGGTTTTAAAGTATGCACAGAGCTCTTTATAAAGTGCATTTCCTAAAAAACCACTAGCTCCTAAAATAAGGATTCTATGTTTATTTGTTGTTGCCGACATGGCTATTTAGGGCGTATTAATTAAAAAATAGATTGATTAGTGAGTGTTGTAAACTGCTCAAGTGCTTGCATTCCTAGTTGCGAGTTTCCACGTTCATTTAATCCTGGAGACCATACCGAAATACTAAAGGCATTTGGTAACGATGCAACAATACCACCACCAACACCACTTTTACCAGGTAAACCAACTTCGAAAGCGAATTCTCCAGCTTCATCGTAAAAACCACAGGTTAGCATCAAAGCATTAATACGTTTGGCCTGGCTTTTTGTTAAGCGTGCAATATTTGCTAAACAATGCCCTTTATTAGCAAATAAAAAGAAAGCTTTAGCTAATTGCGCACAACTCATTTCTAATGAGCATTGATGAAAATAGAAGTCTAAAACAGATTCAACAGAATTGTTTAGATTGTTAAAAGACTTTAGAAGGTTTGCAGCAGCATAGTTATTGAAGCCAGTTTCTTTCTCAGATTGTGCTACTTTTAAGTTATAAGATATAGATGAATCGCCAGTTATTTCTTGCACATATTTTAAAAAATCGGCTTTTGGATTTTTTAACTCCGACACAAGGATATCGGCAATAACAATGGCTCCCGAATTTATAAATGGATTTCTAGGAATACCAGCTTCTAACTCCAAAAGGGATAAATGATTAAACGGGTTCCCCGATGGTTCAACATCAACGCGTTTCCAGATACTGGCATTTGTTTGACTCATTGCTAAAGCCAAACTTAAAACTTTAGAAATACTTTGAATTGAAAATCCATAATGCGCATCGCCAACGGAAAATTCTTCGCCAGTTATTAGTTTTAAGTTCATGCCAAACCGGTTTGGGTTTACGCGTGATAACTCGGGAATATAACTAGCTATTTCACCTTTGTTAGATTCCCGTGTTACATTTGCGTAAATAGTATTTAAAACCGTTTGGTAGTCAATCATGCATTAACCTTTATAAAATGGTAGCTTTACAACAGTTGCTGGAACAGCTTTTTTACGGATTTGTATGTTTATTTGACTATCAACAGAACTAAAGTCTGGTGTTACATAACCTAATCCAATACCTTTTTTAAGCATTGGAGACATAGTACCCGATGTTACTTTTCCTATAACGTTTCCTGTTTCGTTAACAATATCATAACCGCTTCTAGGAATTCCTTTTTCATCTAATTCAAAGGCTACTAATTTACGTTTTAGTTCACCTTTCTTCTCAATAGCTAAATTTTCTGAATTTGTAAATTCTTTTGTGAATTTGGTAATCCATCCTAATCCAGCTTCAAAAGGAGAGGTTGTATCATCAATATCGTTGCCGTATAAACAGTAACCCATTTCTAAACGTAGGGTATCACGAGCAGCTAAACCAATTGGTTTGATACCATAGTCGGCACCCGCTTTAAAGACAGCATCCCAAACTTTTTGAACATCTTCATTTTTACAGTAAATTTCAAAACCACCACTACCAGTATAACCTGTAGCAGAAATAATTACATCATCAACACCTCCAAAATCACCAACTTCAAAATTGTAAAATTTAATTTCTGATAAATTATGGCTTGTTATGCTTTGCATAGCTTCAATGGCTTTTGGCCCTTGAATGGCTAATAATGAGTATGCGTCACTTACATCACGCATGTCTGCACCTACATCATTTTTAGATTGGAACCAATTCCAGTCTTTTTCAATATTACTTGCGTTTACAACTAATAGGTAGGTTTCTTCTTTAATTCTGTAAATAATTAAATCATCTACAATACCTCCATTATCATTAGGTATACAACTGTATTGAGCTTTACCAATAGTTAATTTGCTAGCATCGTTAGTAGTAGTTTTCTGAATTAACGCTAAAGCATTGGGTCCTTCTATTAGGAATTCTCCCATATGTGATACGTCAAAGACACCTACAGCCTTACGAACTGTTTCGTGTTCTATATTTATACCTTCATATTGAACGGGCATGTTAAAACCTGCAAATGGAACCATTTTAGCTCCTAATGCTTCATGTGTAGATGTTAAAGCTGTATTTTTCATATATCATTTCCGAGATACGGAATCTTTAAATTAGACTTCGATTGTTTCGCAAATGTATTGAAATTTATCTGTTTTTATATGTGTATTTTACGGATTATAGGCTTAAATTATTGTTAATAACAATTTTTTTAAGTCTAATAAAATCAGATACTCATGTGCAAAACAGCAACTTTTATTTTGTTTTAAGCTTCAAGTAGTTCTGAAATAACCTCTTTAAAAACACTTACAGGCTGTGCACCTGTTACAGCGCTTTTTCTGTTAAATACAATGGTTGGTACAGAGCTAACTCCAGCATTTTGCCAAAACGCTTCCTGTTTTTTAATATCATAACGCACATCATCTTGTTCTAAAAGTGCTAAAGCTTCTGTAGCATTTAAACCAACATCAAGCAGTGCTTCTTTTAAAACATCTTTCTTAGAAACGTCTTTACGTTCGCTAAAGAAAGCTGTTGTTAAGCGCATTTTAAGTTCGGTTTGTTTGTTGAATTTTTTTGCATAATCAAGCAGTATGTGAGCATCAAATGTGTTCACCATTCGCATGTTTTCAAAATAATCAAATTTAAAATCTAAAGCGTTACCAGCTTCAATCATTTGTTGTTGTGAGGCTTTTTGCTGTTCTGAAGTAGCACCATATTTTTCAGTAATATGCTCAGTTAATAGCTGTCCTTCAGACGGCATTTGAGGATTCAATTCAAAAGGTTGCCATTCAATTTCTACCTGATCAGCTAGACCTAGTTCGTTAATTGCTTTATTTAAACGTTTGTATCCAATTGTACACCATGGGCAAACAACATCTGATACGATATCAATTTTTAATTTCTTTGTCATGTTTCTCTTTTTTATAAAAATAATAAACCTTCCGTTAGGGACGGAAGGTTTAAAGCTATTAAACTAAATGCAGTTTTGAGGGGAACTACATTATTTTTTCCATTCAAATTTCTTAAATGCATCATCAACTGGCGTCTCTGCAATGTGATTAACGTAGTTGCTTATGGTTTTTTGAGACAAACCAAGAATAATTTCTAGTACGTGTCTTTCAGTATAACCTGCATCGTAAAAAGTTTGAAGTTCTGAGTCTGAAATATTTCCACGGTTTCTAACAATAGATAGCGTGGTGTTTCTTAATGTTTCTAATTTCTCTGACGCTAAAGGTGTTTCGTTACGTAAGGCTTCTGTGATTGCGTCATCAACTTGCATGCTTTTAGCTATTCCTGTATGCGCCGGTACACAATAGTGACATCCGTGCTCAACATTTATACTTTGCCATACAACAGTAAGTTCATCATTATTAAATGACGAATTAACAAACAGTTCGTGTAATTTTTGGTAGGCGTCCAATAAACCTGGAGCTCCAGCTAATACACCATGTAATCCTGGTATCATGCCATATGCTTTTTGAGAGTTTTCTAATAATGGTTTACTAGCTTCTGGAGCTGTTTCTATTGTATGAATTTTTAATGTGCTCATAATTTTGATTTTAAAGTTTAAAATAACTAAACAAGCGTTTAGTTATGGGGTAAATATTAAATATTTTTAAAAATGTGTGTTATATAATGTTGTAATTCTGATTGTTTGAATAGTTTGGTGGCCGATGATAAACCGAACATAGCTATAATTAAATAATCGGCCTGTGCCTCAATTTCTATGTCACTATTCGTTTTATATTGCTTTAGTGTATTAAAAAAGATATTCCTTACATTTTTTGTGTAATTTTCTAAAATTATTTTAATTTCTTCATCGGCATCGTTACCAATTTCATTTGCTGTATTCCCAATTAAACAGCCTTTTCCAAACTCTGTTTCCTTGGTAAACTCAATAAAGTCATAAAAATAGGTTTCAATGTCTTGCAGTCCGTTACTAGCGTTTTGAAGCTTATTTAAAAGGACGTTTAATTTTTGTTTATAGCACTTTAAGCTTTCTATAAACACACCATTTTTATTCCCAAAACTACTATAAATGGAAAATTTATTAATTCCCATTTCTTTTTCAAGCATCTGCATGGAAGTAGTTTCATAACCGTTTTTCCAAAACAAATTCATTGCTTTTTCTATAACATCAGCCTCATTATATTCTTTTTTCCTTGCCATAATTTTATCCTATAATACAAAACTAAACAATTGGTTAGATAAGAAGTTGTTTTTATCATTATTTAATAATAAGTAGATGATATTTTAGGTTTTAAAACTCTAAAAGCATCTGGTGGTTTGGGTTACTATGGTTTTTGGAAATTTTAAATTGGTAAGTATCTATTATTTTAAAACCTGCTTTTTTATAAAAAGATATAGCTTTCTTATTTTCTGTCCACACATAAAGCCACATGCCGACTTGATTATTTTTCATGGCTAAATTGCGATTAAAATGAAACAAGTCACGTCCAATTTTTAAATTATGAAAAGCCTCTAAAATATAAATACGTTCAAGCTTAGTAATATTTTTAAAAGGTAAATGGGGTAGTGCACTAGAAAATATAATTTTAGAATACCCAACAGGATTTCCGTTATAATAAGCTATATGAAAGCTGTTATCACTATCTTCTAATTCGGTTTCAAAAGTACTAGAGGTTAATTTATTAGAAATATAATCTAATATATCTTGCTTCGGAGCACTAGATCCATGAGACTCCAAGAATGTGGTTTCACCAATATTAGCAAGCAAGGCTGCGTGACTTCTATTGGCTTTAATAATTTGTAGCATGATTATTTTTTATGAATTAGAAAGAGCTTGTAACGGTAATATTTTCCGATCCATAAATTTATCAGTAT
Organism: Algorimicrobium bowmanii; assembly: GCF_054031195.1. Next base: position 1,650,073 of record NZ_CM132929.1, read on the forward strand.
TTTTGAATTACTAACCCTTTTTTTCACAAATTAAAGACTTATAAATATTCCGATGAAAATATTTTCTGATAATCAAATTTACGAAGGCGATAAACTGACAGCCGAAAAACAAAACATTACATCTACAGAGCTTATGGAGCGTGCAGGTGTTCAGATTTTTAATTGGTTGCATGTACGCATGAAAGGTGCTCAGGTTCCTGTGCATGTATTTTGTGGTATAGGAAATAATGGGGGCGATGGGTTAGTGGTAGCACGACACCTTATAAATCACGGTTATAATGTGCATACTTATGTGGTGAATTTTAGTGATAAGCGTACCAAAGATTTTTTAATTAATTACGATTTAATAAAGCAAACCACTAAAAAATGGCCAACATTAATTGGCGAGGATGATACTTTTCCTAAAATTGGAGTTGATGATATTATTATAGATGCTGTTTTTGGAATAGGATTAAATCGTCCTGCAGATGATTGGGTGGTTAAATTATTTCAACATTTTAAAGCATCAAAAGCTTTTACTTTAGCTATAGATTTACCTTCTGGGTTAAAAACAAACGCGGTTCCAAACAATGATGATGATGTTGTTTGGGCGAATCACACTTTAAGTTTTCAATCACCTAAATTAGCTTTCTTTTTGCCAGATACAGCTAAATATACCCAACAATGGGAAGTTTTAGATATAGGTATTGATCGTGACTATTTAATTAAAACCCCAACTGAAGTGAATTTGATAGGAAAGCAAGAAGTACTTCCTATTTATAAACCAAGAGAAAAATTTTCACATAAAGGAAACTATGGACATGCGCTTATTGTTGGTGGTAGTTATTGTAAAATAGGAGCGGCTATTTTAGCTAGTAAATCTGCTCTAAAAGTTGGGGCCGGTTTGGTTACAGGTTATATTCCAAAATGTGGTTATGTACCTTTCCAAGCAAGTTTACCTGAAGTCATGGTGGTATCTGACAGTCATGAAGATATGATAACGGATATTAATTTAAATTTTTCACCAACTGTTATAGGTTTGGGTGTTGGTTTGGGCACAAATGAAAAGACTACTGAGGCTCTAAAAAACTTCCTAAGCACAAATAAAACACCGTTAGTAGTGGATGCAGATGGAATAAATATTCTTGCAAAGAATACAGATTTATTAAAACACTTACCTAAGAATACTATTTTAACGCCACATCCTAAAGAGTTAGAGCGTTTAATAGGGAGTTGGAGTGATGATTTTGATAAGTTAGAGCGCGTAAAAGCATTTTCTAAAAAACATCAATTAATAATTGTTATAAAAGGGGCCCATAGTTTAACTGTTTTTGATGATAAAATTTATATTAACGCTACAGGAAATCCAGGATTAGCTACAGGAGGAACCGGTGACGTGTTAACGGGCGTTATTTCAGGATTAATTGCGCAAGGTTATGAGCCTTTGCCTGCATCAATTTTTGGTGTTTATTTACATGGTAAAGCAGCTGATATTGCAGTTGAAAATCTAGGTTATGAAGCATTAATTGCTACGGATGTTATTGATACATTAGCAGCAGCATATTTAGATTTGTTTGCGCAACCTGAGCCATCAGAAAATAAAGAAGAAGCGAAGCAGTAGTAACAACTTCGAAAAAACAATTATTCTATAATCAAAAAAAGCAGCCTCTAAATATTAAAGGCTGCTTTTTTTGTACAAATAAATTAGAAAATTAAATTCCTAATTCGTTAAATAGGGTAATTAACTCATCACTTGAAGGTCTTGGAGCATCTGGTGATACCACTTTACCTTCAGGATCAATTAAGATAAAGCGTGGAATACCATTTATTCTATAAGCTCTTATAAAATCACTTTTCCAACCATTCGGTGCTAATATTTGAATACCACTTAATTCTTGTTTAGCAATCATTTCTTGCCAACCTTTCTTAGCCAATTCAGCTTTAATGTCTGGAGTGTCACCAGGGTATCCACTACCATCATCTATTGATAGACTTACAAAATGAATGTTTTTTTCACGGTAGTCTTCTTCAAGTTGTTTTAAAAATGGAATTTCCACCTTACAAGGTCCACACCAAGTAGCCCATACATCAACATATACATATTTTCCAGATAAATCTGCTAAAGATGTTTTAGAGCCATCATAGTTTATATAGTTGTCAAAGGTTGGAGAAACTGAGCCTTTAGGAAATTCGTTTTTTAAGTCTATAGACTCTTTAATATAAGATTTGTAAGATTTAATCATTGGGTCTAAAGACTTGTTTGCTTTATTTACCAAACTTGTATCAACTGTTTTAGCACTGTTGTAAAACTCTTGTAATTGCACCTTAATAGCATCAAACTTAACGTTTAAAGTAACCGTATCAGTAATTTTCTGTAAATCTTCAAAATTGATAAGCTGTTCTTCTTTTAATGATTTTTCAGCTAAAAAATTACTGTGTTCAGAACCTGTTCCTGTGTATTTTACCGTTTCATCAAATTTTTTGGTATCAATAGTCATGTTTAAATCAAAACCATTTTTCAAGAATACAGATGTCGATTCAGATCCATCATATAAATTATAAACGCCCGTTTTAACTTTTAAAGTATCGTTAAAAGATCCATCTTCATTTACCGCAATTGTTTTGGAATAATCACGTGTTCTAACCACCAAAGAATCGCTGTTTTTATTGGTTATTTTACCAGATAATGTAGCATAATCTTTAATAGGAGTTTCCTCTTTACATCCTAAAATAGATAGCGCAGAAAGAATTATTAAAGTTTTTTTCATGTTAAGAATTAGTTTTGTTTATCCAAAAATAGGATATTATACTTAATAGTTAATGAAATATCATTATTTGTTTGCATAATAACTAATGAATGTAGAATTTTGGGATCTTAAATTTAAACATGAGAACAACCCACTATATTTCACAGAATACAATTGATTTAGAAATTATTTCAGCAATTTTTGAAGAAAATAAATTGTTAGAATTATCTGAAACATCTATTGAGAAAATTGAAAATTGTCGCGATTATTTAAATGAAAAATTAAAAAATCAAGATGATCCTATTTATGGAATAAACACAGGGTTTGGATCTTTATATAATGTTAAGATTTCCAAAGAAAACTTAACAAAATTACAAGAAAACCTTGTGATGTCTCATGCGTGTGGTACCGGTGAATTAGTACCTAAAGCCATTGTAAAACTAATGTTATTGCTTAAAGTACAATCTTTAAGCTATGGGCATAGTGGGGTACAGTTAGATACAGCTAAACGCTTAATTGATTTTTATAACAATGATATTTTACCTGTGGTATATACCCAGGGATCGTTAGGAGCCTCGGGTGATTTAGCACCTCTAGCGCATTTGGCTTTACCACTAATTGGAAAAGGTAATGTTTATTTTGAAGGCGAGGTACATACTGCAGCTTCTGTTTTAAAAAAATTTGATTGGGAACCAATTACTTTACAGTCTAAAGAAGGATTAGCGTTATTAAATGGAACACAATTTATGTCTGCGTATGGTGTGCATTTACTAATGAAAGCTTATAAATTATCATATGTAGCCGATTTAGTAGGAAGTATATCTTTAGAAGCTTTTGATGGTAGAATTGAACCATTTAATGAGTTGGTACATTTAGTTCGTCCGCATAACGGTCAGTTAAAAACAGCTGAACGTATTCGTGAGTTTTTAGAAGCTAGTGAATTAATTTCTCAACATAAACAACATGTTCAAGATCCATATTCTTTTAGATGTATGCCTCAAGTTCATGGCGCTACCAAGGACACGTTAGATTTTGTACGAAAAACATTTATTACAGAAATAAACTCGGTTACCGACAATCCTAATATTTTTAGTAAAGAGGATAAAATTATTTCAGGAGGAAACTTTCATGGACAGCCTTTAGCCTTAGCATTAGATTATTTGAAAATTGGTATGGCAGAATTAGGTAATATATCAGAAAGACGTGTGTTTCAACTTGTATCTGGTTTACGCGGTTTGCCTACATTTTTAGTTGATAACCCAGGTTTAAACTCGGGTTTTATGATACCGCAATACACAGCCGCGAGTATTGTAAGTGCTAATAAACAGCTAGCAAGCCCTGCTAGTATTGATAGTATTGTTTCTAGTAATGGACAAGAAGATCATGTAAGTATGGGAGCTAATGCTGCTACACAAGCTTATACTTTAATTCATAATGTAGAACGTATATTGGCTATTGAATTATTTAATGCCTCGCAAGCACTTTATTTTAGAAAGCCATTAAAATCTTCAGCTTTTATAGAATCTGTTTTACTAAGTTTTCGAGAGGATGTAGGTTTTGTAGAGAATGATAGAGAGTTATATGTAGATATAAATAATGCTGTTAAATTTCTAGATAGCTTAGGTGTTGATGTTCAAGAAATTTATGCTTAATTATTTAAGGTGAATTTATTTAGGACAAATTTTATTAGCCCATGTTTTAGCTTCTTTTATAGAGTTGAATCTTTTAAATGGTAAGCTAGAAAAATTACGCTCAAAATCGGTATTATCAATTTTACTTAAATCTGTTAATACTACAGCAAAGCCTACAAGAGTTTTTAATTTTGGCGTTTCAAAATAAACTCTTGGATCTACTGAATAAGAGTTTTTTCGATATGTTATATATACAAAGGGCTTGTTGCCAAAAAAGTTTCTAGCCAATTCATATAGTTTTTGATTAAGGGCAATAGTTACCGTTACGCCTTCATTCATTACCGCTATGACATAATTTTCATAAAAGGCAAGGCTTCCAAAGTTGTATTTATTTATTACTGGTGACATGTTGTTAAAATAGGGGATTTTTTTTTACAAAAAAACTCCGCCAAAATAAGCGGAGTTTTTAAAATAAAAAAAAATAATATTAGGATTCTGTTGTTTTTTCAACAGATTCAACAGTAATTTTTAATTCATTAATTTTGGCATCTAAATCCATTGATATTTTATCACCTTCTGATATTTTTGAATTAATAATTTCTTCGGCTAAAGCATCTTCTACATACTTCTGAATAGCTCGTTTTAATGGTCTAGCGCCATATTGTTTATCAAAACCTTTATCTGCAATATAGTTTTTAGCATCTTGACTTAACTCTAGCGTATAGCCAATGTCTTTTATACGAACAATAAGCTTTTCAAGTTCAATATCGATAATTTTAGTAATATCTTCTTTTTCAAGCGCGTTAAATACTATAACATCATCAATTCTATTCAAAAACTCAGGGGCAAAGGCTTTTTTAAGTGCGTTTTCAATTACACTTCTTGCATTTGCATCTTCTTGTGATTTTTGAGAAGCAGTTCCAAAGCCAACACCTGTGCCAAAATCTTTTAATTTACGAGATCCAATATTAGATGTCATGATAACGATAGTATTTCTAAAGTCAATTTTACGACCTAAACTGTCTGTTAAATACCCATCGTCTAAGACTTGTAATAACATATTGAATACATCAGGATGTGCTTTTTCAATTTCATCTAATAAAACTACAGCGTAAGGTTTACGTCTAATTTTTTCGGTTAATTGCCCACCTTCTTCATAGCCAACGTATCCAGGAGGCGCACCAACTAATCTAGAAATGGCAAATTTCTCCATGTATTCACTCATGTCAATACGGATTAAGGAGTCTTCGCTATCAAATAATTCTTTAGATAATACTTTAGCTAATTGTGTTTTCCCTACACCAGTTTGACCTAAAAATATAAAGGAACCAATAGGTTTGTTTGGGTCCTTAAGACCTGCGCGATTACGTTGAATGGCTTTAACAACCTTAGCTACTGCAGCATCTTGTCCAATAACTTTACCTTTAATTAAATCTGGTAAAATGGCTAATTTATTACTTTCAGTTTGAGCAATTCTATTTACAGGAATTCCAGTCATCATTGAAACCACATCGGCAACACTTTCTTCAGAAACAATCTCTCGGTGTAACTTCGTGTCTTCTTCCCATTTTTCTTGGGCAACTGCTAATTCTTTTTCAAGACGCTTTTCATCATCTCGTAATTTGGCAGCTTCTTCGTATTTTTGTTTTTTAACAACGCTAGACTTGGTTTCTTTAACGGCTTGTAATTGCTCTTCAAGTTTTATTATTTGATCTGGAACATTAATGTTTGTAATGTGGACACGAGATCCAGCTTCATCTAAAGCATCAATTGCTTTGTCTGGTAAAAAACGATCTGTCATATACCTATTAGTTAATTTTACACAGGCTTCAATAGCTTCAGGTGTATAATCAACGTTATGATGTGATTCGTATTTTTCTTTAATGTTGTTCAGAATTTCTATAGTCTCATCAACAGTTGTTGGCTCAACTATTACTTTCTGAAAACGACGTTCAAGTGCACCATCTTTTTCAATATACTGACGATATTCATCAAGCGTTGTGGCACCAATACATTGTATTTCACCTCTAGCTAGAGCGGGTTTAAACATATTAGAAGCATCTAAACTTCCTGTAGCCCCACCAGCACCAACAATGGTATGAATTTCATCAATAAAAAGAATGATATCATCATTTTTTTCAAGTTCGTTCATTACGGCTTTCATACGCTCCTCAAACTGTCCACGGTATTTAGTACCGGCAACTAAACTGGCTAAATCAAGCGTTACAACACGTTTATTAAAAAGGATACGCGATACTTTACGGCTAACAATTCGGTTGGCTAAACCTTCTGCGATAGCCGATTTACCAACACCAGGTTCCCCAATTAAGAGCGGATTATTCTTTTTACGTCTACTTAATATTTGAGAGACGCGTTCAATTTCTTTCTCTCGTCCAACAACAGGATCAAGTTTACCTTCTTCGGCCATGGCTGTTAAGTCACGACCAAAATTATCTAAAACAGGTGTTTTAGATTTTTTATTTGCTTTACCTGAAGGGGTATTAAAAAGGTTGTCTTTTGTGGTGTCATCATCTTGTGTTGAGTCATCACCAGGAAAAGACTCCGATTTTGGAGATTCCGTCATATCAGGATAATTTTCGTCGTTTGTTATCATAAACTTAAATTGTTCTTTTACATTATCATAATCTACTTTAAGCTTGTTTAGAAGCTTGGTTGTAGGGTCGTTTTCATTTCTTAAAATACATAGAAGTAAATGAGCCGTATTTATGGTGCTATTTTTAAAAAGTTTTGCTTCTAAAAAAGTTGTTTTTAGGGCCCGTTCAGCTTGTCTTGTAAGGTGAAGGTTTTTCTTATTGTTTAAAGCAACAGCTACGTTAGGGTTTGCAGGGCTTAAAATTTCAACTTTACGCCTCAGATGATTTAAATCTATTTCTAGAGCACTTAATATATTGATAGCTTTACCGCTTCCATCGCGAAGTAAACCAAGCATTAAATGTTCCGTTCCTATAAAATCGTGTCCTAATCTTAAAGCTTCCTCTTTGCTAAACGCAATTACGTCTTTAACTCTTGGTGAAAAATTGTCATCCATAAATAATTTCCTTTCTGCATTAAATGTACTAAATCATATTATCAAGGACAAAAATCATACCTTAATTAATAGATAGTATGCTAATAGACAAAAAAAACTTTATAAAGACAAAATTTTTAACAAGTTACTTATTAACTAAAATGTGGGCTAAAATTGTTAATAAAAAGTGTGAAAAACCAAAAAGAAACCCTTGCTGCAGCTAATGAAATGGTTATATTAGCACGATTTGTAAACCTACAAAAATCTAATTATTTTTATTAAATATGGCAGAAGGAGAAAAATTGATTCCAATTAATATTGAAGATGAAATGAAGTCGGCTTACATTGATTATTCAATGTCAGTCATTGTGTCACGTGCCTTACCTGATGTAAGAGATGGATTAAAGCCGGTTCACAGACGTGTACTTTTTGGTATGCACGAACTCGGAGTTAGAGCAACAGGAGCACATAAAAAGTCCGCCAGAATAGTTGGTGAAGTACTTGGTAAATATCACCCACATGGAGATACATCTGTATATGATGCCATGGTGCGTATGGCTCAAGAATGGAGTTTACGTTATATGTTAGTAGATGGTCAAGGTAACTTTGGATCTATAGATGGTGATAGTCCTGCAGCAATGCGTTATACGGAAGCTCGTATGCGTAAAATATCAGAAGATATGCTTGCTGATATAGATAAAGAGACTGTTGATCATAAATTGAATTTTGATGATACACTACAAGAACCAACGGTTCTTCCTACAAGAATTCCTGGTTTATTAGTAAATGGTGCCTCAGGTATTGCTGTAGGTATGGCTACTAATATGCCTCCACATAATTTAAGTGAAGTTGTAGATGGTACTGTTGCTTATATTGAAAATAATGATATTGAAATAGACGAGTTAATTACGCATATTAAAGCACCCGATTTCCCTACAGGAGGTACCATTTATGGATATGATGGTGTAGTTGAAGCCTTTAAATCGGGTCGTGGTCGTATTGTTATTCGTGGTAAAGCGCGTATTGAAGAGGTTCAAGGACGTGAATCTATAGTGGTTACCGAAATCCCTTATCAAGTGAATAAGGCTGATATGATTAAAAAGACAGCCGATTTAATTAATGAAAAGAAAATTGAAGGTATTTCTACTATTCGTGATGAGTCAGATAGAAATGGTATGCGTATCGTATATGTTTTAAAGCGCGACGCTATTCCAAACATTGTATTAAATACCTTATATAAGTATACCGCTTTACAATCATCTTTTAGTGTAAATAATATTGCATTAGTTGGTGGTCGTCCTGAATTGTTGAATTTAAAAGACATGATTCATCATTTTGTGGAACACAGACACGAAGTGGTTGTGCGCAGAACAACTTATGAATTACGTAAAGCAGAAGAACGTGCACATATATTAGAAGGCTTAATAATTGCTTCTGATAATATTGACGAGGTTATTGCTATTATACGTTCGTCTTCGAACGCTGATCAAGCTCGTGAACGTTTAATAGAGCGTTTTGAATTATCTGAAATTCAAGCCAAAGCTATTGTTGAAATGCGTTTACGCCAATTAACAGGCTTAGAGCAAGATAAGTTACGTTCAGAGTATGAAGCATTAATGGTTACTATTGATGATTTAAAAGACATTCTTGCTAAAAAAGAGCGTCGTATGGAAATTATTAAAGACGAGCTGTTAGTTGTTAAAGATAAATATGGTGATGAACGCCGTTCTGTAATTGAATATGCAGGAGGTGATTTAAGTATTGAAGATATGATTCCGGATGAGCAAGTGGTTATCACTATTTCTCATGCAGGTTATATTAAGAGAACATCGCTTACAGAATATAAAACACAACATAGAGGTGGTGTAGGGCAAAAAGCCTCAACTACAAGAAACGAAGACTTCTTAGAGCATTTATTTGTTGGTACTAACCACCAATATATGTTATTCTTTACACAGAAAGGAAAATGTTTCTGGATGCGTGTTTATGAAATTCCTGAAGGAAGTAGAACCTCTAAAGGTCGTGCTATTCAAAACTTAATAAACATTGAGCAGGACGATAAGGTAATGGCTTTTATTTGTACTCAAGATCTTAAAGATGAAGATTACATTAATAGTCATTATGTAATTATGGCAACCAAAAACGGACAGGTTAAGAAAACATCGTTAGAGCAGTATTCAAGACCTCGTACTAATGGTATTAATGCTATTACAATTAAAGAAGATGACGAATTATTAGAAGCAAAATTAACAACTGGAAACAGTCAGGTTATGCTAGCTTTAAAGTCAGGAAAAGCCATCCGATTTGAAGAAGCTAAAACACGTCCAATGGGTAGAAATGCTTCAGGTGTTCGTGGTGTTACTTTAGCTAATGAAGAAGATGAAGTAATTGGTATGATTGCTGTCGAAAACCCTCAAGAAGAATCTGTATTAGTAGTTTCTGAAAAAGGTTATGGTAAGCGTACTTATATTGATGATCCAGAAGATGGTGAAGCTGTATATAGAATTACAAACCGAGGTGGTAAAGGGGTTAAAACCATTTCCATTACAGAAAAAACAGGACATTTAGTCGCTATTAAATCTGTTACAGATGCTGATGATTTAATGATTATCAACAAGTCGGGGATAGCCATCCGTATTGCTGTATCTGATTTACGTGTTATGGGTCGTGCAACACAAGGAGTTCGCCTTATTAACCTTAAAGGAAATGATTCTATAGCTGCAGTAGCTAAAGTTATGAAAGATGAGTCAGAAGATGCTGTGGTACTTGATGAAGATGGAAATGTTATTGAATCAGCTCCAGAAACTGAAAATGGCACAACTATTGATTCTGAAGAAAACGAATTAAACAATGATAATAATTAATACAAAAATGAAAAAACCAATTTTAATAGCATTGGCTGTTTCGATTAGTGCTTTTTCTTTCGCACAAAAGAAAGAATTGCGTAGCGCAGAAAAGGCAATAAAAAGCAATAATTATGCTGAAGCTAAAACAGCATTAAATCAGGCAGAATCTATGATGTCCGAAATGAGTGATAAACAAAAATCACAATACCATTTATTAGTAGCTGAAGCACTTTATGCTCAAGGAACTGCTAATGATACTGATATAAACAAAGCCATTGAGAATTTGGTTATGGTTGGTAGTGATTATGAATCGGAATCAACGGAGCTAGTTACATCTATGGAAAATGAGCTTTTAACAAAAGCTAATAACTTATATAAAGCAAATAGTTTTACAGAAGCTGCTACAAAATTCGAGCAGTTATATAATGTAATACCTTCTGATACAACTTACTTGTATTATGCTGCAGTAAGCGCAGTAAGTGGTCGTGATTATGAAAATGCATTAAATCATTATCTGAAATTAAATGATCTTGGATACACAGGTGTTGAAACAGAATATTTTGCTACCAATAAAGAAACAGGTGAAAAAGAACTTTTCGATAAGAACACTCGTGACTTATATGTGAAAACAGGCGAGTATATTGCACCAGGTGAGCGTCAATCAGACTCTAAATCAGCTGAAATAACTAAGAATATCGCTTTTATTTATGTTAGTTTAGATAAAAAAGAGGAAGCTTTAGAAGCTATTAAAAAAGCTCGTGAAGCAAATCCAACAGATGTAAATATTATTCTTACTGAGGCTAATTTACAATACCAATTAGGTAATAAAGATGAGTATAAATCGCTTATTGAGAAGGCTATTGAAATAGATCCTAAAAATATTGATTTGTTTTATAACTTAGGTGTGTTATCTGCAGAATCAGGTGATAATGCTAAAGCAAAAGAATATTACAATAAGGTAATTGATATGGATCCTAAATATACAAATGCACATACAAACATTGCTGCATTAATTTTAGGAGAAGAAGAAGCTTTAGTTGAAGAAATGAACAGTCTTGGAACATCATCTGCCGATAATAAGCGTTATGATGAACTAAAGGATGAGCGTACTGAGCTTTATAAAAGTGCTATTCCTTATTTAGAAACTGTTTTAGAGCATGATCCAAATAATGTTGAAGTTTCTACAACATTAATGAATATTTATAGAGCTATTCCTGACACGGAAAACTATAAAAGAATGAAAGCTAAAGTTGACGCTTTAGGAAAATAAAACCTAATTGTCTTCATAAAAAAAATGCTACTGAAAATTCAGTAGCATTTTTTTTTGTAATATATTCTAATTTAGATTTTCAATCTAAAAACACGTGTTAGTTAATTATCTTCTTAATAACACGTAATTTATGGGTATGTGTACGTTTGTCTGCATTATAGATACCTGAATGATCTAAACGGTCAATACGGACCTTTCCATGTGCGTGAATAATAAAATTATCAGGCATAATGATACCAACATGAATAATTTGTCCTTCATCATTATCAAAAAAGGCTAAATCACCTGCATCACTTTCTTCAATAAAGCTTAAAGCTTCACCCTGATTGGCTTGTTGCGAAGCATCTCGGAATAATTTATAACCATTTAGCTTATAAACCATTTGTGTAAAACCCGAACAATCAATTCCGAAAGGTGTTTTACCTCCCCATAAATAAGGGGCATTTAAATAACTAAAAGCAGTTTGTAAGATATGCGTTTTAGCTAATACTCCAGAAACAGTTTGTCCTTCAAAAGTATGGTTTAATATATCCAATCCGTTTAGACTAGCACCTAAAGGAATAGGGTATAAGTGATTATCAGAATCCTCAATAAATTCAACTAAATCTGTTGACAATTTCGGAGATTCTAAATGTAATCTATTATACTGTTCTTGCGTAATTTCAAGGTATTGTTTATTATCCACCCAGCCTTCGTAATTATCAAAGCCTAGGCGGATTTTACTCCATAATTTACGTTTTTCAAGCACCTTAAAATGATCGCCATATAATACTTGCGAAACAAGTTCACTCATATCACTGGGTTCCGATCGTAAAGGAACAATACTTAAATTACAAACTCCATATTGCATGCAAAAAATAGGGTATTAGTTTCTTTCGATAACAACAGCCGAAGCACCACCACCACCATTACAAATAGCTGCAGCACCAATTTTTGCATCGTTTTGTTCTAAAACATTTAATAATGTAATTAATATACGAACACCAGAACATCCAAGCGGGTGTCCTAAAGAAACAGCTCCACCATTTACATTAACATTCGAATCATTTAAACCTAAGATTTTCATATTAGCTAAACCAACTACTGAAAAAGCTTCGTTGAACTCAAAGAAATCAACATCCGAAATATTAATTCCGGCTTTATCTAAAGCTTTTGGAAGTGCTTTAGCTGGAGCAGTTGTAAACCATTCTGGTTCATGAGCTGCATCAGCATAACTTTTTATTGTAGCTAAAACTTTTAATCCAAGCTCATCAGCTTTTTCTCTACTCATTAAAACCATCGCTCCAGCACCATCGTTAATAGTCGAAGCATTAGCGGCAGTTACAGTTCCCTCTTTAGTGAAGGCAGGACGTAATGCAGGAATTTTATCTAATTTTACGTTAGTAAATTCTTCATCTGTATCTACTACAATAGCATCACCACGACGTTGAGGAACCTCTACAGGAACAACTTCGTTGTCAAATTTACCTGCTTTCCAAGCCGCTGTTGAACGAGAATAAGACTGTACGGCAAAAGCATCTTGGTCTTCTCTAGAAAATTTATATTCTGTAGCACAAGCATCGGCACAAACACCCATAGCATTTTGATCGTAAGCATCAACTAAACCATCACGTTGCATGCCGTCTTCCATTTTTATTGGTCCAAATTTAGTTCCAGTTCTGCCATGCATATAATGTGGAATTAAACTCATGTTTTCCATACCACCTGCAACAACTATCTCAGCATCACCTAAAGCAATAGCTTGAGCAGCTTGCATAACAGCTTTCATTCCTGAAGCACAAACTTTATTTACAGTTGTACAACCAGTTGTATTTGGAATTCCTGCATAAATAGCCGCTTGTCTTGCTGGTGCTTGACCTGCACCGGCTTGAACAACATGCCCCATTATAACTTCTTGAACTAATTCTGGTTTTAAATTGATTTTATCTAATGCGCCTTTTATAGCTGTAGCTCCTAATCGAGGTGCTGGTACAGTTGATAAAGCTCCTAAAAAACTACCAATTGGAGTTCTAGCTGCTGATACAATAACGACTTCTTTACTCATGTTTTTTACGTTTAATTTTTTGATTGCAACAAAATTAATCAATTTTTAATAGAATGTAGAATGATTAGCATTTTATACAGTCATAATTTTTCGACTATATTTTACTACATTTGAAAATATTTCGGCCTGCTATGAAAGACTTTATTAATGTATTTTACAGAAACCATGCTTTAGCTTATAAACTGCTACTTTTTGTATGTACAACTTTTTTAATCGTGTATTTATTTCCTAAAAGTGGAAAATTTAAATATAATTTTGAAAAAGGAAAACCTTGGCAATCAGAAAACTTATACGCACCGTTTAGTTTTGCTATTAAAAAAACCGATGCTGAGATTACATCGGAAAAACAAGAAATAAGTGATAATGTTCCCTTGTACTTTAATTTAGATACGAGTGTAGAAAAAAGTGTTTCTAATAATTTTCAGAGAGAATTTAAAAGTGCTTTTTCCGATTCTATATCACTTTCTAAGCAAAATACCTTAAGAAATACAGGAATTCAAATTATAGATAAACTCTACAGTTTTGGAGTTTTAAATGACGATTATAGTTATAAAAACTCTAAAAAAGTAGTCCTGCTAGAGGGGCGGGTTGAAAAAGCACAAACCCAATTTGATAAGTTGGTTAAAGAAGATGAACTGTCAGATATTGTTATTAAAGTTTTAGAGAGTAATAATTTAATAGACTTTAAAACAGAGTTCATTTCGTTGTTTTTTGATCTTGTAGAACCGAGTTTAACTTATAATAAAGCATTTTCCCAACGTGTACTTCAGGAGGAATTAAGTAAAATAGCCTACACCCGTGGTAGTGTAGAACGTGAAACACTTATTATTTCTAAGGGAGAAGTTGTTGAAGGGGTAAAATTTCAAATTTTAAAATCTTTAGAATCTGAATATGAATCTCAGGTTTGGAGTAAATCCAATTATAATTGGATTGTTTTTGCCTATACACTTCTTGTAGCTATGGCATTATTAATATTGCTATTGTTTTTACGCAAATACCGTTCGTCTGTTTTTGAGGATAACGTGAAAGTTACTTTTATTTTTTTCAACGTAGCTTTTATGGTGCTCATAACAACCTTAGTAGTAAATTATAATTCTCAATACATTTACGTTGTTCCAATTTGTATACTGCCATTAGTACTTAAGGCTTTTTTCGATTCAAGACTAGGTTTATTTACGCATGTAATTACGGTGTTGCTTTTAGGTTTAGTAGTACCCAATAGTTACGAGTATATGTTTTTGCAAATCCTAGCAGGAATTGTTACTATTTTAACGGTTTCTGAACTCTATAAACGTGCTAATCTGTTTATATCTGTTGGACAAATAACCTTAGTATATATTGTGGCTTATTTTGCTTTTTTCGTTATTCACGAAGGGAGTTTAGAAACTTTAAAGTGGGAAACTTTTGGGCTGTTTATTTTATGTGGTTTAGCCACTCTTTTCGTACAGCCATTAATTTATGTTTATGAAAAATTATTCGGTTTGGTTTCAGATGTCTCATTATTAGAATTATCGGATACCAATTCAAATCTACTTAAAGAATTATCAAACAAAGCTCCTGGTACTTTTCATCATTCTTTAAACGTAGCTAATCTAGCAGAAGCTGCAGCAAACGAAATTGGTGCCAATGCAATGTTAGCACGTGTAGGCGCATTATATCATGATATTGGTAAAATGAAAAACCCTACTTATTTTACCGAAAATCAATCTACAGGAATTAATCCGCATGATGAATTATCACCAAAAGAAAGTGCTCAAATTATTGTTAATCATGTTATTGATGGTATAGAAATAGCGCGTAAAAATAATTTACCAGATCGGGTTATTGATTTTATTAGAACACATCATGGTACAAGTGTTGTGTATTATTTTTACATGAAGGAACAAGAGCGTAACGCCGATTTAGAAATTGAAGATTTTATGTATCCAGGTCCAAAACCATTCAGTAAAGAAACAGCAATTTTAATGATGTGTGATAGTGTAGAGGCGGCTTCAAAAAGTTTAAAAGAACCAACTTCTACTAAAATTGATGATTTTGTTGAAAATATATTAAACAAACAAATGCGAGATGATCAGTTTTTAAATGCTAATATTACTTTTAAAGAAATACAAGCTATTAAAAAAATTCTAAAACAGAAGCTTACCAATATCTATCATTTGCGTATTGAATACCCTGAGTAAAGTTGTTTTTATGCATTTGAAAATCATGCTTTAACATATCTTAACAATTAATTCTCTTATTTTTGTTAGTTACTCTAATAAATCAAATAAAATATGAGGAAATCACTAATTTGTGTTTTGGCAATTACAGCGCTAGTAGCGTGTAAAGACGACCAAAACAAAATCGAAAATGAATCTAAAACTATGGCGGTAACTTACCCCGAAACTAAAAAAGTTGATACAGTAGATACGTATTTTGGTAGTACTGTTAAAGATCCCTATCGTTGGTTAGAGGATGATTATGCTGAAGACACCAAAGCTTGGGTAAAGGCACAAAACAATGTAACATTTGATTATTTAAATCAAATTCCATTTCGCAGCCAACTTAAAGAGCGTATGGAAAAGTTATGGAATTATGAGAAAATTTCAGCGCCATTTGTAGAAGGAGATTTTACATATTTTTATAAAAATGATGGACTTCAAAATCAATCGGTTTTATATAGAAAAGATGCTGAAGGTACTGAAGAAGTATTTTTAGATCCTAATAGTTTTTCGGAAGACGGCACTACTTCACTGGGAGGTTTAAGTTTTACAGAGGACGGATCGATGGCTGCTTATGCTATTTCTGAAGGCGGAAGTGATTGGCGAAAAATAATTGTACTAGATACAGAAACTAAAGAAATTGTTGGTGACACTATAATTGACGTGAAATTTAGTGGCATGTCTTGGTATAAAAACGAAGGGTTTTATTACTCAAGTTACGAAAAACCAAAAGGCAGTGAATTGTCCGCAAAAACTGATCAACACCGTCTGTTTTATCATAAGTTAAATACACCACAAAGTCAAGATACGATTGTTTTTGGTGATACTCAAAAAAGACGTTACGTAGGCGGATCTGTTACACATGATGGGAATTATTTAGTTATCACAGCTGCAAATTCAACTTATGGAAATGAGTTATATATTAAGGATTTAAAAACTAATGGTCCTTTAGTTTCAGTAGTATCTAATTTTGATAGTAGTAATGGTGTTATTCATAATGAAGGAGCTGATTTTTATGTAGTAACCGATTTTGAAGCGCCAAATAAACGTATTGCTAAGTTTAATATCAACAATCCGGATCAGAATGCCTGGGAGGATGTTATTGCTGAGACAGAAAATGTATTGTCGGTTTCTAAAGGAGCAGGGTATATATTTGCTGAATATATGAAAGATGCTGTATCTGTTGTTAAACAGTATAATTTTGATGGTACTTTAGTTCGTGATGTTCAGTTGCCAGGAATTGGCTCTGTAGGTGGTTTTGGAGGTAAAAAGGAAGCAACTACTTTATATTATTCTTTTACTAATTATACAGCACCTGGAACTATTTATAGTTATAACCCTGAAACTGGTGTGTCTGAAGTTTATCAGAAGCCAAATATTGATTTTAAATCTGAAGACTACGAGTCTAAACAAGTATTTTATACATCAAAAGATGGTACTAAAGTACCGATGATTATTACTTATAAAAAAGGAACGGAATTAAACGGTAAAAATCCTACAATACTTTATGCATATGGAGGATTCAATATTAGTTTAACACCTTCATTTAGTATAGCAAATGCTGTTTGGTTAGAAAATGGCGGTATTTATGCTGTAGCTAATTTACGTGGTGGCGGTGAGTATGGTAAAAAATGGCATAATGCTGGAACCCAAATGCAAAAGCAAAATGTATTTGATGATTTTATAGCTGGAGCTGAATTCTTAATTAATGAAAATTACACTTCTTCAGATTACTTAGCTATTAAAGGAGGTTCTAATGGAGGTTTATTAGTTGGTGCAACTATGACGCAACGACCAGACTTGATGAAGGTAGCTATACCACAAGTAGGCGTGTTAGATATGTTACGTTACCATACATTTACTGCAGGTGCAGGCTGGGCGTTTGATTATGGTACAGCAGAACAGAATAAAGAGATGTTTGAATACTTAAAAGGATATTCACCTGTACATAATGTTAAAGAAGGTGTAGCTTATCCTGCAACTTTGGTTACTACAGGAGATCATGATGATAGAGTTGTTCCAGCGCATAGTTTTAAATTTGCGGCTGAATTACAAGCGAAGCAAACAGGAAATAATCCTACTTTAATTAGAATTGAAGTTAATGCGGGGCATGGAGCCGGAAAATCTACTGAAGCAACTATTAATGAACAAGTAGATATCCAGGCATTTACCTTATTTAATATGGGAATAAAAAACCTAAAATAATTGTTTAGATATTTATAAAAATAGAAAGCCCAAACATTTAGTTTGGGCTTTTTTTATGTGATTTAAACGACAATCTGTTTAATGCTTTACTTCGTGAAAATATGGTTTTCTATAAAGTCTATAAAAACCTTTTTATGATGGTCCATATCCATATTTCCAGATAACGAGGCACGAACAATATAATCTTTATCACCTTCTTTGGTGGTTCCTTGAGTTGATGTAGCTGGAATGGTCCAGTAACAACCTTTTAACTGTCCGTAGCTTACACAAAATTTACTTTCATTAGGTATTTCAGTAATCATTAAATTAATGAGCTTCAGATTTAAAGCTCGTTTATGGGCTTCCTTTTCTTCAGCTGTATTACCTTTTGTTGGTAAGTCTAATGAAAAAACAGAGGGGGTAAAACCTTGTTCAGCTAATTCTTCTGATACAAAATTGATTTTTGCTTCGGGTAATACTTCGTGAATAAAGTTCACAAAATTACGGGTATTGGTATAAGCATCAGCTATACGTTGATTCATAGAAGGTAACTGTTCTGCTAATAATTCATATTGAAGAGCAGTTGCTTCATTATCGCAAAGGTGTAAATGTGTTTCTATTTCAGTCATTAATGCATTGGTTTTCGTATTTCCAACACAATAACCAGCTGTACATTTTCCACCGCTAGGGAATTTAGAGCCACTAGCAAACGAAATTGTTCTAACGTTAGAAAGGATTTCTCCTTCACCTAAAAAGTGCACATTAGGACAAAAGGTTTGATCTAAAATAAAAACAGGATCTATTGCAATATTTCCTGAAGCTGTTTTTCTAACTTTGGTTAAAGCTGTTTTTAAATCTTCAAGATTAGGTACTTCAACGCGTGGGTTTGTTGGGATTTCAGCAATGATATATGGAATAGCATCTTCTTTAGCTATAGTTTCTAACACGCTATCAATACTTTGAACCATGTCGTTATCACCATCAACAGGTAAGTCTACTATTTCTACAGAATCTAAAGCGGCAGCTACACGTCTCGCTTGATCATTTGTCCCTCCATAACAGTTAGGGGGGACTATAAATTTAATGGCTTTCCCCGGATTATTTTTAAGAGCGTCATCCACTAATCCCATCATAATAGCATACTGAATTGATAAGCCACTAGAAGCAACTAAAGGTTTGCCTGTGGTGCCTGTAATACTATTTATTAATGTTGATACCTTATTCTTGTTGGCTTCAAAATCATTTTTATCTGTATCAAAAGCTGTAGCTGATACTAAAGATTTTAAGGCTAAATGCGCATTTTCAGGTGTCATAGCAATAGTTTCACGACGACGAACATGCTGAATTTCGGAAATATAATTAGTGTTAACCTGATTATTTACTAGTAGGATACTTCCCAAATGATCATAAAGATTTACATAAAAATCAACATGATTATGTAAATCTGTTTTTCCTAAGGTATCTTGGTGATTTACAAAAATTGTACTTCCATTAAATGTATTTAGTTCTGAAGGCGTATTTACCTGTTCTAATTCAAACTTATAACCATATACGCGTTTTAATAATTCAGAGTTGAAACAACTTGGTAATGAACCGCTGTAAGCAATACGTGTATTTTTATTTTTAAGTAAATTAGATCTCAAAATGGCCATTACTGGTATTGTCATAGATGAAAAACTAATAACTTGTTTAGCTTCTAACTGGTTAATATTAGCAAGTGTCCATTCTAGCACGCAGGATAGGGGATGCCCTAAACGAATATAATCATATGCTGTTGGTAATTCACTTAAGGATTCAGTGGTAGCATTATTTAATTTATATAGAGTTTCAAACTGATTTAAAAATTCTGTTTTAGCTAAAGATTCATCATAAATATCTAAACGATGGGTTGTTAAACGCAACCAATCTGAGGGCATATTCTGAATTACATCTGTAATATATTTTTGCATTTTTTCGTCTTGCATAGTCTTTCTTTTTATAGAGATGCAAGTTACGAAAAATGCCTTTTTTTAAAGAAAGATAACAGGCTTTTGGCCTTTTTTTATGATTTAGGAGTCCGACTATTTTGAGTTTTTAAAACTTCTAGGTATTTAGTTAATTTTGTTAATGCTACACATTAAAAATGGCGCTCAGTAATTCGTTTAGGTTTTAAATTTGTATTCATAATAATTTCAAAATCTATAACGCCAATAACTAAGCCTTCATGAGTTACAACATCTACTTTCCATTGGCCTTGTTTGATGTTGTTTTTATAAGTGAAGCCTCGATAACCTTTATTACGACCACCTGTTATTTGGTAGCCTATTTCATCCATAACCTTCCATGTTTCTGTTTTAGGGTTGTACCATTTCCAACGGTGAATAATAGATTTTTCAATTTGAGTGGGTGCAAAAATTGAGGTAAACACATAAACAGATTCTTGCGGTTGGTGTATAAATTGTAAGCGGTGTTGTCTCCAAAAAATATACCAATCATCACGTTCGTAAGTAACTAAGTATTCCTGACTTGTTTTCTTTACCTGATGCGCCACTAAACCTGTTTCTAAAGCTAATGGAACGGGAGGAATTAGGTTAAAATAGTAAAATATATTAATGGTGGCATACATTGTAAAAATGATACTGAGTAGTTTTTTAAGTTTTATCTCAGCTCGTGTACTAGGGCTTTTTCGGTATATGAAAATTATTAATGCTAGTGTTAATAGTAAACTTATTAACCCTGAAAGTATAAAGATTGAAGTATTCATTTTACTTATAAATACAGGAATCATAAATGTGAAAAAGGTAAAACTCACAAAGAAATAGACACTAAACTGTAAGTACTTATTAGAAATACGTTTTTTTAGAAACTCATTGGCAATTAATAAAACTACCAAAATTATGAAAAAGGACATCGTTTTAGATAACGAAACACTCCGAGAGAAATAAATGACGTATGCACTTGATAGACCGCCAAAGAAAAACTGAATAGCTAAAGGAAGATAATCTAGATATTTTGATAAGAAAGTTGTTTTCCATTTACCATCGCCAGCAAGATTATAAAAGTATAATGATAGTGTTAGGGCTGACATGTGTAAGCATAGCACAGTTAAATCATACAATCGGTCAATACGGCCTAATGTTAATGTATCAAAAATAAATCCACCAATAAAAAAAATTACTGGTGCATATTTTTCATGACGTTTTATGAAATTTCGAAAACGGCTATTCTTAAATCTGGCATAGGTTTTTTTGTAGAGCATGTATTGAGATTGTAGGTGAATTTAAATAAATTCAAACAATCTAGGGGTGGCAGATGACATTTTTTAATTGATAGCGGCAAACATAATTGCTTTTATCTTATTTATACAATCAGATAATTGAATGTAGGGGAGGTTAGGGTATAAAAAAAGCAAATACAACTAAAGGTAGCTGTATTTGCTTCTAAAAAACTTTATTAAGATAAGTCGATATCCGAAAGAGTTAATCCTAATGCTTTAGCTACACCAGCACCATATTCAGGGTCGGCTTTATAGCAATTACTTACATGTCTTTCTTGTATAAATTTAGCTGCACCACCAACTTGCCTAGCTGTATTATCAAACAGTAGCTGTTGTTGCTCTGGATTCATAATTCTAAAAAGGTCTCCAGGCTGCGTGTAATAATCATCATCTTCACGATGGTCATAATGGTAGGCGTCACCATCTAAATGCATAGGAGGCTCGGCATATTCTTTTTGTTCTGCCCATTGTCCGTAGCTGTTTGGTTCGTAGTGAAGTGTAGAGCCTTCATTACCATCTACACGCATGGCTCCATCACGATGTGGGTTATGAAATGGACATTTAGGTTTGTTTACAGGTATCTGGTAGTGATTTACACCTAATCTGTAACGTTGTGCATCACCGTAAGAAAATAAACGTCCCTGAAGCATTCTATCCGGCGAAAATCCAATACCTGGAACCACATTGGCTGGGTTAAAAGCAACCTGCTCAACATCGGCAAAATAGTTTTCAGGGTTTCTATTAAGTTCTAACACACCAACATCTAATAACGGATAGTCAGAATGCGGCCATACTTTTGTTAAATCGAATGGGTTAAAACGATAGTCTTTGGCATCTTCTTCAGGCATAATTTGAACCTTAAGGTGCCATTTTGGGAATTCGCCATTTTTAATAGCGTCAAATAAATCTCTTTGATGACTTTCTCTATCTTTACCAACTAAACTCTCAGCTTCTGCATCGGATAGGTTTTCTATACCTTGAGCAGTTTTAAAGTGAAATTTCACCCATGAACGTTTGTTGTTTTTATCTAAAAAGCTAAAAGTGTGACTACCATAACCATTCATGTGTCTGTAGGTTTTAGGAATACCACGTTCACTCATTGTTATGGTAATTTGGTGTAGTGCTTCTGGTAGAAGTGTCCAAAAGTCCCAATTATTATTCGCACTACGTAAGTTTGTTTGCGGATCACGTTTTACAGCTTTATTTAGGTCTGTAAATTTATATGGGTCTTTTAAGAAGAAAACGGGCGTATTGTTTCCTGCTAAATCCCAATTACCTTCTTCTGTATAAAATTTAATTGCAAAACCTCTAATATCTCTTTCAGCATCGGCAGCACCACGTTCACCTGCAACGGTAGAAAATCGTACAAATAAATCGGTTTGTTTACCAATTTCAGAGAATATCTTAGCTTTTGTGTATTGGCTTATGTCATGTGTTACAGTAAAGGTTCCAAAGGCACCAGAACCTTTAGCATGCATTCGGCGTTCTGGAATAACTTCACGATCAAAATGTGCTAATTTTTCAAGAAACCAGAAATCTTCTAAAAGCATAGGACCTCTTTTTCCGGCAGTCTTAGCATTTTGGTTCTCAGCAATCGGTCTTCCCGATACGGAAGTTAGTTTTTTCTTGTCATTTTTCATATTTCTGTGGTTTGATAATAAGATAGTCGTATGTTTTGCTTAACCTAACACGTATCAGGTGTATAAAGTTTAAAAAAGGGACCATTTCAAATATAGAAAAATACAATTAATTAATAATGAGTAAATTATTAATAGTTGATATCTAATAAAAATGAGGTTGGAAGTAGGGGAGTATAAGGTTTATAAAAACAAAAAAGCCTCACTAAAAATAGTGAAGCTTTTTGTGAGCCCTGAAGGATTCGAACCTTCGACCGCCTCCTTAGAAGGGAGGTGCTCTATCCAGCTGAGCTAAGAGCCCTCATGTAATAATTGTCGGGGTGGCAGGATTCGAACCTGCGACCTCCGCGTCCCAAACGCGGCGCGATAACCGGGCTACGCTACACCCCGAAAAAACGGTTATCTAAAAAAATGCGGAGAGACAGGGATTCGAACCCTGGCGACACTTACGCGTCGACAGATTAGCAATCTGCTCCATTACCACTCTGGCACCTCTCCATTAAATATAAAAGAACGTTCTTTTAATGCGGATGCAAATGTAATTAACCTTTAGAAAGAACGCAACTATTTTTGGAACTTTTTCAATAATTTTTTTTAAAACAGGTCTGAATCTTTAATTTTATTGAAATAACTTACTAGGATTGAGTATGTAAGAGGTTTTTAGCTTTTTCGAAAAAAATATGCTTAAAATCATCAATTACTAAGTTCGCAGTATCATAATTCTGATTTTTTGAATGTAAACTCTTATATCCAACGCAGAAAATATTTGCAGAATTTGCTGCTTTTATACCATTGGTAGAGTCCTCAATTACCAAACAATTCGATTTTGGAAAGCCAGATGTTTCTGCTGCCTTGATGAAAATTTCAGGATGTGGTTTAGACGCTTTTAAATCCGCACCACTTAATTTGGCTTTAAAATATTGATCTAATTCAAAACGTTTAAATACACTTTCAATAGTTTGCATAGAAGCAGAAGAGGCTAAAATAAGCGTCACACCGTTTTTGTGATAATCTTTTATTAAATCTAAAACACCGTCAATCAGCTGTAAACTGCTATCGGTTACAAATAGGTCTTTAAAAATATTTCGTTTAATCTGTACGAGCTCTTCTGGGGCATTTTCTAAATTAAAATGCGTACATAGTTGTTTGCATACATTAATTGTTGATTGCCCTGTAAATGATTGGTAATGCGCTTCTGTTACATCTAAATTTAAAGCTTTAAACATGCCATAATAGGCTTTGTGGTGTAAGGGCTCGGTGTCTACAATAACCCCATCCATATCAAATAATACTGCTTTTAACATTCTCTTTATATTTTTCGGTATATATACCGTATTTTATGTGTTTACTTTTTTGCAAATTAATGCTATTCGGTGATTATCTTCATTAGTTACAAAAAATATATACTGTTCACCACCATCGGAAATTTGTAATTTTTTTCGAATATCAGAAACGGAAACCGGAAAATTTCTAGTGGCTATATTGGCTTTACGAATCCCTGATTTTTTAAATGCTTTTTTGTTGAAAGGCATTTGCGATACTATTTCAAAACGACGACCAGGAAAATCAATAAGCTCCGTGTGGGTGTATAAATGTGTGTGTTGGTGTAATTTGTGTAATTTTAATAGGACCGAGATACTTTTAAAAGCGCCCGACTTTAAAATTGCTGCATTAGGTTCGTATAGATACTTTAAAGGTAAACTATAGCTAGCTATTTGATTGATTTCGCTGTTTAATTCAAAATTAAAATGCTGCTTTTTAGTTTTATAAATATTACAAGTTTTAATATTTATAGAGCCTTGGTAGTCTTTTTCTAATACCCAAAGTAATTCTTTAACCTCATTATTAACGGCTACAATATGAATGTCCTTCACAAATTGTAACTCCTTTATGCCTGAGCTAATATCTAATAACGGGGAGGTTTTGATAAGTAAATTAGTTGTTTTTTCAAAAATAGAATCTAAATGATTCGGTACGTTTGGTAAACAGTCTTTTAAAAAGAATACTTTTCCCTTACTGTCATGACGTCTAGAAGGATCTACATAAACCCAATTATAAGGTGTTTCCTGAGTTTTTAGATGTTTCAGCCCATCTGTAGCTATAGTTGTTATATTATTAGCCTGTAATAGCTTAAAATTATGAGAAACAATTTCTGATAAATTTGGGTTTATCTCACAATGTACAACCCTATTAATTTGTTTTGAAAAGTAGTAACAATCTACCCCAAACCCACCAGTTAAATCTATTAAGGAGTTGCCTGAAACTAATTCTGATTTGTATTGCGCTGTTAATTCGGAAGATGTTTGTTCGATATTTAACTTATTTGGATAGTAAATATCAACTGTTTTATACCATGTAGGTAGTTTTGTTTTACAGCGTTTTTTTGCTTCAATTTGTTCTACTAACTCTTTAATTGAAACGTTATCAGATGGAGCTTTTTTAAAGAGTAACGTGGTTGTTTCAGCGTCTAAATTTTCTGATATAAACGCTTGATTTTCGGTATTTAGAATGGCTTCATTCAAAATGTATTATAAGCCTTTAGTTAAACTCTGAACAATTTTATTATCTGATAAAAACTCTTTTAAAACAACCTTTATAGCTGTATATGTAGGAATAGCAATAACCATTCCTACAACACCAAATAGTAATCCTGCAATAATAATTACAAGAAAAATCTCTAAAGGATGTGATTTTACACTTCTCGAGAAAATAATGGGTTGACTGATAAAATTATCAATCAGTTGTCCGATGGCTATAACAATAAGAACATATACTGTATTTGGAAGTATAACTTCACTAAAACTTGTTCCTAAATTACTAGTCATTGTTAGTAATAACATAATACATGCTCCAATAACAGGACCTAAATACGGGATTAGATTTATAAGAGCACATAAGAAAGCTATTACAACGGCATTTTCTACGCCTACAATAAGCAAACCAACCATGTAAATGATAAATAATACCGTAATTTGAAAAACAAGTCCAACAAAATAGCGAGAAAGTAAATCTTTAATTTTCTCTATAGAGTTTCTAACACGGTCTACATTATAATCTGGTACAGCTGTTAGAATACTATTTTCAAACAGTTTACTGTCTTTTAAAAAGAAAAAGGATATAAATAATACAGAGAATAAACCAATGCTAAAACTCCCTAACCCTGAGATGATAGAGTTTAGAAATTCTGGAATAGCTCCAAATTCAATGCTAGATAAAACTCCGGCTTCTCGTAAGGGCTGATTGGTATGTAAGGTTTGCATATTGAAATGCGATGCAAACTCATTATATAATGTTTTAACGGTATCTTGTAAGGATTCAATGTTTAAAAGTGAAAGGTTATGACCCTGCTTAACAATTAAAGGGATGAAGATACCAACTAAGCCTACAATTAAACCAAGAAGTAATATCATGGTTGTAGCAACGGCTAATAAATTGCTAAACTTTAAACGGTTTCTTAAAAAAGCAACAATAGGGCGCCCTGATAAGGAGATCACAACAGAAATGGCTATGTAAACAATTACCGATTCAATTTTATATAAAAAATATAACAATAAGACTATAGCTACTATATAGCCTAGAGCTCTTAAAATACCGTTTGCAAGTTCTTTTGAATTCATGTCGCAAATATACTGATTGCAATGGAATAGCCTAATAATTAATTTTCAACAATTTGCCGGCTAATTTCGTACAAACAAATACTAGTAGCTTGAACCACATTCATACTGCTGTTTTTTCCAAACATGTTTATGTGGACTATGGTATCGGCAAGTTTTAATACCGTTTCAGAAACACCAAAATTCTCAGCTCCAAGAATTAAAGCAATTGGTTTATTTTTTGGATATGTAACTTGATTTAAAGGCTGACTAGTCTGTGTGATTTCTAAGGCTATAATATAATAGCCTTGTTGTTTTAATTGGCTAACCGTTTCTAAAATATCTTTATTGAATTCTGCCGTTACATATTTTTCTGTGGCTCGTGATGTTTTGGCTGATTTTCTACCAAACTCAATATTAGAGCCGCAAAAAATAAGTTTCTCTACACCAAAAGCATCAGCTGTTCTAAATAAGCTACCAATATTTGGTGCATTTGTAATGGTATCGCAAACAATGGTTATTGGTAATGATTGTTCGTTAAATTTAGAATTATAATGCGTAAGCTGCATGTTTTTTAGAATTTAATTTTCGAAAGCATAAGTGATAATGTTAGCGCCCATTTTTAAAGCTTTTTCACGCACCTCTTCAGGGTCGTTATGGATGGATTCATCTTCCCAACCATTACCTAAATCACTTTCGAAAGTAAATAAAACAACTAAACGATTTTCATGAAAGATACCAAAAGCTTGTGGGCGTAACCCGTCATGTTCATGAATTTTAGGTAAACCTTCTGGAAACTTGTATACGTTGTTAAAAATAGGATGATTGGCTGGTAGCTCAATTAATTCGGAATTCGGAAATACACTTTTTAAGGCTTTAGTAACGTAAGGTTTCATTCCGTAATTATCATCTATATGTAAGAACCCGCCTGAAATGAGATAATTACGTAAGTTTTGAGCATCTGACTCACTGAAATAAACATTTCCATGCCCTGTCATATGAACAAATGGGTATTGGAAAATATCAATACTTCCAGTTTCAACCGTTTCAGGTTTTTCTTGAATTCGAGTATTAATACTACGGTTGCAGAATTTTATTAAGTTAGGAAGTGCTGTTGGGTTGCTATACCAATCGCCACCACCTTTATATTTTAATACAGCAATTTCTTGTCCTAAAAGGCTATACGTTGCAAATATAAAAAGTAATGTTATGTAGTGTTTCATAAGTTATTCGTTAATAAAAGCGACACTATGGCAAGCTACAATAGCAGCTGTTTCTGTTCGTAAACGGGTATTACCCAAAGTTACAGGAATAAAAGAGTTTTTTATAGCAGTTTCTATTTCTTTAACACTAAAATCTCCTTCAGGACCAATTAGGATAGTTATAATGGAATTAGGTGTTAAACTATTTTTTAAAGACTTTCGTTCTTGTTCTTCACAATGAGCAATAAAGGTGAAACCTTGGTGTTCTTTATTAATATAGTCTGAAAAAGAAATTGCGTTATGTAGGGTAGGTAAGTAGCAGTTTAATGATTGTTTCATTGCCGATTGAATGATTTTTTCAAATCGTTCCTGCTTGACAACTTTCCGCTCACTATGATCGCAAATAATAGGTGTAATACTTGTAATGCCAATTTCGGTAGCTTTTTCTAAAAACCACTCATATCTATCGTTCATTTTTGTTGGAGCAACTGCTAAATGTAATTGGTAAGGAGGTGGCGTTTGTAACGTTTTATGTATTATTTTACAAGCACATTTTTTTATAGCATCGGCTGTTATTTCTGCAGTAAACAACCAACCGTTGCCATTGGTTATTTGTAGTGTGTCTCCAACCGTTTTCCGAAGCACTTTTATAATATGTCTACTTTCCTCTTTGTCAAAAGTAAAATCTTCAGTTGTTTCAGATATTTGTGAATTGTAAAACAGTTGCATATTTATTTCTTTTCAACAATTTTTAGCACTTTAATTTCTTTAAACTCTTGCGGTTCATGTGAGTTTAACACTAAGTAATACCAAGACTTTTCTTTTAATTCAAAAGCAAATAAATCACGCTGACTTGTAGGGACATTAATAATAACCTTTTCTAGGTCTGCATTAAAAGTTCCAGGTGTGAACCAGCCTGTATCTCCATTCCTGTTAGCGTTGTTGTCCATTGAGTACTGCTGAGCTAATTTGCTAAAAGCAATACCTTTTTTATATTTTTGAGTAATCTCTTTAATTAAATTCTCGGCATTTTCAGCATCAATTTTATTACCGTCTATAAAAATATAACTGGCGCGATAGTAGGTGTTTTTTTCACGCTTCACGACTTTGTATCGTGTTATTTCAAATTGAGTTTCAACTGTAGCAAAACCACTGTTGAATAATTTTTTAGCAACTCCTGTATCATGATTCTGCTCGTTAAACGTAATTAACTTATTACCTTTTTTACGATTGGACTTAAGATATAATTCAGCATCTTCAGTAGTTTCAACGTCATCAAATTCAGGTACTACCGCTTCTTGAGCGTATAACATGCTTGTTACACAAAATAAAATTAAAGTTAATTTATACATAGTTGGGGTGGTTTTCATACAAAGCAAGTAAAAATAAGTTTAGTATTCTATAAATCCTGAAAACTATTTATAGAAATTTTTAACAGAAACAAGCACTTAAATTTTTAAGCGTGGTGATGCCATGACAGATTGTGAGCTAAAATCTCCTTCAAGGTATTTTAAATAACCAACAATTGCAATCATTGCAGCATTATCTGTAGTGTATTCAAATTTGGGTACATAGGTTGTCCAACCAAATTTTTGCTCCCCATTTTTAAGGGCTTCACGAATACCAGTGTTGGCAGAAACTCCTCCGCCAATAGCAATATGATTAATACCTGTTTCCTTAGTTGCTAGTTTAAGTTTATCTATTAAAATACCTATAATGGTATACTGAATAGAAGCACAGATATCATTTAGGTTTTCTTGTATAAAATTTGGATTGCTTTTGGTTTCCCTTTGTATAAAGTATAAAACAGCTGTTTTAAAACCAGAAAAACTAAAATTTAAGCCATCTACTTTTGGTTTTGTAAATTTATAAGCCTTTGGGTTTCCTAATTTGGCGCGCCTGTCTATCTCTGGTCCAGCAGGGTAGCCTAATCCTAATATTTTACCACTTTTATCAAATGCTTCGCCTACAGCATCATCTATAGTTTCACCAATAACTTCTAATTCAAAATAGCTGGTTACCTTAACAATTTGTGTGTGTCCACCAGAAATTGTCATGGCTAAAAATGGAAATGGAGGCTTTACAAAGTCAGCTTCTTCTATAAAATGTGCTAAAATATGGGCTTGCATATGATTCACATCAATTAACGGTATATTTAATCCGTAAGCTAAAGATTTTGCAAACGAAGTCCCAACTAATAAAGAGCCCATTAATCCAGGGCCACGAGTAAAAGCTATAGCATTTAAATCAGCTTTAGTTATGCCTGCTTTTTTTAAGGCTTGGTCTACAACAGGTACAATGTTTTGTTGGTGTGCTCTAGAGGCTAATTCAGGAACCACACCGCCATAAGCTTCATGTATTTTCTGACTTGCAACAACATTGCTTAAAATACGACCGTTTAGCATTACGGAAGCTGCAGTATCATCGCATGAAGACTCAATTCCTAGTATGTAAATATTTTCTGTCGCCATTTCTAATAATTGGGCATAATAATTGTTAATTTTGACTCCAAAGTTATAACTTTAAAAACGTATCAAAAAATTTTTCAAAATACTCGGTCGAATTGTAGTAACAATCTTGTTACTCATAATTATTTTGATGCTGTTATTATCTCTACCAGCAGTACAAACGGGTATAGCCAATCATGTAACAGAACGTATAAATTCTGATTTTAAAACCAATATTAATATTGATAAAATAGGATTGCAACTAAATGGTGATGTGGAACTTAAAGGGGTTCTTATTCGTGATTTTAAAAAAGATACGCTTATAAGTGCTACCGAATTGAACACATCCATTTTAAGTTTTAAAAATTTATACAATGGTAAATTGGTATTTGGTGATATTGATTTGGAAGGCGTTGTTTTTAATTTAATAACCTACAAAGGTGAAACAGATACCAATTTAGATGTGTTTGTAGCGCGTTTTGATGAGGATCAGCCAACAAGAAAAAGAAGTACTTTTTTAATGTCGTCTAGTGATGTGACTATTAAAGATGGTATTTTTAGAATGATAAATGAAAATAACGAAGTTCCTAAAATATTAGAATTTACAAACGTTTATACCAATGCTACTAATTTATTAATTAATGGCCCGAATGTGAGTACTCGTATTAATACGCTTGCTTTTGATGATAGTCGGGGGTTAAAAATGAAAAATTTAGTTACTAATTTCTCCTATACTAAAACACAGATATTTCTTGATAACTTAGATATTAAAACAGAGAATTCGGTTTTAAAGGGTAGTGTGAAATTTAATTACAAACGGAAAGACCTTCAGTATTTCACAGATAAGGTTCAAGTAGATGCTAATTTTACTGAAGCAGATATTGCTATGAATGAGCTAAACACGTTTTATAACGAGTTTGGGGTAAACCAACGTGCTGCTTTTAGCACTAAAGTAACAGGAACGCTCAACGACATGTATCTAGAGAATCTTAAATTAAATACCAATAGTAGTCGTATATATGGGGATATTCATTTTAAGAACTTGTTTAATAAAGCAGATGGTAATTTTTATATGAATGGTGATTTTAGCAACTTATCATCAAATTATAGCGATTTAAAGGCCTTGTTGCCAAATGTGCTTGGGAAGTCTATCCCGTCTGCATTTGATAGGTTAGGGAATTTTACAATTACGGGACAGTCTGAAGTTACTACAACTAATATTAAAGCGAACCTTAAAATTCAAACAGATTTAGGTTTTATTGACTCTAACTTAGAAATGAAAACCTTTAATGATGTGGATAACGCCACATATAAAGGTAATATAGTTTTTGAAGATTTTGATTTAGGTCAATTTATGCAAAACCCACAATGGGGTGTTACATCATTAAACCTAGATGTAAATGGTAAAGGATTTACAGTAGAAGGTTTAGATACTAAGTTGTTAGGGGATGTTTATTCTATTGTTTATAACGGGTATGAGTATAATAATATAGAGGTTTCAGGTAAGTTGGGTGATAATATTTATGATGGTAAGCTGGTATCTAACGATGATAATTTAAAACTGAATTTTAATGGGTTAGCCGATTTTTCTAAAGAGGTAAACGAGTTCGATTTTGTTGCCGATGTATCCTATGCTAATTTGAAGGCTATGAATTTTGTAAAAAACGATAGTCTTTCATTCTTTAAAGGAACCGTAAATATGAAAGCTACAGGAACAACTGTAAATAATGTTGTTGGTAATATTCAATTTAATAATACTTCATATACAAACGAGTATGACACTTATTATTTTGATGATTTTGAAATTACATCATCCTTTGAAGAAGAGGTGCGATCTATACATGTTAATTCCCCCGATATTATTACAGGACAATTAAGCGGTGTTTTTCTATTTGAAGATATTGGTAAATTATTTGAAAATGCCGTAGGTAGTATCTACGCGAATTATATTCCCCATAAGGTTTTAGCGGATCAGTATATTGATTTTAATTTCAATATATATAATAAAATAGTCGAAGTATTTGTTCCAGACATCGAGTTGGGAGCAAATACATATATCCGTGGTCACGTTGAAAGTAAAGAAGAAGAATTTAAACTGACATTTAAATCACCTAAAATTAAATTGTTTGATTATTTCGCTGATAAAATTTCACTTCAGGTTGATAATAAAAACCCATTATTTAATACTTATGTGGAGGTTGATAGTATTAATACAAACTACTACAATCTATCAAAGTTTAACTTG